>CALWXU010000025.1 GCA_944385585.1 uncultured Flavonifractor sp.
CAAAGGAGGATACTTTTTTCGCATAGCTAAAGCTTTTTGGAACCACCGGCAGCGCCGGTGGTTTTCTTTTACAATAAAAAATCCGCAATCCTTTGAACACAAAGGATTGCGGATTTGGCGGAGAGAGAGGGATTCGAACCCTCGAGACGCTATCAACGCCTACACGATTTCCAATCGTGCGCCTTCGACCAACTCAGCCATCTCTCCACGGCAGAGTGCTCTACTCTTGTCCGCCAACCAGCGGACAACGTAGATTATTATAGCATTTTTTCGGAATTCGTCAAGGGGGAAAATAAAAAAACTTTGCCTGTCAGGAAAACATTGTGCCTTGCCAGGGGGACCCGTGAGCGGTTACAATTTGGTTACAAAACTGAGAAAGGTTGTGAACCTCATGAAGAACGTGATTGCTGCGGCTGTGGTGGGCGCCCTCCTGACCACCGCCGCCGTGGCCGCGTCCCCAGCGGGGGCGCTGACCGTAAACGGCGCACCGGTGGAGGCCGCCGGCAGCTACGTACACCAGAACACCACCTACGTGCCCCTGCGCGCGGTGGCGGAGGCCCTGCGGCCGGACGCCTCCGTGGCCTGGGAGACCGACCGGGCGGTGATCCGAGCAGACAGCCTGGAGGTCACCGCCCGGCCCGGCGATGCCTACATACTCTCCAACGGCCGGGCGGTGGCGGCCCCCCACGGGGTACACCTCCAGTCCGGGCGGACCATGGTGCCGGTACGGGCACTGGCGGAGGCCATGGGCGCCTCGGTCTACTGGGACAGCGTCACCGGCTCGGTGTCGGTGACCAGCGGCACCTCCGGAAGCGCCTCGGAAAGCGATCCGGACGACGCGCTCTACTGGCTCTCCCGCATCATCTCCGCCGAGAGCCGGGGTGAGCCCCTGGAGGGGCAGATCGCGGTGGGCAATGTGGTACTCAACCGCGTGGCTTCCCCCGACTTCCCCAACACCATCTATGGGGTCATCTTCGACGACCGCTGGGGCGGCCAGTTCACGCCGGTACGCAACGGCACTATCTACCACGAGCCAGCAGCGCAGAGCGTGGAGGCGGCCCGCCTGTGCCTGTCAGGGGTGAATGTGGCCGGCGAGAGCCTCTACTTTCTCGCCCCCGCCCTGGCCACCAGCCACTGGGTCATGGAAAACCGCACCCACGTGGTCACCATCGGCAGCCACTGGTTCTATCGCTGATTCCGCCGACAGACAGCAGCGCCCGCCGGAGCTCCGGCGGGCGCTGCTGCATTTCCGCTATTCCTAGGGCTTGTCGCTGCCGGGCTCCTCCTCGGAGGCCGGCTCCTCCGGCGGAACATTTGTCTCCACTGTGGGGATGTCAGCGTCAGACACGTTCCCCTCAGCCTTCAGCTCGTCAATACGGGCCTTGTTCTCCTCGATGTTGATCTTGGCGGCGGTGATCTTCTCACACAGGGCCGTATAGGCGGCCTCAGGGGCCATGCCCCGCTCGGCATAGTAGAGCTTGCCGATCTCCATGTACGCCTTCTTGATGGCGTCCTCCTCGCTGGCATTGTTCAGGGATAGCCGGGTAATCTCAGCCAGCTGCTTGGATTTGGCCACACCGGCCCGCCCCAGATCCATGGCGCGGTCCTTCAGTTCATCCAAAAAAGCCATATTCAAAAACCTCCTTACGGTTTGGCTCGCTTGGCCTGCTGGACCCTATTCTACCCTGTTTTTCCGGCCGGTGCAAGGGGATTGCGGGGATTTTCTGATTTTTTCCAACAGCTCCCCGCTGTCACTCCCGTTCCCGGACGACCATGTGGACGGTGTCGCCCTCCCCCTTGCCCAGCTGGACCCGTATGCTTTTCCGCATCCCGATGAGGTAGCAGACCGTCCCATCCGCGTGCTTCAGGCCCATGTTGACGATGCTGCCCTCATAGGGGACACCGTCAAAGGCGGCGTGTACCTTGACGCGGCCTCTGCCGAACTCGCTGCGGATGTCCCAGGGGAAGGCCACATAGGCGCCCCCGCTCTCCGGCAGCTCGTGAATGACTGCATCGTATTCATACCGCTTCCCCATGGCCGCGCCTCCCTATGACGAACTGTATCATTTCGCCGGTATCAAGCCGCTTTACAGCTATGATACCACAAATGCCCGCGTCCTACCACATCTGCGGCCAAGGAAATGGGCCTGGCGCCCCGCTCAGGCCGGAGGAACAAGAGCCGCCTGTCCGGCGGGGCCTCCCGTCCGCTCCGTACGAAAAGGTTAGACAATGCCGCAACGAGATGGTAAAATTGCAGGGGGTGATCCCATCAATTCACCGCGGAGAGGAAGATGTTTGGTTGACACAAATCAAATCAAGGCAGCGGGTGGCTGACCACGGCGAGGTGTTTACCGGAGAGCGGGAGGTCAGGGCCATGTGTGATCTGGTATCTGACGAGTGCCTGCGCATTGACTCCCGCTTTCTGGAGCCCGCATGCGGAGATGGAAATTTTCTGGCGGAAATCCTCCAGCGGAAGCTGGCGGTTGTGAAAGAGAAATACCGGCGCAGCCCCTACGACTGGGAGCGGAACTCCCTGCTGGCGCTGGGGAGCCTGTACGGCGTGGACATTCTGGCGGACAACTGCGCGCACTGCCGCAGCCGGCTCTACAAGATCTGGGAGCGGGCCTACCGGTCCGTCTGCAGGCGGGAGTGCAGCGACGACACCCGCCGGGCGGTGCGGTTTGTGCTGGAGCGGAATATCGTGTGCGGGAACGCGCGGACCCTCCGCTGCGTGGACGAGGCGCAGCAGGACACCAAGGTCCCTATCGTCTTTTCCGAGTGGACCTTCCCCCAGAACAACGCCTTCCTCCACCGCAAGGACTACACGTTTGCCGAGCTGCTGGACGAGGAGGCGCCCGGGGCCGCAGCCCGGAATTCAGACGGAGAGGGGACCTTTGTCCAGGAGTATGTCTGCCACTACCGGCGCCTGGGAGAGGCGGAGCCCGCCGGGCAGGAGACATGAGAGAGGGGGATGCGCTTTGCCTGACCTGTTTGAAAAACTCTATAACCCGGACGTGCTGACCTGCCTGGCAAACCTCTCCAGCGACGAGGTGTTTACCCCTCCCGACGTGGCCAACGCCATGCTGGATCTGCTGCCGCAGGAGCTGTTTGCCGACCCGAACACCACCTTTCTGGACCCCGCGTGCAAGAGCGGGATCTTCCTGCGGGAGATCGCCAAGCGCCTGCTGAGGGCCCGGATTCCGGACTACGAGGAGCGGGCCCAGGTCCTGGCCGGGAAAAAGCGCCGGGGCACTCCCCTGAACCCCTCTGAGGAGCGCTTCGAGCGGCATCTGCAGCAGGTTGTGGACCATATTTTTCACCGGCAGCTGTTCGGCATCTCCATCACGGAGCTCACCAGCCTGCTGTCCCGGAGGAGCCTGTACTGCTCCAAATACCCCAACAGCCAGTTCTCCATCACCCAGTTTGACACCGCGGAGGGGAACATCCGCTACCGCCGGATAAGCCACAGCTGGGGGAAGACCGGCCGATGTGTGTTCTGCGGCGCCTCCAGGGCGCAGTATGAGCGCGCGGAGGACCTGGAAACCCACGCGTATGAGTGGATCCATGCGCAGAACCCCGAGGAGATTTTCCATATGAAGTTTGACGTCATCATCAGCAACCCGCCCTACCAGCTCTCTGACGGCGGAAACGCCGCCAGCGCGCTGCCCATTTACCACGAGTTCGTGCAGCAGGCCCAGAAGCTGCGGCCCCGCTACCTGTCCATGATTATCCCGGCGCGGTGGTTCGCCGGGGGGCGGGGCCTGGACGCGTTCCGGGACACCATGCTCCACGACGACCACATCCGGGTGATCCACGACTACCCCAACGCCTCCGACTGCTTCCCGGGGGTGGAGATCAAGGGCGGCGTGTGCTATTTCCTGTGGTGCCGGGATTCCGCCGGCCTCTGCAAGGTGTTCTCCCACCAGGGACAGGAGGTGGAGGTGTCCGAGCGGCCCCTGCTGGAGCCCGGCATGGAGACCTTCATCCGGAATGAGACCCAGGTCAGTGTGCTCCACAAGGTGCTGTCCAAGCAGGAGCCCTCCTTCTCCACCTACCTCCACGCCGGCCGCTTTTTCGGCTTCCACACCCGGGTGGACTGGCTGGACGAGGAGAACGGCCGGCTTCAGACCGCCGACGGGAAGGACACCGTCCCCGTCAAATCCGCGCCGGATGCGGACCACGGCGTCAAGGTCTACATCCACGGCGGGGAGTGCTACATCGAGGCGGGCAGAATCCCCAGAAACACGGATGCGGTTTTCCAGTACAAGCTCCTGCTCCCCCGCTCGGGAAACCCGGGCGGCAGGGTCACCGGAAAGCCCAAGCTGAGTGAGCCCGGCACCTGCAGCTCCAACACCTATGTGGTTGCGCTTCCGCCGGACAGGCCCTTCACCAGGGAGGAGGCCGAAAACTGTATCAGCTACATCCACACAAAATTTTTCCGCTATCTCGTGGCCATCAAGACCTCCACCCAGGACAACCCGCCCAAGGCCTACGCATACGTCCCCGTCCAGGATTTTTCCCACCCCTGGACAGACGAGCTGCTCTATCAGGCCTATGGGCTCTTGGAAAAGGAGATCCAGGCCATCGAACAGGCTGTCGCGCCGCTGTAGGGGCGGCCCCGCAGCTTCCAGCAATCCAAATTGTCATGACGGAGGGTGGTACCATGCGCCGGAGAAATGTGGAGGAATCCCACGCATTTTCCTCAGAAATCGCGCAGGCCTGCGGAATTTATGAGCTGGGCGGGCTGCTGCTGGATGCCGAGGACCGCTTTACCGCAGCCGTGGAGGCCTATGAGGCGAGCCCGCAGGAGGTGGAGGGCCAGTCCCTTCTCCAGCTGCTGGACCGGTGCGGATATTATGGGAACACGTGTATGGCGTGCCTCCTGGCCCAGGAGCTCGGCCTCCCCTTCTACCTCTTCCTCCGGATCGACGGGCAGCCCGTCATTCACCAGTACGCTCTTCAGTCCGTGTGGTCCGACGGGGCCCTGTCCTGCGCCTGCGCTGGCTACGTCCGGATGAGCGAGGCGGAGTTTCTGGCCTGGTGGCGCCGGCACAAGCAGACCGTACAGACCAAGGAGTACCGCTCCCAGCTGCGGGCCCGGGCCGCCGGCAGCTACTTTGACCGGCTTCTGGAGGGGGCCGGCATGAAGTGGGGCGGGAACATCGACGGATTCCTCGTCTCCCTCCAGGAGCGGCCGTCGGTGTCCGCAATCATCGAAAACCGCTTCACCAATAAGGAGTCCATTTTCTCCTACGACCCGGCCAGGTACTACCGCAGCGACGTGTTCACCTGGCACCCCCTCTTCCTTCTGCGGGACGCCCTCCATGTTCCGCTGCTGCTGTGTACCTACTCCAGGCGCCCCAGGGAGGAGCACCTGGTGGGACTGGCCCGGGTGTCCGATTTCCCGGCCGATCCGGACAAGCTGTCCTATGTGCGCCACCCCATGAACCGGCGGGGCGGAATCCCCGGCGGATGTATTGTCAACACGCCTGAGCATGTCCAAAAATGGCTCTCTATGATATAAACGAAGAGGAAACACACGATGACGCAACCGCAGTTTTTTCAGCAGCGCCCCCACATTGTACCGACAATCTACGCCTATGCGCTGCCCGGCGTCGCATCCCACGCGGGCTATATCAAGGTGGGCTATACCGGGCGCGCCGACGTGAACCAGCGCATTGCCGAGCAGCTGCACACCAGCGGCCTGCAGTATCAGCTCCTGCTCACAGAGTCCGCCATGCGCGCCGACGGAAGCTGCTTTACCGACCACGACGTCCACGCGGTCCTGCGCAGGAAGGGCTATCGGCAGCTCTACGCCGGCCAGGACCGCAACGAGTGGTTCCAGTGCACCCCGGAGGCCGTCCGGGCGGCCATCCTGGCCGTGCGGGACCGGACGGAGAACGCCGAGGAGCGCACCCAGTCCTTCCAGATGCGCCCCGAGCAGGCCCGCGCGGTCCAGACGACCATGGACTACTACCGCCGGGCGGCCCGCGAGGAGCCCCATCGCGCGCCCAAGTTCCTCTGGAACGCAAAAATGCGGTTTGGCAAGACCTTTGCCTCCTACGAGCTGGCCAAGGCGATGGGCCTGAAGCGGGTGCTGATCCTCACCTTCAAGCCCGTGGTGGAGTCCTCCTGGCGGAGCGATCTGCTGAACCATGTGGATTTTGAGGGCTGGCAGTTCATCTCCAACAAGGACGCCCACAACAACAGCCTCAACATAGACGAGCAGTACGCACGCGCCGACAAGGGCCGCCCCATCGTGGTGTTCGGCTCCTTTCAGGACCTGCTGGGCACCAATGAGAGCGGCGGTATCAAGGCAAAGAACGAGTTCATCCACGCCGAGCGCTGGGACCTGGTCATTTTTGACGAGTACCACTTTGGCGCATGGCGGGAAAACGCCGCCAAGCTGTTCGAGCGTCCGGACGAGGAGGACGTGGACTTCGACCAGGAGAAATACAGCCGGGAGGAGGCGGGCAACGCCTACAACGAGTCCTTCCTGCCCATCACCACCCGCCACTACCTGTTCCTGTCCGGCACCCCATTCCGCGCCCTCAACAGCGGCGAGTTCATTGAGGACCAGATTTTCAGCTGGACCTACTCCGACGAGCAGCGGGCAAAGGAGACCTGGCGGGGGACGGACAACCCCTACGCCTCCCTGCCCCGCATGGTCATGCTGACCTACCGGCTGCCGGACAGCATCCGGCAGATCGCGATGCAGGGCGAGTTTGACGAGTTCGATCTGAACGTGTTCTTTTCCGCCCGGCCTGCCCAGAAGGGCAGGCCGGAAACCGCCAGATTTGCCTATGAGAGCGAGGTGCAGAAGTGGCTGGACCTGATCCGCGGGTCCTACCTGCCGTCCAACCTGGATGATCTGAAGCTGGGGATGGACAAGCGCCCACCGATGCCCTTTTCCGACACCCGTCTGCTACATGTGCTGTGCCACACCCTGTGGTTCCTGCCCAATGTGGCCAGCTGCTACGCCATGTACAACCTGCTCCAGCAGAGGCAGAACGCCTTTTACCACGACTACGCCATCAACGTGTGCGCCGGCGCCAAGGCTGGCGTCGGACTGGATGCCCTGGCCCCGGTGGAGCGCTCCATGGGCAACCCCCTGCAGACAAAGACCATCACCCTCACCTGCGGAAAGCTGACCACCGGCGTCACCATCCGGCCGTGGACGGGCGTTTTTATGCTGCGCAACCTGAAAAGCCCGGAAGCCTATTTCCAGACGGCGTTCCGGGTACAGTCCCCCTGGACCGTCCGGGATGACCACGGCGACACGCAGATTATGAAGCAGGAGTGCTATGTCTTTGATTTTGCGCTGGACCGGGCGCTCCGGCAGGTCTCGGACTACGCCTGCCGCCTGGACGCACAGGAGGCCAGCCCCGAGCGGAAGGTGGCGGAGTTCATCAGCTTCCTGCCCGTCCTCGCCTACGACGGCAGCTCCATGAAGCAGGTCAGCGCACAGGACATCCTTGACATTGCCATGTCCGGAACCTCCGCAACCCTGCTGGCCCGCAGATGGCAGTCCGCGCTGCTGGTCAATGTGGACAACAGCACCCTGCAGCGCCTGATGGACAACCAGCAGGCAATGGACGCCCTGGGGCGGATTGAGGCCTTCCGCAGCCTGAATCAGGACATACAGACCATCATCAACCGCTCTGAGCTCGTCAAAAAGGCCAAGGCCTCCGGCGAAAAGCTCTCCCCCCGGGAAAAGAAGGAGCTGACCGAGGCCGAAAAGATGTTTAAGGCAAAGCGGAAGGAAATTCAGGAAAAGCTGGTAAAATTCGCAACCCGCATCCCGGTCTTTATGTATCTGACGGACTACCGGGAGCGCTCCCTGAAGGACATCATCACCCAGCTGGAACCCGGGCTGTTCCGGAAGGTCACCGGCCTGGATGTGGGGGACTTTGACCTGCTTTGCTCCCTCGGCGTGTTCAACGCCAGCCTGATGAACGACGCCATTTTCAAGTTCAAGCGCTATGAGGACGCCTCCCTCTCCTATACCGGCCTTGACCACAACTCCGACAAGGATGTGGGAGGCTGGGACACCGTGCTCAGGCGGGAGGAGTACGAGAGGCTGTTCTATAACCAGCAGGCCACCATGTCGGAGGGCTCCGGCGCTCCCCCTGCGGCGGCGGATGCGGCCGGTGCGCCCGGGCCGGCGGAGTCCGCGCCCCACGGCACAGCTGCCGCACCGGAGGACGCACCCGGTTCGGCGGCCCTCGAAGCGCCGGAAGAGCCCTCAGGAGATGCCGCGCAGGAGGGGCCTGTCCCGCCTGACATCAAGGTGGGGGCCGCAGTCATCCACAGGAGGTTTGGCCGCGGCACAGTGACAGGGCTGGATGAGGCGGGCAGGCACATCCACGTCACGTTCCAGGAGGGGGAAAAGACCTTCCTCTATCCCGACGCATTTGATACCGGCTTTCTGTCCCGAAGCGAGGATGTGTAGCACATGCCGGAAAGAGGCGGCCGGTGCGCCTGCCCCCGGAGAGAGCGGGCCGCTCTGCATCATATTGCGGCATAACGAATCCCCGCCCGGGCCGGAGCAGATGCTTGTCCCGCTCTGGCTTGGGTGAGGCGGTTCCTTGCAGGTCATTTTTCAGCTCGGTGATCTTGGCGTCCCGCATCATATGATGGGGGCGATGGGCCGGTACATGATCAACTCGTGATCCATCTGCAGAGAGGCGCCCTTGTCGTGCATCAACTCCTGCGCCAGAAGCGTGACGGGAAACGGCAGGGGAAGCCGCGGTGATGCATGGACCGCGCTCCAGGAGGGGATCGCTCCGTATGTGGGAAGCGCCTTCATGCCCTTTCATAGTAATAGATTTGATCCCTGGTGCCTGCCCCACAGCCACCGCATAAAGGGCCACGTCATCAGGGATTGCCGGTATACCGTGTCCTGTGTGATACTCTTGCCCATGAAGGATATGGCCCCCTCTCGTTCAGTTCTTGTCTGCAGCTCCAACTTTAACCGATGAGGACCTATCCTTCATCCTTTTTATTCATTTGTCCAATATGTATTGTAATCCTACAATTTGCCCGAAGCCCTCTGTCATTCCCTGCTTGACGATTCCCCTCTCGTCTGCTATGATAATATGTTGGAAAAAGGGCCCTGCCCGATTCCCGCCATGGATTTTCAGGGCCGGAGCCGGCCCTGTTAGAAGGAGAATGTAAGATGTACTGTACCCGTAAGCTCACCGAGCAGGCCGTTTGGGTGGGCGGCAGCGACCGCCGGCTGTCCCTGTTTGAGAACCTGTTCCCCGTTCCCCGCGGCGTCTCCTATAACTCCTACATGATCGTGGATGAAAAGACCGCCGTCCTGGACACGGCGGACTCCGCCATCTCCCGGCAATTTCTGGAGAATGTGCTCCATACCCTGAACGGCCGGGATCTGGACTACCTGGTCATCAACCATATGGAGCCAGACCACTGCGCCAACATCGAGGCCCTGGCCCTCCGCTTCCCCAAGATGAAGCTGGTGGGCAACGCCAAGACCTTCACCTTCTTGCGGCAGTTCTACGACCTGACGCTGGACGACCGGATGATCACCGTCAAGGAGGGGGATACCCTCTCTTTGGGCAGCCACACCCTCCACTTCTATATGACCCCCATGATCCACTGGCCGGAGGTGATGATGACCTACGAGTCCAGCGAAAAGCTTCTCTTCACCGCCGACGCCTTCGGCACCTTTGGGGCCCTCAACGGCGTGCTGTTCAACGACGAGGTGGACTTTGACCGGGACTGGCTGGACGACACCCGCCGCTACTACGGCAACATTGTGGGGAAATACGGCATCCAGGTCCAGGCGGCCCTGAAAAAGCTGTCCGCCCTGGATATCCGCATGATCTGCCCCCTCCACGGCCCCGTGTGGCGGAGCAGCCTGGACTACCTGCTGGGCAAGTACGACCTGTGGAGCCGCTATGAGCCGGAGCAGAAGGCCGTGACCATCTTCTACGCCTCCATGTACGGCGACACGGAGAATGCCGCCGACATCCTGGCCGCCGGCCTGGCCGAGGGCGGCGTGAAGGGCATCACCATGTACGACGTGTCCTCCACCCACATCTCCCACCTGATTGCCGAGGCATTCCGGTGCAGCCACCTGGTACTGGCCGCCCCCACCTACAACAACGGCATCTACCCCGCCATGGCCAACCTGCTCCACGACATGAAGGCCCTGATGCTGCAGAACCGCACCGTGGCCCTGGTGGAGAACGGCTCCTGGGCCCCGGTCAGCGGCAAGCTGATCCGGGCGGAGCTGGAGGGGCTCAAGGGCTTCCAGCTGCTGGAGCCCGTGGCCTCCCTGAAGTCCGCCCTGAAGGGGGATTCCCTGGAGCAGCTGAACCAGCTGAAGGACAGCCTGCTGGCCTCTCTGAAGGGCTGAGGCTTCTCCATACAGACATCAAGAAAAAACGCGCGCCAATCTTGTGATTGGCGCGCGTTTTTTATGGTTTGCACTGTCCGCAGGGGGAATAGCCCTCGGCCAGCAGCTCCTCCCGGCTACCGGTATAGGTCTGCCGGTTGGCCTCGCTCATGCTGGTCACGCCGGAGCAGTCGGGCAGGTGGAACCTCCTGCTGCTGGTGTTGAGGATATAGGTGGCCTCCGCCGGGGTCTGGGCGTCCTCAGCTGGGGCGGATTCCCCATCGGCCCAGCTCTCCCCGGTGGCATAGTCGATGGAGATACCGGGCTGGACGTTATAGGCGTATACGTTGAAGCACACGCCCTCTCCCCTGTCCTCCACGCTGAGGGCCTCCATCAGCACGCCGGAGGCCACCAGGTTGTCCCCCTCAAAAACGGGGGTCACCCGGTAGAGCACGTGGTTCTCTGTCTCCTTGACGTAGTCGGCCACCAGGTTCTCAAAGGGCAGCATGCCGTCCACGTTCATGTACCGGGTGCCGGTGATCAGGTTGCCCTCGTTGGCGTTCTCGCCGGTGAGCTGGAAGCCGATGAGGTGGCAGCGGTTGTAGAGGTACTGCCCGTCGTACTCCACGTTGATCCAGCCGGAGGGAGTCACGGAGCTGATGCTCTCCCGGTCCTCGGTGGGCATCAGCTCCACCCCCACGCAGGCGTAGGCCGGGCCGCACCGACCCAGCGCGTCCAGCTCACTGTAGGTCTCAAAGGCCTCGGTGGTGTAATCCGTTTCCTCGAAGAAGGGCTGGTTGTCGTTGATGATGACATAGGGCTCGCCGGCATAGGCGGGGATGCTCTCCAGATCATAGCTGACCGCCGGCACCGCGCCCTCCTCACAGCCGGCCAGGAGCAGCACAAGCAGGAACAGCAGGGGCATGGCTCGCTTCATCGTCGGTAGACCTCCTTGGTGATGCGGGGGTGGGAGCGGCCGGCAAAGTCCTCCCGGCAGACCAGCCGCCAGGCGGGCGGCTCCGGCCGCAGATCCAGAAAGACGTCGGCGGGATAGCGCCGGTTCCAGCGGTAGAGCACCAGGCCCTCCATCCGGTCCAGCCAGGGCAGCAGGGGCCGGTCCTCCACGAAGCAGTATGCCCCCTCCCCCGCCCGGTCCAGAAAGTCCTCCGCCAGGGTGATGGCGCCGGTCTCAGCCGGGTCAAACTGCCGGATGCTGTAGCCGTTCATCCACAGCCCGGCGCCTGCCGCCTCCGCCAGGATGGAGGCGCGCACCGCCCGGTCCATGCTCTGCCGGCGGCCGTGAAAGGCCATGCCCCAGCCGTCGTCCACACAGACAATGGGGATCACTCCCTCACCTCCAGGCACGCTCCGGATTGGGTTCTGCCCCGCGGCGGGGCGGCAGCGGAAACAAAAAGCGACTTGCCGAAACAAGTCGCTTTTTGTCTGGTACGGCTGAAGGGATTCGAACCCCCGACCTTTTGGTTCGTAGCCAAACACTCTATCCAACTGAGCTACAGCCGCATACCCACGGTGGCAGGCCGTCTCGATGACGGCTCAATTATCTTACCACAGCCGCCGCCAAATTGCAAGAGAAATCTTCATATTTTTTGAATTTTTTGTGTCCGCGCCGGCCGCCATGCCCTGGTCGGGGTTGACAAACCGTGTGGGGGTTTTATAATAATGTCTACTAAGTCCAGCGCTGGGCGCCTGGGTCCCATGGCGGCCGCCCGCGCAATGGTCGGAAACAGGTCAGCGCTGCCTGCCGCAACGGCCCGCCGGGCAGCTGCTGATCACTGGGAAGGGGATGACGGCGGTGCACGACTTGAAGCGGCTGCTGGGCTATCTGGGGCCCTACCGGCGAGACCTGGTCCTGGGAGGCCTGCTGGTACTGGTGGAGACCGCCTTTGAGCTGGTGATCCCAGTGCTCATGGCGGATATCATCGACGTGGGGGTGGCCGGCCGGGACGTGGCCTTTATCCTCCGCAAGGGGGTGCAGATGGGGGTGTGCGCCCTGCTGGCCCTGGTCACCGGCCTGCTCTACGCCCGGTTTGCCGCACGGGCGGCCTACGGCTGGGGCGCCAGCATCCGGCAGGCCCAGTTCGAGCGGATCCAGCGCTATGCCTTCTCCAACCTGGACCGCTTTGAGACGGCCTCCCTGGTCACCCGCATGACCACCGACGTGACCGTGATCCAGAACGCCGTCAACGGCGGCCTGCGGCCCCTGGCCCGGGCGCCGGTGATGCTGGTGCTGGGTGTGGGCCTCTCCATGTGGATGAACGCCAGGCTGGCCGTGATTTTTTTGGTGTGCACCCCCATACTGGCCATAATCCTCTTCTGCATCGTGCGCAGGGTGGGGCCCATGTACGGCCCGCTCCAGCGGGCGGTGGACCGGCTCAACAACGTGGTGCAGGAGGGTCTGACCGCCATCCGGGCGGTGAAGGCCTTTGTCCGCGGGGACTATGAGGCGGAGAAGTTCGCCGCCGTCAACGACGAGCTGACCGACGTCAGCCAGCTCACCTTCCGCACCGCGGTGCTCAACCTGCCCGCCTTCCAGCTGACCATGTATACGGCCACGGTACTCCTGCTCTGGTTCGGTGGGAACATGATCCTGTCCGGCGCCCTCCAGGTGGGGGAGCTCACCGGCGTGCTGAGCTATGTGCTCCAGATCATGAACTCCCTCATGCTCATCTCCAACGTGTTCCTGCTGCTCACCCGCGCCCTGGCCAGCGCCCGGCGCATCCTGGAGGTGCTGGACGAGGAGGTGGTCCTCACCTCCCCGGAGGACGGGGCGGCGGAGGTGCCGGACGGGTCCGTGGACTTTGAGCATGTGTCCTTCAAGTACCACGCCGGGGCCAGGGAATACGCCCTCTCCGGCGTCGATCTCCACATACCGGCGGGGCAGACGGTGGGCATCCTGGGGGGCACCGGCTCGGCCAAGACCACCCTGGTGCAGCTCATCCCCCGCCTGTACGATGCCACCCAGGGCACGGTGAAGGTGGGCGGCCGGGATGTGCGGGAATACGACCTCCACGCCCTGCGGGACGCGGTGGGCATCGTGCTCCAGAAGAACGAGCTCTTCTCCGGCACGGTGCGGGAAAACCTCCAGTGGGGCAATCCCGACGCAAGTGACAAGGAGCTGTGGGAGGCCTGCCGGGCGGCCTGCGCCGACGAGTTCCTCGCCCGGATGCCCCAGGGCCTGGACACCGACCTGGGCCAGGGGGGCGTCAACGTCTCCGGCGGGCAGAAGCAGCGGCTGTGCATCGCCCGCACCCTGCTCAAGCGCCCCAAGGTGCTCATCTTTGACGACTCCACCAGCGCGGTGGACACCGCCACCGAGGCCAGCATCCGCGCCGCCCTGTCGGCCCTGCCCGGGGTGACCAAGCTGATCATCGCCCAGCGGGTCACCTCGGTGATGCACACAGACCAGATCGTCATCCTGGACGACGGCAGGGTCCACGCCGTGGGCACCCACGAGGAGCTGCTGCGCCGCGACCCGATCTACCAGGAGATCTACGCATCCCAGATGAAAGGAGGCGGGGAAGATGGCAGCCAGGCAGTTCAGCGGTAAGCGGCCCCAGAACCTGGGGCACACCCTGCGCACCCTTCTGTCCTACCTGGGGCGGCACAAGCTCCTGCTGCTGGCGGTGGCGGCGCTGGTGACCGTCAGCGCCCTGGCCAACCTGCTGGGGACCTATATGATCCGGCCGGTGGTCAACTCCCTGGCGGGCGGGGATGTCCGCGCCCTGACGCTGGGCGTGGCGGTGACGGCGGGGATTTACGGCCTGGGGGCTCTCTCCTCCCTGGGCTACACCCAGATCATGGTGCGGGCCGCCCAGCAGGTGCTGCGGGACATCCGGCGGGACCTGTTTGATCACCTTCAGACCCTCCCCCTCCAGTTTTTTGACACCCGCCGCCACGGCGACGTGATGAGCTACTTCACCAACGATGTGGACACCATCTCTGACGCGCTGAACAACAGCTTTGCCATGGTGATCCAGAGCTTCATCCAGGTGGCCGGCACCCTGACCCTCCTGTTCCTCCTCAACTGGCGGCTCTCCCTGGTTGTGGCGGTGTGCTATGGGGCCATGTTCGGCTACATCCGCTTCAGCGGCCGGCGGAGCAAGCGGTACTACACCCGGCAGCAGGCCGCCCTGGGGGAGCTGGACGGCTACATCGAGGAGATGATGGCCGGCCAGAAGGTGGTGAAGGTGTTCAACCACGAGGCGGCCAGCCTGGAGGCCTTCCGGGAGAAAAACGAGGCCCTCCGGCGGGCCGGGACCGGGGCTCAGGGCTACGCGGCCACCATGGTCCCCGCGGTGGTCACCATCTCCTATATCAACTACGCCATCGTGGCGGTGCTGGGCGGCATCATGGCCATCCGCGGCACCACCGACGTGGGCAGCCTGGCCAGCTATCTGGTCTTTGTGCGGCAGGCCGCCCTGCCCATCAACCAGTTCACCCAGCAGTCCAACTTCCTCCTGGCCGCCCTGGCCGGGGCGGAGCGGGTGTTCTCCGTCATGGAGCGGGACGGCGAGACCGACGAGGGGAATACTGTCCTGGTCAACGTGAAGGAGGAGGGGGGACGGCTGGTCCCCTGCCCGGAGAAGACGGGCCGCTGGGCGTGGCAGGGGCCGGACGGCTCCCTGACGCCCCTGCGGGGGGACGTGCGGTTTGAGCATGTGGACTTCGGCTATGAGGCCGGCCGCCCCATCCTCAAAGACATCAGCCTCTACGCCGAGCCGGGGCAGAAGATCGCCTTCGTGGGCTCCACCGGCGCGGGCAAGACCACCATCACCAACCTGATCAACCGCTTCTACGACGTGCAGGGGGGGCGGGTGATCTACGACGGCATCGACGTGCGGGACATCAAAAAGGACGACCTCCGCCGCTCCCTGGGCATCGTCCTCCAGGACACCCACCTGTTCACCGGCACCATCGCCGACAACATCCGCTTTGGCAGGCTGGACGCCACCCAGGAGGAGATTGAGGCCGCCGCCCGCATCGCCAGCGCCGACTCCTTCATCCGCCGCCTGCCCCAGGGCTATGACACGCCGGTAACCGCCGACGGCGCCAACCTGTCCCAGGGCCAGCGGCAGCTCATCGCCATCGCCCGGGCCGCCGTGGCCGACCCGCCGGTGCTCATCCTGGACGAGGCCACCTCCTCCATCGACACCCGCACCGAGGCCCTTATCGAGAAGGGCATGGACCGGCTCATGGAGGGGCGCACCGTGTTCGTCATCGCCCACAGGCTGTCCACCGTGCGCAACGCCGACGCCATCCTGGTGCTGGAGCACGGCCAGGTGGTGGAGCGGGGCAGCCATGAGGCCCTTCTGGCCCAGAAGGGCGAGTACTATCAGCTCTATCACGGCATGTTTGAGTTGAGCTGAACAGACAGAGCCCGGCCCCGGAGTGCAGCGCCGGGGCCGGGTGCGTCCATTGAAATCACGGCAGAACGGGCCGGGAGGAGCTCCTCCCGGCCCGTTGGCAGGTATCGTTTAATAGTTCTTGGCCTGCAGCTCAAAGTAGGCCTGGGGATGGGCGCACACAGGGCACACCTGGGGGGCGGTGCGGCCGAAGTGCAGGTGCCCGCAGTTGCGGCACTTCCACACGAACTCGCCGTCCTTCTCGAACACCTTGCCCTCCTCCAGGTTTTTCAGCAGGGTCAGGTAGCGCTCCTCGTGCTCCTTCTCAATCTTGCCCACGCCCTCGAACAGGAAGGCCAGCTTCTCAAAGCCCTCGGCCTTGGCCGTCTCGGCCATCTCCTTGTACATCTGGGTCCATTCCTCATTTTCACCGGCAGCGGCCGCCTTCAGGTTGGCGGCGGTGTCCCCGATGCCGTTCAGCTCCTTAAACCAGAGCTTGGCGTGCTCCTTCTCATTGCCGGCCGTCTCCTCGAAGATGGCCGCAATCTGCTCATAGCCCTCTTTCTTGGCCTTGCTGGCGAAATAGGTGTACTTGTTGCGAGCCATGCTCTCCCCGGCAAACGCCTTCCAGAGGTTGGCCTCGGTCTTGCTGCCCTTCAGTTCCATGCTGCTGCGCCTTCCTTTCTAAATCAAAATTTTATGATATGGGCGTTCTCAGCCCTCGCCCTTCCAGAAGCCGTGGAGGTTGCAGATCTCATAGGCCTCCACCTTGTCGCCCCGGCAGAAGGTCTTCAGCTCCGGCTTGTCGCCGGGCTTGGGGAACTTCATGGTGACGGTATCGCCGTCCACCGCGGCGATCATGGTGATGGAGTGCTCGGGGAGCATGGGGTGCTCCACGCTGCCCACCTTCACGGTGACGGAATAGCCGCTGCCGTGGGCGCTCTTCTCCACCGCGGGCACGTGCTTCTCCTGGGCCGCGTCAGTGGTGTTGGGAACCAGCTCCTCCATCTTCTGGCCGCAGCACATGACGGGCACGCCCTTGTCCACGACCTTGTAGATGATGTTGCCGCAGTGGGTGCAGTAGTACAGCTTGAACTCCATGAAAATCGACATCCTTTCTAAATATAAAATGATTGGTATGGGAAACTCTTATGTGTGGGGAAAGAGGGCGGCCGGCTCAGTGCAGCGGTTTGCACTTGACACAGAGGCCGTGGAACGTAACCGCATGGCCCGTGACATCATGCCCGCTGGCGAGCAGTGCCTGCCGGTCCAGCTCCGGGTCGTAGGGCATCTCCAGGTCATACACGCACCCACACCGGTCACAGCAGAAGTGGGGATGGGGCTCCGTCCTGGCGTCGTACCGCTCCACAGGAAACGCCATGCGCCGGATCGTCCCCTCGTCTGCCAGGAGGTTCAGGTTCCGGTACACCGTCCCCAGGCTCAGGTTCGGGTTCTCCGGCTTCAGCCAGTGGTACACCATCTCCGCCGTGGGGTGCTCGTCGGTCTGCCGCAGCGCCTCATAGATCAGCTCCCGTTGCCGTGAATATCGTTTTCCGTTCATAGGCCACCTCTTTTCGGAGTAGAATAAACAGTAACTATTACTGTTATTGATATCATAGCAGATCTCCCCGACAAATGCAAGCCCTTTTTCCAAAACATTTCTTGCCGGGGCTATTTTTTTCACCCCGGCGCATACTAGAGCCGGATGAGGTCATCCATCGACGATTTTGTTTGCAAGGAATGAGGAGGTCGGCACATGAAACGTACGGGAATACTCTTGGCCCTGGGGCTGGCGCTTGTCCTGCCCCTGGCGGCCTGCTCGCGGGAGGACGCCCCCGACGTCACCCCCACCCACACCCCGACAGTCACCGCCAGCCCGGACATCAGCCCGGCGGCCACGCCGCCGGTGACCGCCACCGACAGCCCCGCGCCAGAGAACTCGCCGGATGCGGGTGACGTCGGCGACGACCTGAAAAACGCGGCGGAAAACGCCGGCGATGCGGTCAAGGACGCCGCTGAGGGCGCGGGCGACGCGGTGCGGCACGCGGCGGACAAGGCCGGCGACGCGGCCCGGAATATGCTCCAGGACGGCAGGACGACCGCCCACTAAAGACAAGAGCGGTATGGGGGAACCCCATGCCGCTTTTGTTCGTCCAAGGCGGGGTGAAAAATTTCCCGCCCCGGTGAGATATTTGCCCCCCGCCGGGGGTATTTTCAGTGAAAGGCCTTTCCAAAGACGACCAAAAAGAGGGGATGCCCATGACAGACGAGAGGTTTGAACAGGTGGTCCGGCGCTACGGGGACATGCTCTACCGGGTGGCCTATCACGCGCTCCGCAGCCGGGCGGACGCGGAGGACGTGACCCAGATCGTCCTGCTGAAGCTCTATCAGCAGGGCAACCGCTTCGAAAGCGAGGCGCACCGGAAGCACTGGCTGCTGCGGGTGGCGGTGAACGAGAGCCGCCGGATGCTGCGCGCGGCCTGGCGGCGCAGCGCCGTGCCGCTGGAGGAGTGGCAGGAGTACCCCGCCGCCGAGGACCCCGCCAAGGCCGAGCTGTTCCAGGCCGTCATGGCCCTGGAGCCCAAGTACCGCCTGACCGTCTATCTCTACTACTACGAGGGCTGCTCCGTCAAGGAGGTCGCCGCGGCGCTCCGCGCCAATCCGTCCACGGTGCAGACCTGGCTGCAGCGGGCCCGGGACCGGCTGCGCCGCACCCTGTCTCAGGACCAGGAGGAAGAGGAGGGACCCAGCTATGTTTGATCCAAATCTCTATCGGGACGCCTGCGCCCAGCTTCGCGTCTCCGAGAAAACCCTACAGGAGGTCATTCAAATGGCAGAACAGAACAAGAAACACGCCGCCCGCCGCCCCCTGCGGATCGGCCTGGCCGCCGCCGCCCTGTGCGCCCTGACGGTGCTCACCGCCGGCGCCGTCAACCCGGAGCTGGTGGCGGAGCTCATGACGTCCATACGCTCCTCCGCAGCGGTGAGCGCGTACCAGGAGGAGTGGGTCATGGAGGACGGCTCCCAGGTGACCGCCCTGCGCTATCCCCACGTCTCCGTGGAGGAGCGGGCGGGGCGCACCGTCCTCACCGTAGACGGGGCGGAGACCGACATCACCGACGCCCTGGCCCGGGACGGCCGGTATGTCTGGGAGGACGCCGACAACGGCACGCAGGCCCAGGTGGTGGTCACCCTGGACGGGGAGGGCGCACCTGTATGGGTGGTCCATGTGGCCGCCGCCGGGGAGCCCTTGGGGGATTCCGGCGGCTCCCTGGTGTCCGGGCCGGCCGGCGGGGACTGAGCGGCAGGGACAGCGGAGCGTAGGCAAAAGGGGCACGGTGCTCTTCGCACCGTGCCCCTTCTCTGCTGTATCCGGGACGGCCTCTTTAGGCCAGCCCGTATTGGGATACGTCCCCCCACTCCGGCAGCCCCCTGGCCTGCCGGGCCTTGGCCTGCTCCAGGGTAAGGCGGACGGGCTCCTCCTTCAAATAGTCCAGCAGCTCGCCAATGCCGTCCCGGGTCATGCTGCTCACCTCAAAGATCCGTTCACAGCCGGAATTCTCCATCCAGCCGCGCACCATCGGCACGTTTGCAAAGGGGGAGTCGACCTTGGTGATGATCCCGATGAGGGGGCGGTTGGTGAAGCACTGGCAGTCCGCCTCAAACAGGCTGAAGGGCTCGTCCGCCGCGATCAGCAGGGCCAGCACATCCGCCTCAAAGGAGAAGCAGGCCAGCCCCAGGCCGCACCGCTTCGTCTCCGCATACTCCCCGGGGGAGTCGATGATGTCCGCCCCCGTGTTCACATATTGGGTCTTGTGGTAGCGGAGCTCCTCGCCCCGCAGAACCTGGGTCAGGGAGGTTTTGCCCGCCTCGCTCCGCCCCATGAGAAACAATTTTTTCATACCGGCCCTCACCGCTCCGTCAGGGGGCAGACGTTGAAGTGCAGCTCCTCCCGGAAGTAGAGCAGCACCTGCTCCAGCGCACTCCTCACCTCGGCATGGCTGCCCAGGAGGATCACCGTCCCGCTGAAGCGGTCCAGGAAGCCCAGCTCCACCTGCCCGCTCTTCATGGCCACGTCGGCCGCCGCGATGGTGGACTCCCACGGGGTGAGGTTGAGAATCCCAATGGTCTCTCCCGTGTGGTCCTCCCCCAGGTGGGTGCCGATGTGGAGCCCCAGGTTCTGGTAGAGCTCCCGCTGCGACGTGCCGATGAGCTGGGCCAGGCTGATCTCCCGGCCAGGCACCCGTACCCGGACCAGGCGCAGCTCCCGCCCCTCCAGCTCCTCATACCTTTGGGAGAATACCCGCTCCAGGAATTCTTCCCGCGTCATGCGCTCGCCCATAGCCGCCCTTCCTACCGCTTAGTGATCTTGCAGACCACATAGCCCATCACGTCCCGGAAGTAATTGACCACCTCGGTCAGGGCGGTGGTCACGTCCGCGATCTCCCCGGTGACAATCATGGTTCCGGTAAAGCGGTCGGCAAAGCCCAGATAGACATCGCCGCTCTTCACCGCGATGTCCGCCGCAATGACCGCGGACTCCGGCGGCGTCATGTTCATGATGCCGATGGCGGAGGTCCCGTAGTCAATGGCCGGATTCAACCCCAGCTTCTGGTAGATAATGGGCGCGGGGCCCCCGATCACATGGGCAAAGGTGATCTCCTTTCCCGCCACCGTCTCCTGTACAATCCGGATCTGGTCGTTTGTCCCGCTCATAGCGCCTTTTCACCCCTGATTCCATGTTTCTCTGGTATGCAGCCCTGCCGGACTGCCCCGGACGCGGCTGCGCGGATGGGCCCGGCACATCCGCCCCAGTGGGCTTTATTATACCTCTTTCCAGCGGGAAATGTCAATCCGCGCGGGACGGGGCGCCGCCGCCCCTGCTTTTTATCCGTCTGATAAATGGGAAGTCACAAATCTCATTCACCATTTAATTTGTTATCTCTCCCCACTCTTCCCGCCACACTGGAACAGGCGCATCGTGATCATCTATACGGAAGCGGGGATCATTCAAATTTAAGATCATGTTTTTACGATTATGGTATACAGAAGGACTCAGGTAAAATGGATCATCCAGATTTTACAAAATATTGTGTAAAGCAACTTCTGATCTTTTTGTAAAGCGCTCGCGGAGCTGGCTCTTTATTTTCTGGACTTAAGAAAACAGAACCTTCACAAAGCACATGTTCATCGTCCATACAGACCGGGGGGCCACTGAACCTCAAGGAAATCGGCAGATATTTCTCGTTTATTGCATCTTTTGGCGACCAGATCAAAATAGGTGGAGTTCCAGAATATGCCCTGCCAAAATTGTAGAATTCCTTGAGCGAAAAAAGTGGGCTGTATAGCTGACAATCCAGTTCTGCGATACGGGACGGATGAGCGCAAAATGGAGAAGGTTGATATATAAGCGGCTCTGTGCTTTCAGGCAGCCCCGAACATCTCTTTTAAACTTTGTGGAGTACAATAAAAAAATAATTCCATAAAGCCTCCCCATCCCGGTTTGCCGCTTCGTCTGCCGCCCCAAGTATAGCAGGGTTTTCCACCGCAGGCAATCCGCACTTTCTATACGTCCCGCCTGTCCAGGCCGCCGCGCAGGGCCGCGCCGCGGACATGATCCTTCAGAAGCTGGTCGGCAAACCGGAGCAGCTCTTCGGGGGGCTCCTGGATCTCGCCCAGCAGCCACTCCTCGATCATGCTTACCAGCGCCCCCACATAAAACCTTGTCAGCAGGTCGACCTCGCGGTCGGATGCCTGGCAGTCCAGCTCCATGACGATCCTCTGGATCGTGTTCTGTATGATGGCGTGAATATCTGTCTGAAAAAAGCGCTTCAGATGCTCCCGGCTCATGGAGTGCAGGGCGCACAGGCAGACCGCCCGGTTCTCCTGGAGGTACTGAAAGAGCTGGAGCAGGCCGTCCTGCCACAGCATGACCCCCTCGTGCTTTCGCAGCAGCGCCACGGCCTCCTGGTCGAACATCCAGCGCACCGCGTCATAGATATCCTCAAAGTGGTAGTAAAAATGCTGTCTGGCCATGCCGCAGGACTGCATGATCTCCGCGACGGTGATTTTATTCAGAGGCTTCTGCGCCATCAATACTTTCAATGCCGCGCAGATCTCCCGCTTGGCGGACTCGCTGGCCTCATATGTCCGTTTCTTCATTCCGAATTCACACGCCCCTTCCGTCCCTCCATTATTTTAGCACAGCCTTTACAAGCCGGCATAGATGCAGAATGGGGTCAGGTGTCAGAAATCTGACACCTGACCCCATTCTGCACCTTGTATTCTCAGGCCAGATTTTCTATGCTGGAACTAGAAAACAGAAAGGGGCGCGGCACTATGACGGAGCGGTATCAAGTCACCATACACAGCCAGATGGGCCCGCGGGAGGGCCTTCTGACCCTCTGTTATCAGGGAAGCTATGTCACCGGCTCACTGGAGCTGGTGGGCTATGTCAACACGGTGCAGGGCGTGCGGGCGGCGGATGGGGCGCTCCACCTCTTCCATCCCATCCAGACCGTGGTGAGCACGATCCCCTGTGAGACCGTCTTGCAGCTGCAGGCGGGGAGCCTGTACGGCACATCCACCTCCAAATCCGCCCGGATGCAGTGGGAGGGTACCCTCATCCATTCAGAATCCCAGGAGGAATCGGAGCTGTGAGCAAGGAAGCAGAAAAGCCGTCTTTTTTTGAGAAGCTGGCCATGGTCATCGTGGATAAGAGGAATCTGATCTTTTTCCTCTATGCCTGCGCCCTGACCTTCTGTCTGTTCTCCCGGAACTGGGTCAGCGTCTGCAACGACATCACGGAGTACCTGCCGGATACCACGGAGACCCGCCAGGGGCTGACCCTGATGGAGGAGGAGTTTACCACCTTCGGCACTGCCCGGGTCATGGTCTCCCATGTGACCTACGACCTGGCGGAGGAGCTGGCGGAGCAGATGGAGCAGATTGAGGGCGTCACCTCCGCCTCCTTTGGGAGCAGTGCCACCGGCGGGGACTCAGAAGGCGGCGAGCCGGAGACGCCGGAGGACATCGCAGAGTACTTCAAGGGGGCGGACGCCCTGATCTCCGTGACCTTTGACGGGGAGGAGACGGACGAGATCAGCATTGCCGCGCTGTCCGCCATCCGGGAGCTGCTGGAGCCGTACGACTACTACATCGACAGCACCGTCGGCAGCTCCCAGGCGGACTCCCTGGCCAGTGAGATGGGCGTCATTCTGGCAGTGGCAGCGGTGATCATCGTGCCGGTGCTGCTGCTCACCTCCCGCTCCTACGCGGAGATCCCGGTGCTGCTGCTCACCTTTATCGCGGCGGCGGTGCTGAACCTGGGCACCAATTTTATCTTCGGGGAGATCTCCTTCGTGTCCAACTCGGTGACCGTGGTGCTGCAGCTGGCCCTGGCCATCGACTACGCCATCATCATGCTCCACCGCTTCCT
>CALWXU010000026.1 GCA_944385585.1 uncultured Flavonifractor sp.
TTGCGCATGGCGTCCTCGGTGGAGCGGTACTCCTCCACCTTGTCCACCAGCACCTTCATCTTGGCCTTGAGGGTGGCATTCTCCTTGTAGAGGGTGGTGTAGTCCGCTGTCAGCACGTCCAGGAACTCGTCCACCATCGCCATGTTATAGCCCCCGAAGGACGCCTTGGCAAAGGCGTGCTCCGATACTTCCTGCGGTGTCAGCATTACTCAAACCTCCGGTTTAATGGACAATTGACAATGGATCATTGACAATGATAGAGGGACGGAGCGTACAGCGAAATACGGTTCCGGCGCGGTGTACGGAGCCTGCCAGCGAAGTGAACACACGCAGCCGTCCCGTCCATCCAAAATGATCAATTTTCAATTTTCAATTGCTCAAAAGTACAGCCCGTTGTTCTCCAGCTCGTCGATCAGATCGCCCAGAATGTCCACGTTGTACGGCGTGATGATGTACGTAGAGATGGCCACCTTCTTGATCTTGCCCTCGTTGGCGTAGGCCACGCCGGACAGGAAGTCCAGCAGGCGGCGGGCGATGTCCTTGTTGGTGGATTCCAGGTTGAGCACCACCGTGCGCTTCTCCCGCAGGTGGTCGGCGATCTCGCTGGCGTTCTCAAACCGCTCCGGCTTGACCAGCACAACCTGCAGCTGGGTGGTGGTGTGGATATTGACCACCTTGTTGCTCCGCCGTTCGTTCTCCACGGGGTAGAGGGTGCCGGTGGCCTCCTGGCTCTTGGCGGCGCGGCGCTCCAGCCGCTCTCCGCCGGTGCGGTCCATCCGCTCACTGCGGGAAACGGGTTCAAAGTCGTCGAATTCCTCGTCCTCCGCCTCGTCCTCATAGGGGCGGGCCAGGCGTTTAATTTCATCCAAAAATCCCATGTCGGCAAACCTCCCGATGTGTCATACCTATCCCTGGCGCATGGGTGGGCGCGGACCAAACAGGGCGGTGCCCACCCGCACAAAGGTGGCCCCCTCACGGACGGCGTCCTCAAAGTCGCCGCTCATGCCCATGGAGAGGCAGGTAAAGCTAGTCTTATTATCATCCATCTGACTTCTTATGTCAACATAAAGCTGACGCATTTTTGCAAAAAACGGGCGGTTTCCGTCGGGGCCGGCCACCGGCGGGATGGCCATCAGGCCCCGCAGGCGGACGTGGGGGCAGGCCGCGGCACGCTCTGCCAGGGAAAACAGTTCCTCCGGGGCCGCCCCGCTTTTGGACGCCTCCCCGCCGATGTTCACCTCCAGCAGGATGTCCTGGACCAGGTCCAGCTTGGCGGCCTGGGCCTCGATGGCGTCCAGCAGGTGGGCCGAGCCCACCGACTCGATGAGCTCCACCCGGCCCACCACCTGCTTGACCTTGTTGGTCTGCAGGTGGCCGATGAAGTGGAGGGCCGCCCCGTCGTAGGCGTTGTCCGCCAGGTGGGCGGTCATCTCCTGCACCCGGTTCTCTCCGCAGATGGTGACGCCGGCGGCGATGGCCTGCCGGATGGTGTCCGAGGTCTGCACCTTGGTGGCGGCCACCAGGGTGACCTCGGCGGGGTCGCGGCCCGCCTCCCGGGCGGCTGCGGCGATTTTCTCGTTGACCTGTGCGATGCGCTCTGCAAGGGACATGCTTCTTACCTCCCAGCCTATTGCTCGATAATGACGGCGCCGTCGGTGAGCTCCACCGACGACAGGATGATCTGATCCCCGGCCCGCAGGGTCTCCCGGGTGGAGACCCCGTCCGCCGGCACCACCAGGGCGAAGTCCTCCATCTGCTCCACCACGGTGACGGGCTTGAGCTCCGCCCGCTGGCCCACCAGCACGAACACGCAGGTGACCAGCTGGGTGCTCTCCTCCTCCGTCTCCGGGTCGGTGACGGTCTGCTCCACCACCCGGATGGATTCGGTGGGCACCCGGATGCCCTGGGTGGTGTCAAAGACCAGCTCCACGGTCTGCCGCCGGAGCAGGGTGGTCTCCGACAGGTAGCGCTCCGTGGACAGGACCACCACGGCCTGCCCGCCCTCCTCCGGCTTGTCCACCCGCTCCACGGTCATATCCACCTCGCCGGACCAGTCCCGGGAGAAGCGGACGGTGACGGTCTGCCCCTCCGCCAGCCGCTCCACCTCCGCCTGCCCGGCGGAAAAGACAAAGTACCAGGTGGAGTCGGTGATCAGCTTGCCCACCGCGCCGCTGTCCCCCGAGACCTGCCGCCGGGAGAGCTGGGACAGCTCCCCGGCGGTGACCGTCTCCAGCATGTCCGGGGTGAGCAGGCTCTCAAACCCGTCCACCTGCCCGGAGAACACGCCGGCCTGGCTGGCGGTGAGGCGGGTGGTGTCCTGGGCGGCCTGGCTGGTGAGGGCGGAGATCTGCTCCTCCACCGCGTCCAGGGAGGCCTGGATGGCCGCCGCCGGGTCGGCCTGGGCCGTGTCCCCGCCGCCAAAGGTGTACTCCCGCTTGTAGACCAGGCTCTTGAGCGCCTGCGTCTCCTCCTCCAGCCGGGTCAGGTCGCCGGCGGCCACCGAGGCCCGGAGGGCGGCGATGGCGTCCAGCACCTGCTGACTCAGCTGGGAGGAGTCCCCCCCCGTCTGGGCCCGCTCCAGGGCGTAGGTCAGCTGCTCCCGCTCCAGGGCGAGGCTCTCCAGCTGCTCCCGCCGCTCCAGGCCCGCGTCGCTCTGGTAGAACAGGGCCACCGTCTCCCCACGGGAGACCTTCTCCCCCTCCTCCGGCAGGATGTCCGCTGTGCCGCCGGAGCCGGAGAGCACCAGCTCCTCCCGCACCAGGAAGCCGGTGGCCTCCAGGCTGTCGTCCACCGTGTAGGCGTAGCTGGGGATCAGGGTATAGGGGTCCCGGAAGCTCCGCCAGGCGGAGACCCCCAGGTAGATCACCACCGCCGCCATCAGAATCAGCATCACAATTCGGTTGATCAGGGTCCCTTGCTTCATGGGCAGCTCCTCAGTCCGCCGCCGCCTCCGCCTCCAGTGGGATAGCCCGCTCGGGCACGATGGTGGAGATGGCGTGCTTGTAGATGACCTGCTGCTTGTCCCCCGTCATAAGTACCACCACGAAGGCGTCGTACCCCGTGATCTGCCCCCGCAGCTGATAGCCGTTCATCAAAAACACAGTGACGGCGGCGCGGCTCCGGCGGACCCGGAGGAGAAACAGGTCTTGCAGGTTGTTGGTCTTTTGCATGTGGATGCACTCCTTCTTTCTGTCAGATGCATCCAATATATACCAGTTATCGGGCGGATTCCGTCGAATTTTGCCCCGGGGGACAGAGAATCGGCCGCGGAGGCGGGCGACCGCCCCGGTCACGCCCGCCCGAACCGCCTCTCCAGCTGCTGCCGGGTCAACTCGATGGCCACCGGCCTGCCGTGGGGGCAATACCTGACCGCGCCGGACATCACCGCCTCGGCCACCCGCAGCAGCTCGTCAGGGCTGTTCCTCTGTCCGCCCTTGATGGCCGCCTTGCAGGCCATGGTGTGGAGCAGGGCGTCCCGGGCGGCGGCCGGGTCGGCGGAGCCGCCGGCGAGCAGCTTTCCCGCCAGCTCCCCCAGCACATCGGGGATCTCCCCGGCGGCCACGTCGCTGGGGGCGGCGCGGACCAGCACCGCCCCGCCGCCGAAGTCCTCCGCCTCAAAGCCGAACCGCTCCAGCAGGGGCAGCTGGGCCAGCAGGGCGGCCCCCTCCTCCGCCGGAGGGGTGAACACCACCGGCTCCAGCAGGGCCTGCACCATGGGCTGGTAGCCCTCGGCCTTCAGGCGGTCGAAGTTGAGCCGCTCGTGGGCGGCGTGCTTGTCGATGAAGAGCACCTTGTCCCCCTGCTCCACGATGATGTAGGTGCTGAGCACCTCCCCAGCCAGCCGCCAGGGCTGGGGCTCGGCGGCGGGCTCCGGCTCGTGGACGGGCTCGGCCGGGGAGACGGCCGGCGTATCTGCCGGCCCTGTATGCGCTGCCGCTCCCGGTTTGTCCGCCAGGCCGTCGTAGAGGCTGGACGGCTGATGCGCCTTCTCCCCCCTGTCTGTAGGGCCGCCATATAGGGCGGCCGAACCAGGCACCACCTCGCGGGCGGGCGCGGTGTGGGGGATGGGGACTTCTCTCTGGGGGCGGTCAGGGGCGGGGGGCGGCGCGGCGGCCGCGATGTATCGCGGCCCTACGTGCGCGTTCTGCTTGTTTGCGGGATCGCCGTGCAGGGCGGAGGGTTCACGCGCCTCCCTCCCCTTCTCGTCCGTAGGGCCGCCATACATGGCGGCCGCGGAAAGCACGGCGCGGGGCGCGGTGAAGTCGTGGAGGGGCAGGGCCTCGGGGGCGGCGGGACGGGGCGTTTGGCACCCGGCCCCCGCGGGCGGCGTGGGGATGGAGAGCTGCTCCGTCTGGGGGGCCGGGGCGGGCTTCACGTCCTCCAGCTTCAGGGCGGGCCGGGTGCGGTCCCCCTCCAGGGTGGACCTGACGGCGTAGTACACCGCGTCAAAGACCTTCCGGTCGCTGCCGAACTTGACCTCCTGCTTGGTGGGGTGGACGTTCACGTCCACGGCGTTGAGGCGAGTCTGGAGATGGAGCACGCAGCCGGGGAACCTGCCCACCATCTTCTGGTTGGCGTAGGCCTCCTCCAGGGCGGCCATCATGGTGCGGCTCCTGACATAGCGGCCGTTGACGAAGAAGTGCTGATACCCTCTCGTGCCCCGGCAGCAGGTGGGCAGGGTGACAAAGCCGGTGACGGCCATGTCCTCGCCGGAGCCCTTCACCTCCTGATAGCCCAGGGCCATGTCCCGGCCCAGCACGGCGTAGAGGGCGGACTGGAGCTGCCCGTCGCCGGGGGTGAGCAGCTCCTGCTTCCCGTCCCGGAGGAGCTTGACGCTCACCTCCGGGTGGGACAGGGCCAGCCGCTGCACCGCCGCGAAGCAGGCCGCCCCCTCGGCGGCGTCCTTCTTCATGAATTTCAGCCGGGCGGGGGTGTTGTAGAACAGGTCCCGCACCACCAGGGTGGTGCCCTGGGGACAGCCGGCCTCCTCCCGGCTCACCAGCACCCCGCCCTCCAGGGAGAGGGCGGCGCCCAGCGCCTCGTCCGCCGTGCGGGTGAGCAGCTCGATGCGGGACACCGCCGAGATGGCCGCCAGGGCCTCCCCCCGGAAGCCCAGGGTGCCGATGGCCTCCAGATCGTACTCGGTGCGCAGCTTGCTGGTGGCGTGGCGGAGGAAGGCGGTGGGGGCCTCGTCATAGGCGATGCCGCAGCCGTTGTCGGTGACCCGGATCAGGCTCATGCCGCCGTGCTGGATCTCCACCGTCAGGGTGTCCGCCCCGGCGTCGATGGCGTTCTCCATGAGCTCCTTCACCACCGACGCGGGGCGCTCCACCACCTCGCCGGCGGCGATCAGATCCGCCACATGGGGGTCTAACTGCTGAATGTGGGGCATAAATGTACCTGCTTTCTAATAGGGGAAATTGGGGCCCCCGCGGCGACCCAGCGCAGCGGTCGCCGTGGGGAGAGTTTCCCGGCGAAGCGCCGCCAGCGGCGGATGAAGCGAGCCGGGAAAAAGGAGCGGCGCGATTGGCGGGCCGTTTCGGCCCGGGAATCGCATGCCGCGACGGGAGCAAGAGCACAGCGGAACGAGTGAGCGTTCCCGTTTACGGGGACGCGAAGGATGTGGAGCTTGTGCTGACGACGTGGGGCATAGACGTACCTGCTTTCTAAATCGGGGAATTGTCTGAGAGAGGCGGCCGCGATGTATCGCGGCCCTACGTACCCGCCATATGGCGCCCGCCGGGTCAGGTCACCGCGAAAAACAGGGTAAAGGCGTTGATGACGGCGTGGAGGGCGACGGGGCTCCAGATGGAGCCGCCGTTGTCGTAGCACCAGGTGAGGGCCAGGGACATGGGCAGATACTGGACAAGCAGCAGCAGGTAGCGGAAGTCCACCGTGCCGTAGTCATAGACGAACTGCCACACGCAGTACACCGCGTACACCAGGGTGGACAGTACATATCCCAGCCACCGGCTGTACCGCCGGCTGGCGCCGAAGAGCAGGCCGCGGAACAGGGTCTCCTCCACGATGGGCATGAGCACCACCAGGATCACCACGGTGGAGAAGGGAGCCAGGGCGAACTGCTCCGGATAGCTCAGGCTGTTGGGGTTTTCCACCGGCATGGGGATGCGCGTCACCAGGAGGTGGAGCACCCCGGCGGCGATGAGCCCGGTGGCGAAGGCGAACAGGTTCTCCGGCAGCCAGTCCAGCAGCAGGTGGAAGCCGTGCTTGAGGAAGCTCCAGAACACCAGGAACACCAGCGTGGCGGAGAGCAGGTAGTACACCACGCTGGACTCCGCCACCGGCAGCGCCCCCTGGAAGGACCGCTGCACCCACCCCATCACCCAGGGGAACACCAGCACGTACAGGGCGAAAAACACCCATCCCCGGCCCATCTCGGCCTTCGTCATCTGGGGCCGCCACAGGCGGCGCTGCTTGGTTGGCATGGTTTTCCTCTCTTTCTCTCGGGGACAGTTGGGAACGGGGGCCGAGGGAAGCGGCCGCGATGTATCGCGGCCCTACTGCCCGCCGCACTGCCTGAATTTTCCGCAGGGCCGCCATATAGGGCGGCCGCATGGGAGGACGGCGCCTCGGGGATGCTGCGATCGCCGTCACAGCAGCTGCTTGAGCTCATACACCAGGTTCATGGCCTCGATGGGGGTGAGGACGTTCACGTCCACCTGCCGCAGGCGGTCGGCCGCCTTTGCGGCCCCCATGTCCAGCAGGGAGACCTGTCCCTCCTCCGCCGCTTTGGCGGGGGCGGCCGCGGGGGCGGCGGGGGCGGGCGCGGGGGCGCCCCCCTCCTCCAGCTCGGAGAGGATCCTCCGGGCCCGCTTCAGCACCGGCTCTGGCACGCCGGCCAGCTGGGCCACCTCGATGCCGTAGCTCTGGTCGGCCCCGCCCCGGACGATCTTCCGCAGGAAGAGCACCGTGTCCCCCTTCTTCTTGGCGGCGATGTTGTAGTTCTTCACCCCGGGGATGAGCCCCTCCAGGGCGGTGAGCTCGTGGTAGTGGGTGGCGAAGAGGGTCTTGGCCCCCAGCTTCTTCCGGTCGGCGCAGTACTCCAGCACCGAGCGGGCGATGGCCATGCCGTCGTAGGTGGAGGTGCCCCGGCCGATCTCGTCCAGGATCAGCAAGCTCTTGGAGGTGGCGTTTTTCAGCAGCTCGGCCACCTCGGTCATCTCCACCATGAAGGTGGACTGGCCGGCGCTCAGGTCGTCGCTGGCCCCGATGCGGGTGAACACCCGGTCCACCACGCCGATGCGGGCGGCCCTGGCGGGCACGAAGGAGCCCATCTGGGCCATGAGGACGATCAGCGCCACCTGGCGCATGTAGGTGCTCTTGCCCGCCATGTTGGGGCCGGTGATGATGGCCACCGTGTCGTCCTCCAGGTCCATGTGGGTGTCGTTGGGCACGAAGGGGGTCCCCGTCAGCATCTTCTCCACCACCGGGTGCCAGCCCTCGGTGATGTCAATGCGGTCGGACAGGTCCACCTCCGGCCGGCAGTAGCGCCGCTCGGCCGCCACGGCGGCGAAGGAGCACAGCACGTCCACCTGGGCCACGGCGGCGGCGGAGCGCTGGATGCGCCCCACCTGGGCGGCGGAGCGCTCCCGCAGGTCGCAGAACAGCTGGAACTCCAGGGCGGTGAGGCGATCCTGGGCGGTGAGGATCTCGTGCTCCAGGTCCTTCAGCTCCTGGGTGATGAACCGCTCGCAGTTCACCAGGGTCTGCTTGCGGATGTAGTCCGCCGGCACCTGGTCGTAGTAGGACTTGGACACCTCGATGTAGTAGCCGAACACCTTGTTGAAGCCCACCTTCAGGCTCTTGATGCCGGTCTTTTCCTTCTCCCGGGCCTCCACGGCCAGCACCATGTCCTTCCCCCGGGCCTGGATGTCCCGGAGGCGGTCCACCTCCGCGTCGTAGCCCGTCCGGATAAAGCCCCCCTCCCGCACGGAGAAGGGCGGCTCGTCCACAATGGCCCGGCCGATTAACTCCCGCAGCTCCTCCAGGTCGTCCAGCTCCCCGGACAGGGCGCCCAGCAGGGCGGAGGGGTAGGGGGCCAGGCGCCTGCGCAGCTGGGGCAGCTTGCCCAGCCCGGCACACAGGGACACCAGGTCCCGCCCGCCGGCGGTGCCGTAGACGATGCGGCCGATGAGCCGCTCCAGGTCGGTGATCTCCCGCAGGGTGTGGATGAGCTCCTCCCGGCCGATGGCGTCGTTCACCAGGTCCTCCACCGCCCCCAGCCGGCGGGAGATGGCGGCGGGGGAGAGGAGGGGCCGCTCCATCCAGGCGCGGATGAGCCGGCGGCCCATGGCGGTGCGGGTCTTGTCCAGCACCCACAGCAGGCTCCCCTTCTTCTCCTTGGTGCGCAGGGTCTCGGTGAGCTCCAGGTTGCGCCGGGCGGTGAGGTCCAGCTCCATGAACTGCCCGGCGGTGTACCAGTTCAGGGCGGCGATGTGGGACAGGTCGGTCTTTTGGGTCTCGTACAGGTAGGCCAGAAGCCCCCCCACCGCCTGCACCGCCGCGTCGCAGGGCAGCGCCCCCGTCTGGCCGGGGAACTGCCGCTCCACCGCCGTCCTTGCCGCGTCCAGCCGGAAGCGGTCCTCCCCGCCGTTCTCGCAGCGGCAGCCCAGCCTCTGGGTGAGGAACTCCACCAGCTCCCCGTCGCTGTACGCCCCGTCGGACAGCATGGCCTCCCGGGGGGCGCAGCGGCCCAGCTCGTTATACAGATGCTCGTCCGCGTCGGGGCCGTCGAAGGCGGTGACGGCGCACTCGCCGGTGGAGATGTCGCAGAAGCACACGCCGGTGCCGGCGGAGTCCCGGTAGACGGCGCAGATGTAGTTGTTGCGCCCCTCCTCCAGCATGGAGGAGGTCATCACCGTCCCCGGCGTCACGATGCGGATGATGTCCCGGTCCACCAGGCCCTTGGCCGCGGCGGGGTCCTCCATCTGCTCGCAGATGGCCACCTTGTACCCCTTGGCGATGAGCCGGGCGATGTAGGCGTCGGCGGAGTGATAGGGCACCCCGCACATGGGGGTGCGCTCCTCCGCCGGCCTGCCCCGGTCCCGGCTGGTCAGGGTGAGCTCCAGCTCCCTGGACGCCAGCTTGGCGTCCTCGTTGAACATCTCGTAAAAATCACCCAGCCGGAAAAACAGAATGCAGTCCGGGTGCAGCTCCTTCATCCGGAGATACTGCTGCATCATGGGGGTGTTCACTGGCGGCATGGCTTCTCTCCTGTTCTGTCTCTGGTGTGGTGAGGGTCTGGGGCGGCAGCTGACATGCGTGCCCGTTCCGAGCGGCGGAGGCGTTACAACGTCGGCCCAAGCTGCGGATCGTTCGCTTCGCCGCAAGCGGCAAAGCTCATTCCCTCCGCTGGGCCTCCTTCTCCCCACCGAACCCGCTTCGCTGGGCTTCGGCGGGGGCCCCTTTTTGCGGCCGGAAACTTTAGATAGAACGGCCTGGGGGAAGTTCCAAGAAGGGGGAATCGCAATTCCCCCTTCTTGGTCGTTTTAAGGGGTGGGTGCAGGGCGGGGGAAATCGAAATCCCCCGCCCTGCTGGTTTTCCCCCCGCTTTTGCCATCAAAAGCGGGGCGCCCGCCGCGCAGGCGCCTGCCGGGGGCCGGGGCCCCAACAGGCGGCCGCCATATATGGCGGCCCTACGGGCTGTCCGTCCGGCCCACCAGGTAGTCGATGGACACGCCGAAGTAATCGGCCATGCGGATGAGGGTGGAGACGGCGGCCTCCCGCTCGCCGTTTTCATAGCGGTGATAGGTCCGGAGGTTGATGCCCACGGCATCAGCGGCCACGGACTGGGACACGTGTTTTTCCTCCCGCAGGGTTAAAAGACGTTCCGCAAAAGTTGCCATAAAAACTCCTTGACATTGACCGAATGGGCAATATATAATAAACGCGCAAATTGACCGTACGGTCAAATTTAGGGGGTTATGTTATGCAGGACATCATGGACTGTCTCTACGAATACATCTGTGAGCACCGGCTGGCGTTCTACCTGAACGCCGACCCGAATTACCTGTCCGCCGGCCGTGCGGTGGAGCGTGCGGAGCGCTGGCTGGAGGCCAATCTGGCCCCGGAGGCGCGGGCGCAGCTGGAGCGCCTGACCGGCGGCAGCCTGAACCAGGCGGAGCTGCTCCAGCGGGCGCTGTTCCGCTGCGGCCTGTCCCTGGGGCTGGAGCTGGGGGCCCTGGGGCGCGTCTGAGGTCTGTCGGCAGGGCCTACGCCGGCTCCCCGGACAGGGACCACTTGTTGGCCCCGGTGATCCTTACGTCCACGAACTGCCCGATGAGGCTGTCCTCCCCGGTGAGGCGCACCAGCCGGTTGCCGGGGGTGCGGGCGGTCAGGCCCTTGTCGTCCCGCCCGTCCACCAGGCAGCGGACGGTCTTGCCGATGTACGCCTTGTGCTTTTCCTCGGAGATCTGATCCTGCCGCTCCACCAGGCGCTGGAAGTGGGCGGCCTTCTCCTCCTTGGGGATGGGGTCGTCCATCCTGGCGGCGGGGGTGCCCTCCCGGGGGGAGAAGATGAAGGTGAACAGGGCGTCGAAGCGCACCTGGTCGATGAGGGTCATGGTCTGCTCAAAGTCCTCCGCCGTCTCGCCGGGGAAGCCCACAATCACGTCGGAGGTGATCACCACGTCCGGGATGGCCTGCCGGAGGCGGCGCACCTTGTCCAGGTAGCCCGCCCGGTCGTACACCCGGTTCATGGCCTTGAGAACCCGGTCGCTGCCCGCCTGGAAGGGCAGGTGGAAGCAGGGGGCGATCTTGGGGGAGGACGCCATGGTGTCGAAGAGCTTCTGGGAGGCGTCCTTGGGGTGGCTGGTCATGAAGCGGAGCAGGAAGTCGCCCTCGATCTCAGAGGCGGCCTTCAGCAGATCCGCGAAGTCACAGGGAGTGTCCAGGTCCTTGCCGTAGGAGTTGACGTTCTGGCCCAGCAGGGTGATGTCCTTATATCCCTCGGCCACCAGGCCGCGGATCTCGTCCAGAATCACCTCCGGCTGCCGGCTCCGCTCCCGCCCCCGGACGTAGGGCACGATGCAGTAGGTGCAGAAGTTGTTGCAGCCGTACATGATGGACACCCAGGCCTTCACCCCCTCCTGGCGCACCAGGGGGATGCCCTCGGCGATGGAGCCGGGCTCGTCGGCGATGTCGAAGATGCGCCCCCGGCGGGTCACCAGGCGGTAGAGCAGCTCCGGGAACCGCCACAGGGCGTGGGGGCCGAACACCAGGTCCACCTGCCGGTAGCTCTCCTTGATCTTCCGGGCCATGTGGGGCTCCTGGGCCATGCAGCCGCACACGCAGATGAGCTGCCCCGGCTTGGCCCGCTTGGTGTGGACCAGGGCGCCCACGTTGCCCAGCACCCGCATCTCGGCGTGCTCCCGGATGGCGCAGGTGTTGATGACAATCACGTCGGCCTCGGCCTCGCTGTCGGTGAACTGGTAGCCCATCTCGCGGAGATAGCCCCGCAGCCGCTCGGAGTCGGCCTCGTTCTGCTGGCAGCCGTAGGTGTCCACGAAGGCCAGAGGGGGCGCGGGCCGGGCGGCGTTGCGCTCCAGGATTTTATGGCAGAACTCCCGCTGCCGCTCGATGTCCGCAGGGGAGATGGTGGTGGTTCGGTTCAAGTCATTTCCTCCAAATCAGCAGGTTCAATCATAAAATTTTACCACCTTTCCCGCGGAAACACAAGCGGCAACCCCTTTTCATTGACGGAAAGTTTTTGGCAGGTTATAATAGGAGAGACACCTAGAGAGAAAGGCGGCCGGGCCATGAAAACGCTGGTCATCGAGCGGGAGGCAGTCAGGCACAACATCGGCGTCATCAAGGAGCGGGCGGGGCAGGCGGTGATCTACGCGGTGCTCACCGGCGACGGCCACGGGGCCGGGCTGGCGGAGCTGGCAAGGCTCCTGCGGGAGGAGGGCATCGGCCGCTTCGCCGTCAGCGAGCCGGCGGAGGCCGCCGCCCTGCGCAAGGCGGGGCTGGTGGAGGAGGAGATCCTCATGCTCCGCCCCACGGTGGACCGGGGGGAGCTGGACCAGCTCATCGACCTGAATGTGGTGTGCACCGTGGGCTCGGCGGACACGGGGCTGGCCCTCAACGCCGCCGCGGCGGAGCGCTCCACCGTGGTGGAGGCCCACGTCCAGATCGACACCGGCATGGGCTTCGGCGGCTTCCTGGCCGACGAGCCGGAGAAGATCCTCTCGGTCTACCGCAGCCTGCCCAACGTGGCCATCTCCGGCATCTGCACCCAGATCCAGGTGCGCAAAAAGGACGGCCGGGACCTGACCGCCCAGCTGGAGCAGTTCCACCGGGCGGTGGAGGCCATCCGCGCCGCCGGGTTTGAGACGGGCACCGTCCACGCCGCCGGCTCCTACGCCCTGCTCCACTGGGAGGAGGCCCGGCTGGACGGGGTGCGGGCGGGCTCGGCCCTGCTGGGCCGGTGCCGGCGCGCCCCGGGGGACGGCCTGCGCCGGGTGGGCTACGGCGAGGTAGGCATCGAGGAGACCCGCTGGCTCCCCAAGGGCCACACCGTGGGGGGCGACAGCCCGGTCATCCTCCGCCGGCCCACCCGGGTGGCGGTGCTCCCCGTGGGCTATCAGAACGGCTTCGGCGTGGCCCGGGCCAGGGACGGCGGCCTGTGGGAGCTGCTGCGCCGCTCCCTGTCCGCCCGCCGGCGCACCGTCCGGGTCAACGGCCAGAAGGCCCGCATCCTGGGGGCCATCGGCGCCATCGAGACCATTGTGGACGTCACCGACCTCAAGTGCGCCGCCGGCGACGCGGCGGTGTTCGACCTGGATCCCCTCTACGCCAGGGGCTTTGTCCGGGAATACCGATGAGAAGGAGAGGAATTTATCCGATATGCGAGCAGTTGTCACACGGGTGAGGAACGCCTCCGTCACCATCGACGGCAGGGTGAACGGGGAGATCGGGCAGGGCTTCCTGGTGCTGCTGGGGGTGGGCCCCCAGGACACCGAGACCCAGGCGGAGAAGATGGCCGACAAGGTGTGCGGCCTGCGGGTCTTTGAGGACGAGGCCGGCAAGATGAACCGGAACCTGGAGGCGGTGGGGGGCGAGCTGCTGGTGGTGAGCCAGTTCACCCTCTACGCCGACACCAAGTCCCGCCGCCCCGGCTTCACCGGGGCCGCCAAGCCCGACGTGGCCGTCCCCCTGTATGAGAAATTCATGGCCGCCTGCGCCCAGCGGGGCTTCCGGGTGGCCCACGGCGAATTCGGCGCCGACATGCAGGTCTACTCTCAGAACGACGGCCCGGTGACCATCCTGCTGGACACCGACCAGATGTGACCGCGCCGCCCATCCCCGCCCGGGGCGGCCCCCGCACCCGGCCGCCCTGTCTGCTTCGGGGGCCGTCAGACCGCGACCATCCATCTTTTTGCTATGAGGTGACAGAATATGAACATCAAGATGATGCAGGTGGGCCCCCTGGGCACCAACTGCTACCTGCTGGAGGATGAGCAGACCGGCCAGGCGGCGGTGGTGGACCCCGGCGGGGAGGCCCAGCGGATCCTCTCCCAGGCCAAGGCCGACGGGGTGTCCATCCAGCTGATCCTGCTGACCCACGCCCACTTTGACCACACCGGGGGCGCGGCGGAGCTCCACCGCGCCCTGCCCGGCGCGCCGGTGTACCTCCACCCGCTGGACGCCGCCCGGCTGGGCAGCCAGACCTTCCCCGTCATCGGCGCGCCCACCACGCCCTATGAGGACGGGGACACGGTGAAGCTGGGCGCGGCGGACATCCAGGTGCTCCACACCCCCGGCCACACCCCCGGCGGGGTGTGCCTGCTGACGGGGGACGTGCTGATCACCGGCGACACCCTGTTCCAGGGCTCCATGGGCCGCGTCGACTTCGAGGGCGGCTCCTACGAGGACATCATGGCCTCCCTCAAGCGCCTGGCCCAGCTGCCCGGCGACTACCAGGTCCTCCCCGGCCACATGGGCACCTCCACCCTGGAGCGGGAGCGGAATACCAACTACTATATCCGTGAGGCCCTGGAGGGGTAAGGGGCCTCCCCCGGCGGGCGGGCGCCGTCCGCCCCCACTCTCCCTGAAAGGAGCTCCCCCATGAGGCTCTATTTTCGCGGACACGATTACAAATATGCGGCCGAGCAGATGCTGCTGAAGCCCCACGGGGCATCCGCCCCGCGGGGACCCCGGGGGATTTCATCCGCTCGGGGCAAATGAATTGCCCCGGCGTCAAGGTTTTGCGCCGCAGGCGCAAAACGCTTGGTACGCGCCACCCGGCGCGGAAGGGTCAGCAGCGGCAGGGCCGGAGGTTTCTATGAAGCTCTATTTTCGCGGACACGACTACAAATATGCGGCCGAGCAGATGCTGCTGATACCCCACGGGGCATCCGCCCCGCGGGGACCCCGGGGGATTTCATCCGCTCGGGGCAAATGAATTGCCCCGGCGTCAAGGTTTTGCGCCGCAGGCGCAAAACGCTTGGTACGCGCCACCCGGCGCGGAAGGGTCAGCAGCGGCAGGGCCGGAGGTTTCTATGAAGCTCTTTTTTCGCGGACACGACTACAAATATGCGGCCGAGCAGATGCTGCTGACCCTCTTTCCCGCGGAGCGGCCGGAGTACGCCGACACGCCGCCCGCGCCGGGGGAGGACGCCCTGGTGCTCTCCCTGCGCCGGGGGGAGGTCTGGGCCACCGCCGCGGCGGCGCTGACCTGGGGCGGGCGGCAGTACCGGGCCACCCGCCGGTGCAGGGTGTCGGAGCTCACCGACAAGGTGTCCGCCGACCGGGCCCTCCAGCGGATTCTCAAGCGGGCCTTCTACGACGCGGGCACGGCGGCCCTGGGGAGGGAGCCCCCCTGGGGGGCCCTCACCGGGGTGCGGCCGGTGAAGCTCCCCACCCGCGCCATGCTGGCCGGGGCCTCCCCCGCCCAGGCGGAGCGGATGCTGCGGGACACCTACCGGGTGAGCCCGGACCGCCGGCGGCTGGCCATGGACTGCGCCAGGGCCAGTCTGGAGGCCCAGCGGAGCCTGGCCCCCGGCGAGGTGTCCCTCTACGTGGGCATCCCCTTCTGCCCCACCCGGTGCGCCTACTGCTCCTTCGTCTCCGCCGACGTGGGGCGGGCGCTGAAGCTCATCGACCCCTTCCTGGACGCCCTGTCCAGGGAGATCCGGGCCGCCGGGGCCGTGCTGGCGGAGGCGGGGCTGACGGTGCGCACCGTCTACTTCGGCGGCGGCACCCCCACCACCCTCACCGCCCCCCAGCTGGACCGGCTGATGGGGGAGCTCTCCGACCACATCGACCTGTCCCGCTGCACCGAGTACACGGTGGAGGCCGGCCGGCCCGACACCATCACGGCGGAGAAGCTGGCGGTGCTGAAGCGCCGGGGCTGTGACCGGGTGTCGGTGAACCCCCAGTCCATGTCCGACGCGGTGCTGGCCGCCATGGGGCGGGCCCACCGGGCCGCCGACATCCTGCGGGCCTGCGCCCTGGTGCGGGAGAGCGGCATCGGGTGCGTCAACATGGACCTCATCGCCGGCCTGCCCGGCGACAGCGCGGGCGGCTTCCGCGCCTCCCTGGACCAGGTGCTGGAGCTGGCCCCGGAGAACGTGACGGTGCACACCCTGGCCCTGAAAAAGGGCTCCCGCCTGATGGACGGGGCCCGCGGGGACGAGGGCGGGACTCCGCTGCCCCCGGGGGAGGCGGTGGCCGCCATGCTGGACTACGCCTGGAGGGCCCTGCGGGAGCACGGGCAGGCGCCCTACTACCTCTACCGGCAGAAGTACATGTCCGGCTCCTTTGAGAACGTGGGCTGGGCCCTGCCGGGCAGGGAGAGCCTGTACAACATCTGCATGATGGAGGAGCTGCACACCATCGTCTCCCTGGGGGGCGGCGGGGTCACCAAGCTGGTGGACCGGGCCGCCGGGCGCATCCAGCGGGTGGCCAACGCCAAGTACCCCCAGGAGTACATCCGCGGCATTGACGCCGCCTGCGCCGGCAAGGCAAGGGTGGCGGAGTTCTGCCGCCAGCACGGGTAAAGGAGGAATACCATGCCCTATCAGCTCAGTGAGATCAACGGAAAGCTCCGCTCCGACCCCGCCGCCTTCCTGGCCGAGTGCGACGCCCACTACCAGGAGCGCGTCAACGCGGCGGTGGACACCATCCTGGAGCGGATGAAGGCGAGCCCCATCGTGCTGCTGTCCGGCCCCTCCGGCTCGGGCAAGACCACCACGGCCCTGAAGCTGGAGCAGGAGCTGGAGCGCCGGGGGGTGAACAGCCATACCATCTCCATGGACAACTACTTCAAGACCCTCAACCGGAAAACCGCCCCCCGCACGCCGGAGGGGGACATCGACTACGAATCCCCCCTGCTGCTGGACATGGAGCTGCTGGACGACACCTTTACCAGGCTGTCCAAGGGCGAGTGGGTAATCGTCCCCCACTTTGAGTTCGCCCGGCAGATGCGCAACGACAGCCGGGGCACCCCCCTGAAGCTGGAGAAGAACGAGATCGCCATCTTCGAGGGCATCCACGCCCTCAACGACGACATCGCCGGCCGCCATCCGGAGGCCACGGGCATGTATATCTCCGCCCGCTCCAACATCCTGGAGGGGGAGGCGCTGCGCTTCAAGGGCACCTGGATGCGCATCACCCGCCGGGCGGTGCGGGACTATAACTTCCGGGGCACCGACCTGCTGGAGACCCTGCTCATGTGGTATAATGTCCGCCGGGGGGAGAAAACCTATATCTCCCCCTTCAAGGGGCGGGCCCACGTGATCGTGGACTCCTCCCTGCGGTACGAGGTGCCCGTGTTCGCCCACTACGCCGACGCCCTCCGCAAGGCGGTGGACCAGGTGCCGGCGGACAACCCCCGCTGCCGGGAGTTCCACGACCTGGTGGACGCCTTCCGGTACTTCGAGCCGGTGGACCCCGCCCTGGTGGCGCCGGACTCCCTGATCCGGGAGTTCATCGGGGGCGGCTCGTACCATTATTGAGGGGCGTCCGTCTGCAGGGGCGGTCTATGCCCGCCCGCGGGCGACCACAGGTCGCCCCTACACCTTGCCAGCCCGTCAGGCGTCCGCGGGCCCGAACCCGGCGGCCGCCATATATGGCGGCCCTACGGACTGTATGGGCGGCGGGACGGGATGTAGGGCCGCGATACATCGCGGCCGTGCTCCCATTCGCCGCCCGGCTGTCCCACCCAAAACCCTGTTTATCACATAGGAAAGAAGGAACGATAACCATGTCCGAATGTACCCATGACTGCTCCTCCTGCGGCGAGAGCTGCGGGGAGCGCACCGCGCCCCAGGATTTCCGCGCGCCGGCCAACGGCCTGTCCCACATCGGGAAGGTGATCGCCGTGGTCAGCGGCAAGGGGGGCGTGGGCAAGAGCACGGTGACCGCCTCCCTGGCCGTGGCCATGCGCCGGCTGGGCAAGAAGGTGGGCGTGCTGGACGCCGACATCACCGGCCCCTCCATCCCCACCGCCTTCGGCGTCCACACCAAGGCCGAGGGCAGCGAGCTGGGCATCTACCCGGTGGAGACCCGCACCGGCATTGAGATCATGAGCCTCAACCTGCTCATGGAGGACGAGACCGACCCGGTGGTGTGGCGGGGCCCCGTCATCGCCGGGGCGGTGAAGCAGTTCTGGACCGACGTGATCTGGGGCGATGTGGACTACCTGTTCGTGGACATGCCGCCGGGCACCGGCGACGTGCCCCTGACCGTGTTCCAGTCCCTGCCGGTGGACGGCATCATCGTGGTCACCTCCCCCCAGGAGCTGGTGGGCATGATCGTCGCCAAGGCGGTGAAGATGGCCGAGATGATGCACATCCCGGTGCTGGGCCTGGTGGAGAACTACAGCTACTATGAGTGCCCCGACTGCGGCGGGCGCCACGCCGTCTTTGGCGAGAGCCACATCGACCAGACCGCCGCCCAGCACGGCCTGTCCGTGCTGGCCCGGCTGCCCATCGACCCGGCGGCGGCCGCCGCCTGCGACGCGGGCACCATCGAGGACTTTGAGCCCAACTACCTCTCCGGCGTGGCCCAGGCCCTGTCGGATTCCATGGGATAGGCGCGGACGGAAAGGCCCCTCCCCCGGATCTGCCGGGGGAGGGGCCTTTGTCTGTCCGGGTCGGGGCTTACTGCTCCGCGGGTTCCTGGGGCTGCTGGGGGGCCTCCCCCTGGGCGGGGGCGTCCCCCTTCTCGCTGCCCAGGAAGCGGGGCAGCTCCATGCCCGCCATGTTGAACATCTCGTTCATGGGGGGGATGGACTTCATCAGGCCGGAGACAAAGTCGGCGGTGGCGGTCTTGCCGTCCTTGCCGGAGCCGCCGTCCCACACGGTGACCTTGTCGATCCTGATGCCCTTGACGGCCTCCACCTGGACGCGCATCAGCTCCTCCATCTTGTCGGCCAGCATGAGGCGCACGGCGCTGTCCGGGTCGCCGCCGGCGGCGGCGACGATCTGCCGCAGGCCGTCGGCCTGCTTGAGCAGGACCTCCTGGGCGCCCTCGGCCTCGGCCTGGAGCTTGGCCAGGATGGCGTCCGCCTCGCCCCGGGCCTTCCGGCGGATCTGCTCGGCCTCGGCCTCGGCCTCCAGCTCCTTGCGGCGCTTGTCGATCTCGGTCTTGACGATGACGTCGGCCTCCTGGGTGGCCTTCTCCCGCTGGGCGCGGGCCGCCTCGGCCTTCTGCTCGGCGGCGTAGGCCTCCTCCAGGGCCTGGGCGGCGGCGATCTTCTCGGCGGCGGTGGCGATGCGGGTGGCCTCGGCCTCCTTCTCCCGGCGCTGGGCGTTGGACATGGCCACGTCCACCTTGGCGGTGTTCTCGCCCTGGATGGCGGCGGCGTCGGCCTGGGCCACCTGGACGCGCTGGTCGCGGCGGGCGTTGGCCTCGCCGATGGAGCCGTCCCGGTCCCGCTCGGCCACGTTCTTCTTGGCGTCGTTGATGGCCTTGGCGGCGGCCTCCTTGCCCAGGGCGTCGATATAGCCGCTCTCGTCGGAGATGTCGGTGACGTTGACGTTGATGAGCCGCAGGCCGATCTTCTTCAGCTCGCCCTCCACGTTGCGGGAGACGGCCTCCAGGAACTTGTCCCGGTCGGTGTTGATCTCCTCGATGTCCATGGTGGCGATGACCAGGCGCAGCTGGCCGAAGATGATGTCCTTGGCCAGCTCCTGGATCTCCTGGAGCTTCAGGCCCAGCAGCCGCTCGGCGGCGTTCTGCATGACGCCGGGCTCGGTGGACACGCCCACGGTGAACCGGCTGGGCACGTTGATGCGGATGTTCTGGCGGGACAGGGCGTTCTCCAGGTCCACGGAGATGGACATGGGGGTCAGGTCCAGGAACTCATAGGCCTGGATCACCGGCCAGATGAAGGCCGCGCCGCCGTGGATGCACTTGGCGCTGCGGGTGGAGCCGTCCTTATTGCTGCCCACCTTGCCGTAGATGACCATCACCCGGTCGGAGGGGCACTTCTTGTAGCGCTTGACCAGGAACACCAGCAGGGAGAAGATGATCACGACAATGACGCAGGTGAGCATGAGGCCGAACAGGCTGTCTAACAATCCAAACACAGGCTTTCCTCCTTCTTCATTCGGTCCGTTCTCTTACGATTGGCTCTCTTGGGGGTCGGGCAGGGGCTCCACCAGCAGGGTGCCGCGGCCGGCCAGGCCGGTGACCCGGATGGGGCTGCCCGTGGGGATGGGGTCGGGGGAATCGGTGCGGGCGTCCAGCTCCCGCAGCTGCTCCTGCACGGTGACCATCACCTTGCCGTCGCCGGTGCGCTGCGGGGGGATGGTGAGGTAGACCTGGCCGGCCAGGCCCACCGCGTTGCGCAGGTTGAGGGTGCCGTCGTACTGGAGGCGGACCACCTCCCGCACGGCCAGGGCAATGCCCACCATGCCGGCAAAGCCGATGGGGATGGCCAGAAAGACCGCCAGGAAGCCGGGCAGGCCCGCCTGGCACAGGCACAGGCCGCCCCAGCCGAAGAGCACCAGGAAGGCCACCACCCCCCGCACGGTAAACAGGTGCAGGGCGCTGTCCGGGGCGGGTCCGGCCTCCGCCGGCAGGTCGTGGTCCGCCTCTCCGCCGGCGTCCAGGCCTCCGTCGTGGTCCGCCCCGCCGTCCAGGTCTCCGGCGTCTCCGGCGTCTCCGTCGCTGTCAAAGGCGCCGCCGGCGAAGAGCAGTACGGTCTGAAGCACCAGAATCAGGGTTGCGGGCACGGCGATATACAGCAGCACGTGCTCCAGCAGGGTGAGGGACTGCCACCAAGCTGCCATGAATGGGCTCCTCCTTTCTCGGGATACAGGGAATGGGGTTGGCGCGATCTATCTGCAAACAGCGGCGGGTGGGGGAGAGGCCGTTCCGCCGCTGGACCGGAACGTCTCACGCCAGCTGGGTCAGGAGAAGCTCCGCCTCCCGCCTGAGCCGGGCGGCCAGGTAGGCCGTCAGGATCACCTGGAGGCAGCGGGCCACCCGGTCCCGGGCGCCCGGGGCCGGCTCTCCGTAGTCCTCCACCGCCGTGCGGCACCACCGCGCGACGTCCTCCGGCCCGGCGGGGAGCTGCCGCTCCACCGAAGCCGCCAGGCGCACAAAATAGAGGTACAGCTGGGCGTCGTCAATCAGGTCGTCCGACTCGTCGTCCAGCTCCCCGTTCACGTAGGAGAGCAGGGCGCAGATCTTCTCCAGCTGCATGGAGTCCTTCAGCATGTTGATGAGGACGATGCGGCAGAACTGCCGGCGGGAGTACCGCTTGCGCTCCGGCGGGGCCACAAAGCCCCGGCGCACCCAGTTCTGGATCACATAGGATTCCAGCCCCGTCAGGCTGGACACCTGGGAGAGCATCAGCCCCCCCGCCAAAAAGAGGGAGTTCAACCGGGTTTCCGCGTCCTCCGGTTTGCTCCAGTCCACCGGGATGGTGGTGCCGGGCAGCGTGTTTCCCATATCGTCCACTCCTTTCATGCTGTGCTTTGATTGTAGCAAACAATCACGTGATTGTCAATAGAAATCTGATCATTCTTTTGTAAAGAATCGCTGCGGATTGCAAAAGCGCCCCCGGACACACATCCGGGGGCGCTCCCGCCTGCGGAATCCACGGCGGGGCCGCGCTTCCGAACCGATTTACAGATGGATGGCCTTGGTGAGGGTGACGGCCAGGGCGCCAGGGCCGATGTGGCAGGCCACCGACAGGGAGAGGGGGTCCATGTGGATGTCGTAGCCGGGGAAGGCCTCCTGCAGCTCCGCCCGCCACTCCTCCGCCTCCTCCCGGGTGCTGGTGTAGGCCACGGCGATGTGGAGATCGTCAGGGCCCTTGCAGTCGGCGAAGTCGGCGTCCATCACCTGGCGGGCGGTGTCCAGCATGGTCTTTTTGGCGGCCCTCCACCCCCGAGCCTTGGCGAAGGAGTCCAGCTTCTCCCCCTTGATGCGCAGCACCGGCTTGATGCCCAGCACGGTGCCGATGGCGGCGGCGGCGGGGGTGCAGCGGCCCCCCTTCTTCAGATACTTCAGGGTGTCCACGGTGATGTAGATGTCCGAGTCGAACCTGGTCTTTTCCAGCAGCTCCTTGATCTGGGCGGCGCTCCACCCGGCGCCGGCCAGGGCCAGGGCGTCCAGGGCGGACTGCCGCTGGGTGACGGAGATGCGCTGGTTGTTCACCACCTGCACCCGCCCGCCGTAGTCCTCGGAGAGCATCTCCGCCGTCTCGCAGGTGCTGCTCAGGCCGCTGGACATGGGGATCTGGACGATCTCGTCGTAGTCCTGGAGAATCCTGTCCCAGAACTCGATCACGTCGCCGGGGGCGGGCTGGGTGGTCTTGACGTCGGCCCCCTCCTCCAGCTTCTGATAAAACTGCTCCTGGGTGAGGGTGATGTCCTCCAAAAACAGCTCGTCGTTGATGTAGAAGGGCATGGGCAGCACAAAAATGCCCAGCTCCTGGGCCTGGGCCTGGGTGATGCCGCTGTTGCTGTCGGTGGCAATGGCGATTCTACTCATAAAGAACCTCTTTTCAGGCTTTCCATACAGCCTTGTACAACTGTAAAAGTCATTATATCGGATTGAGGGGAAATGTCAAGCGGACACATTCCGGGAAGTGTCGCATATCCCTCCACCCCGGCGCATAGGGATCACTATCTCTGATACAAAGGATGATGCCGTATGAAGCCGAAGATTCGCTGGGGCCGCCTGCTGCGCAGGAGCGCCGCCCTCTTCCTGGCCACCCTGGCGGTGTGGGCCCTGCTGCTCTCCGCCGGCGGGGGCTCCGCCGGCGGCACGCTGCGGGGCCTGGGGGAGAACCCGGACTTTGTCTCCGGGGCCCTGGCCCTGGAGCTGGGGCAGCCCGTCCAGGAGGACCCCCTGGCCGCCCTGGACGGCTGGGGGCGGCTGGTGGTGGGACAATCCCCCCTGCTCCGCGCCGCCGCCGGCGCGGTGGGGCGGGGGGCGGAGGAGACCCCAGACCTGCCCGCCGGGCAGCCCGCCCAGGACCACGACGACGTGAACGAGCCGCCGCCGGAGACCACCGCCGCCCCCGGGGACATCGTGGCCCGCACCCTGGTGCCCACCAGCACCCAGGGCTATGTGACGGCGGGGAGCCTCTACCTCTATAACCGCACCGGGCTGGACGTGGATCTGGCGGCGGCCGCCGCCGCGCCGGTGAACCTCACCCTGTCCGGCGAGGGGCCCCAGATCCTCATCCTCCACACCCACGGCAGCGAGGCCTACACCCCCGACGGAACCGACGTATACGTCCCCTCCGACAACAACACCCGCACCCTGGATGAGCACTACAACATGGTGCGGGTGGGGGACGAGATGGAGCGGGTGTTCACCGAGCTGGGCCTCAGCGTGGTCCACGACACCACCCTCTACGACTACCCCCAGTACAACGGGGCCTACGACCGCTCCGCCGAGGCGGTGCAGCGCTACCTGGAACAGTACCCCACCATCAAAATCGTGCTGGATGTCCACCGGGACGCCCTGATCGGGGAGGACGGCACCGTCTACAAGGCGGTCACCCGCATCGACGGGGTGGACACCGCCCAGGTCATGCTGGTGCTGGG
>CALWXU010000027.1 GCA_944385585.1 uncultured Flavonifractor sp.
AAGCAGGGCAGGCCGATGCGGCGCAGGCCCTCCACCAGGTAGCGGCGGCGGCCGTCGTACTCGTCCCGCATCTTCTCAATATCCCCGTCGCCGTTGCGCATGGCCTCAATGGCGGCGTACTGGCTGGTGGTGGGGGCGGACATGATGCCGAACTGGTGGAGCTTGAGCATTTGCTGGACCACCGGGGCGGGCCCGCAGACGTAGCCCATGCGCCAGCCGGTCATGGCGTAGCTCTTGGAGAAGCCGTTGACCACGATGGTGCGCTCGTACATGTCCGGCAGGCTGGCGATGGAGACATGCCGCTGCCCATAGGTCAGCTCGGCATAGATCTCGTCGGAGAGCACCATGATGTCGGTGCCCCGCAGCACCTCGGCAATGGACTCCAGGTCGGAGCGCTCCATGATGCCGCCGGTGGGGTTGGAGGGGAAGGGGAGCACCAGCACCTTGGTACGGGGGGTGATGGCCGCCCGCAGCTGCTCGGCGGTGAGGCGGAACTCGTTCTCCGCCTTCAGCTCCACATACACCGGGATGCCGCCGGCCATGGAGGCCAGGGGGCCGTAGCACACGAAGGAGGGCACGGGGACGATCACCTCGTCGCCGGGGTTGACCAGGCACCGCAGGGCCAGGTCGATGCCCTCGCTGCCGCCCACGGTGACCACGATCTCGTGGGCGAAGTCGTACTGCAGGCCGAAGCGGCGGTTGAGGTAGGCGGCGATCTCCCGGCGCAGCTCCGCCATGCCGGCGTTGCCGGTATACTTGGTGAACCCCTTCTCCAGGGAGTAGATGCCCGCGTCCCGGATGTGCCAGGGGGTGACGAAGTCCGGCTCCCCGATGCCCAGGGAGATGGCGTCCTTCATCTCCTCCAGAATGTCGAAAAAGCGGCGGATGCCGGAGGGCTTCACCTCCTGAATGCGCTGGGACAGGATCTGGTCGTAATTCATGAGAAAATCCACTCCCTCTCCTGCTTCTCCTGCCTTTCAAAGATCACGTGCTTCTCCTTGTACTTGCGCAGGATAAAATGGGTGGCGGTGCCCGTCACGTCCTCCAGGGTGGACAGGCGCTCCCCCACAAATCTGGCCACCTCCCGCAGGCTGCGGCCGGAGATGATCACAATCAGGTCGTACCCGCCGCTCATCAGGTAGACGCTCTCCACCTCGTCATACTGGTAGATGCGCTCGGCCACCCGGTCGAAGCCCTCCCCCCGCTGGGGGGTCACCTTCACCTCGATGAGGGCGGTGACCGCCTCCCGCTGGGTGCGGTCCCAGTCCACAATGGCCTGGTAGCCCAGGATCACCTTGTCCTCCTCGTAGCGCTTGACCGCGGCCTTCACGTCCTCCACGGTCATATCGGTCATGGACGCAAGCTGTTCCGGCGTCAGGGTACAGTCCTGCTCCAAAAGCTGCAGCAGCTTTGCCATAGCATTTCCTCCTGTCTCTCGGCATGCCCGCGGAGCCGCGGGAAAGCTGGAATGTACTCTATTATATACGCCCCGCTCACAGATTACAAGAGCGCCCTGCGCGGCCCTGTCGCAATCCTGGAAATTTTCTTATAGAATTCTGATGCGGGCTATGCTATAATAAAAAAGCATGAGATGGCGCCCCCAGGGACGCCGGAGTGGAGGTGCTACCATGGACTATGCTGAAATGGTTAAGCAGATCCTGGCTGCAGAGCAAGGGGCAAAGGCCCTGGCAGATGAGGCCCAGGAGAAGGAGCAGCAGCTGCAGGAGGGCCTGGATCAGGAAATTGACGCCATGCGGCAGGATTACATGGCCAGGGCCAATCAGCGCCTGGAGGAAGTGCGGGCCACCGAAACCGCTGCAGCGGAGGGGAAGCGCAGGCAGATGGATGAGCGCCTAGACCAGGCCATGCAGACCGTGGAGGCCGCCTATGAGAAAAACAAGGAGCAGTGGGTGGGCACTCTGTTCACCATGATTGTGGGTGTGGAGCCGTCATGACTGCTGAGATGGCCTATGGCGCGCTGGCCGCCAAGGTGCGCGCCCTGTATGGCAAGCGCCTGCGCGCCGGAGATTTTGCCCGTCTGGCCGAGCGGAAGAGTGAGGCGGAGATCCTGGAGGATCTGCGTCAGCACCCTGGCTGGAGTCGGGCCCTGGCCCTGGTGCCGGCGGGGGCCTGGGGCTATGTAGGGCGGGTGGAGGTGGAGCGGGCCCTCCAGGAGGAGTTGAGCCTGGAGTATCAGAGCCTGACCCACTACGTCCCACGGGAGGACAGGCCCCTGATGCAGTTCCAAACCAGGGCTGCCGAGCGCAGTGCCATTCTCTCCGCCCTGCGGCGGCTGAAGGTAGGCTCGGACGGGCGGGAGGAGTCGGACGCACCGCGGGTCCGGCTTCACGGCCGGCTAAATGAACAGGCCGCGGCCTCCTGCACCAGCTATGAGCAGCTGATGGAGGCCGCCCGGGGCACGATCTACTACACGGCCCTGCGACAGCTGCGCCCGGCCCGGTCAGAGGAGCTGCCGGACTTCACCCAGGCCGACGCCGCCCTGCGCACGGCCTACTATGCGCATCTGCTGCGCATCGTCCGCACCCAGTACAGCGGGCACACCCAGAAGGTGCTCCTGCGCGCTCTGGGGGAGCAGATCGACCTGCTCAACATCATCCACATCCTCCGCATCAAGACCTACTTCCCCCAACTGGGGCCGGAGGAGTATGTGGGGCTGACCTTCCCCTTCCACTACCGCCTGGACGCCGCCCTGCTCCACAGCCTCTGCACCGCTCAACGGACGGCGGAGGTGTGCGAGCTGCTGCGCGCCTCCTATTATCGGGAATACTTCGAGGAGGAGGCGGTGGATGCGGTGGAGGAGTACTACCACCGGGCGGTCTACCGCTTCAACAAGCGGCAGCTCTCTGCCGTCCCCCCCTCGATTTACACCGCCATCGCCTATCTGGAGCTGAAGGAGCTGGAGCTGGGCGTGCTGGTGAATGTCATTGAATCGGTCAAGTATGGCGTTCCCTACCACGCGGAGCTTGCAGACCTGGTGGGCCAATAAGTCCCTGCTGAAAGGAAGGAGAAACCGCGATGTCCGTTGTCCCCATGAAGCTGCTCACCATCGCCGGTGCGCTGGAGCGTTTTGACGACGTGGTGCGCGTTTGTGTCATTGACCAGGATTTCCACCCGGAAAACGCCCTCCAGCTCATGCGGGGCGTGGGCGGCCTGCGCCCGCTGGAGCCGGAGAACCCGTACGGTGAGCTGCTCCGCCGCTCCATCGAGGTGGCCGACGAGGCCGGCATCCCCCTGGGCTACGCCCCGTTTAACCCGGACGATCCACTGGAGGATCTGTCCGCCTATTTCGACGGCCTATCCGACCAGGTGGCCGCCCTCCGCAAGAGGCGCGAGGAGCTGGAGCACCAGATGGACGAGGCCCACAGCATGATCGACCAGCTGCAGAACCTGCGGAGCCTGGACGTGGAGCTGGGCGAGCTGTGGGGGATGGACCACGCCCGGTTCCGATACGGCTATCTGCCGCGGGAGACCTACGACGGGTTCCGGGAAAGCCTGGATGAGGAGGACGACCTGTTCTTCGTCCCTACCACCGTGGGCAGGCGGCGGGTATATGGGGTGTACTTTACCACCAAGGAGGCCCATCACAGGGTTGACTCCCTGTTCAACTCCCTCCACTTCACCCGCATCCAGCTGGAGGAGGAGCCCCGCGGCACGGTGGACACCGCCACGGCGGAGCTCAACGCCCGGGCGGAGGAGGCCCAGGCGGAGGCCGAGCGGATGGGGAGTGAGCTGGAGCAGCTGCGGGAGAAGGAGAGGGAGCGCATCCTGTCCAGCTACTCCTACCTGCGCTACCACAGCGAATGCAGGGAGCTGCGCCAGTACGCCTGCCGCAGCAAGGGCACCTTCTACCTCACCGGCTGGGTGCCGGCCGCTGAGGTGGCGGAGGTGGAGCAGAGGCTCTCCCAGTTCCACGACCTGTCCTGCGTGGCGGACAGCGCCGAGGAGGTGGACCACGTCAAGCCGCCCACCAAGCTGAAAAACTCCTTCCTGGGCCGGGTGTTCCAGCCCTTTTTGGAGATGTACGGCCTGCCTGCCTACAACGAGCGGGACCCGTCCATATTTATGGCGATCACCTACTGCCTGTTTTTCGGCATCATGTTCGGCGACCTGGGGCAGGGCCTGTGCCTGGCCCTCATCGGCTTCGTGCTGGCCAGGTGGAAGCGGATGTGGCTGGGCGGCATCATCACCTGCTGCGGCCTGTCCGGCGCCCTGTTCGGCTGCGTCTACGGGTCGGTGTTCGGCTTTGAGCACATCCTGCCCGGCTTCAAGATCATGGAGGAGACCACCTTTGCCGGGATGGGGGCGGTGAGCAACGTCCTGCTGCTGCTGGTCATGTCCATCCTGCTGGGGGTGTTCATGCTGCTGGTGGTGATGGTGCTCAACATCCTCAATGGCATCCGCCAGCGGGATTTTCAGAAAATCCTCTTCGGGCCCAACGGCGCGGCTGGCATCCTGTTTTATGGCGGGCTGATCCTGGCCGCCGTGTCCACCCTGGCCTTTGGGGTCAACCTGTTCCACCCGGCCTATATCCTGATCGTACTCATCCTGCCCCTGGTGCTCATCCTCCTGCGGGAGCCGCTGTCCCACCTGGCCGCAGGAGACCCCGGCTGGAGCCGCTTTTCGGTGGGGGAGGTGCTGGGCACCGGCTTCTTCGAGCTGTTTGAGACCCTGCTCAGTTACCTGACCAACACCCTGTCCTTCATGCGTGTGGGCGCCTATGCCATCACCCACGTGGGCCTGATGCTGGTGGTGCACATGCTGGCCGAGCTGGCCGGCGGCATGGGGGGGCCGGTGGGCATCCTCATCCTGGTGCTGGGCAACATCTTTGTCATGGGCTTTGAGGGCCTGCTGGTGGGCATCCAGGTGCTCCGTCTGGAGTTCTATGAGCTCTTCGGCCGCTTCTACGATGACGGGGGCACCCCCTTCGTCTCCAAAACAATCAACTATGCCGCCCGCATCAACGGGTGAGCTGAGGAGGTAATTGCCATGCTGAAATTCATCGTCCTGTTCTTTGCCGCCTTCGCGGTGTTCTCCCCCCTGTTCCTCATCGGCATCCGGAAGTACACCGGCCAGAGGGCCAAGCGGGCTCTGGGGGCCAATATCGCCTCCTTCTTTGCCTTCCTGGTGCTTGCCAGCGTGGTGGGCATCGGGGGCAGCGCCTCCGCCGCCGGCGCGGAGGCTGCCGCGGCTGCCGGCGGCATGGCCGAGGGCCTGAAGTACGTGGGCGCCGCCCTGGCTGTGGGCCTGTCCGGCATCGGCGGCGGCATCGCCGTGGCCTCTTCCGCCTCCGCCGCCCTGGGCGCCATCTCTGAGAATGACAAGGCCTTCGGCAAGGCCCTGATCTTCGTGGGCCTGGCCGAGGGCGTGGCCCTGTACGGCCTGATTGTGGCGCTGCTGCTCCTGTTTGTATAAGCGCAGGCCGCGCCCCTGCCCACTGTCTCCATAGGGGCGGCCTGCGGCCGCCCATGTTGTGAGGATGTTATCTGCCATGAAATACTTCGTCATCACCGACAGCACCGACACCCTGGTGGGGCTGCGCCTGGCCGGCATCGAGGGGGTCGTGGTCCGGGAGGAGCCCCTGGTCCGGGCCGCCATCCGCACCGCCGCCAGCGACCCGGAGGTCGCCGTGCTGCTCATTACAGAAAAGCTGGCCGCCCAGCACCAGGATGTGATCGCCCCCATGAAGCTGACCGCGCAGCGGCCGCTGGTGGTGGAGATCCCAGACCGGCACAGTGCGGGCCGCGCCCCGGATTCCATCACCCGGTACATCCGGGAGGCCATCGGGGTCAAGCTGTGACCGACCCCGGAGGAGGGAAAACAATGCCTGAGAAAAATCAGAAGCTGGACCGATTCACCGCCAAAATCCTGGCCGAGGCCGCCGCTGAGAGCAAGCGGGCCATGGAGGAGGTGGAGCACCGCCGGGAGCTCCGCCTCCAGCAGGCCGAGGATGAGGTGCTGAAGGAGGCCTATGAGTATATTCACACTGAGGTGGCCCGCATCCAGTCGGAATCCGGCCGGGGACTGTCCCGCCACATGCTGGACAACAAGCGGACCCTGGCCCTGCGCCGGGCGGAGATGGCGGAGGAGGTCTTTGCCCAGGTGCGGGAGAAGATCGCCGCCTTTACCCGCACGCCGGCCTATACCGACCGGCTGACCGCCCTGCTCGCCGAGGCGCTGGAGCGCCTGCCCGGCGCCAGGGAGGTGTGGGTCACCCTGCGGAAGGAGGATATGGGGCTCCAGGGCACCCTGGCCGCCTCCGCGCCCGCGGTGCATCTGGCCTTTGAGGAGGGGGATTTCCACCTGGGCGGGCTGGTGGTGGACGCGCCGGAGCTGGGCCTGCGGGTGGACTCCTCCTTTGACAGCGCCGCCGAGGACCTGTCCGGCCGCTTTGCGGAGCTGTTCGGCGTGTCCCTCTCCGATGAATCCGAAAGGACGGTACTTCCACAATGAAGCAAGCGCAGTACACGATCCACGGTATCAACGGCCCCGTGGTCAAGGTGGTGGGCGGCCGCGGCCTGGCCATGATGGACATGGTCAGCGTGGGCGACGAGGGCCTCATCGGCGAGGTGGTGGGCGTGGATCTGGACGCCGCCACCGTCCAGGTCTATGAGGATACCGCCGGGCTCAAGCCCGGGCAGCCCGCGGCTGGCCTGGGGGCCCCCATGGCCATCACCCTGGGGCCCGGCATGCTCACCAACATCTTTGACGGCATCGCCCGCCCCCTCAAGGTCATTGAGGAGAGGAGCGGGCCCTTCATCGCCCGGGGGCTGAACATCCCCTCCCTGGACCAGGAGAAGGCCTGGGACGTGACCATCCATGTGAAGGAGGGGGATACGCTCTCCCCCGGCGCGCTCTACGCCTCCTGCCCGGAGACCCCGCTGATCCTCCACCGCTGCCTGGTGCCGGCCGGGGTGTCCGGCAGGGTGACCAAAGCGGTTCCCAACGGGGCCTACAACGTGACGGAGGTCCTGGTGGAGCTCACCGACGACCGGGGCCGGGTCCACCCCCTGAAGCTGTCCCAGAGCTGGCCCATCCGCACCCCCCGCCCCATGGCGGAGCGGCTGCCCATCGACCGGCCCCTGGTCACCGGACAGCGGATTATCGACACCCTCTTCCCCATCGGCAAGGGGGGCGCCGCCGCCATCCCCGGCCCCTTCGGCGCGGGCAAGACCATGACCCAGCACCAGCTGGCCAAGTGGTCGGACGCGGACATCATCGTCTACCTGGGCTGCGGCGAGCGGGGCAATGAGATGACCCAGGCCCTGGAGGAGTTCTCCGAGCTGCTGGACCCCAAGAGCCAGCAGCCCCTGTTGAACCGCACCATCCTCATCGCCAACACCTCCAACATGCCGGTGGCCGCCCGGGAGGCCTCGGTCTACACCGGCATGACCATCGCGGAGTACTACCGGGACATGGGCTACCACGTGGCCCTCATGGCCGACTCCACCTCCCGCTGGGCGGAGGCCCTGCGGGAGATCTCCGGCCGGCTGGAGGAGATGCCCGCCGAGGAGGGCTTCCCCGCCTACCTGGCCTCCCGCCTGGCGGAGTTCTACGAGCGGGCGGGCTATGTCCGCACCCTGGAGGGGAAGGAGGGGAGCGTCACCGTCATCGGCGCCGTCTCCCCCCAGGGCGGCGACTTCTCCGAGCCGGTCACCCAGAACACCAAGCGCTACGTGCGCACGTTCTGGGGCCTGGACCGCGCCCTGGCCTACGCCAGGCACTTCCCCTCCATCAACTGGCTCACCTCCTACTCCGAGTATGCCGATGACCTCAAGCCCTGGTATGATGCCCATGTAGGGTCGGAGTTCGTAGCCTGCCGCTTCCAGCTCTCCCAGCTGCTGCAGAAGGAGGCGGAGCTGATGGAGATCGTCAAGCTCATCGGCGCGGACATCCTGCCGGAGGACCAGAAGCTCATCATCGAGACCGCCAGGCTCATCCGGGTGGGCTTCCTCCAGCAGAACGCCTACCACGCTGTGGACACCTATGTGCCCCTGGACAAGCAGCTGCGGATGATGCAGCTCATCCTCAAGCTCCACAGCGGGGCCAAGGAGATCGTCTCCCGGTCCATCCCCCTGTCCCAGCTGAAGGAGACCGGCATCTTTGAGGAGCTGGCCAAGATGAAGTACGAGGTGCCCAACGACCACCAGGAGAAGTTTGACGACTACGCCAAGGCCATCGACGAGGCCCTCCGCCAGGTAGACGAGGCCAACCGCTGACCGCACCTGGCCGGCGTACCGGCCAGCCGCGCGCACATTCCCGCAGGGGACGGCGCCCGCACCGTCCCGCGCATCAGGAGTTGATTCTTATGAGACTGGAATACATCGGCCTGTCGGAGCTGTCCGGCTCCCTGATCGCCCTGCAGGGCGTCAAGGATGTGGCCTTTGACGAGATGGCGGAGATCACCCTGGAAAACGGCGAGCGCCGCTACGGCCGCGTGATCCTTCTGGACGGGGACAAGGCAGTCCTCCAGGTGTTTGAGGGTACAAAGGGCATCTCCCTGGAAAACGCCAGCACCCACTTCACCGGCAAGCCCATGGATCTGGCCCTGTCCACCGAAATGCTGGGCCGGGTGTTCGACGGGGTGGGCCGCCCCATTGACGGGCTGGGGGAGATCTTCCCGGAGGAGCGGCGGAACATCAACGGCTCCGCCATCAACCCCGTCTCCCGCAAATACCCCCGCAGCTGCATCTACACCGGCATCTCCGCCATCGACGGCTGCGCCACGCTCATCCGGGGGCAGAAGCTGCCCATCTTCTCCGGCTCCGGCATGAAGCACAACGAGCTGGCCGCCCAGATCGTGCGGCAGGCCAAGGTGCCCAACCAGGACGGGGAGTTTGCCATCGTCTTTGCCGCCATGGGCGTGAAGAACGACACCGCCGACTTCTTCCGCCGCTCCTTTGAGGAGGCCGGCGCCCTGAGCCGGGTGGTCATGTTCCTCAACCTGGCCGCCGACCCCATCATCGAGCGCATCCTCACCCCCCGCTGCGCCCTGACGGCGGCGGAGTTTTTGGCTTTTGAACACGGCTACCACGTGCTGGTGGTGCTCACCGATATGACCTCCTACTGCGAGGCGCTGCGGGAGTTCTCCTCCTCTAAGGGGGAGATCCCCTCCCGGAAGGGCTTCCCAGCCTACCTGTACTCCGACCTGGCCTCCCTGTACGAGCGGGCGGGCATGATCCACGGCAGACCCGGCTCGGTGACCCAGGTGCCGGTGCTCACCATGCCCAACGACGACATCACCCACCCCATCCCCGACCTGACCGGCTACATCACCGAGGGGCAGGTCGTGCTCAACCGGGAGCTGGACCAGAAGGGGATCTATCCCCCCATCTCCATCCTGCCCTCCCTGTCCCGCCTGATGAAGGACGGCGTGGGCAAGGGCTTCACCCGGGAGGACCACTACGACCTGTCCAACCAGCTGTTTGCCACCTACTCCAAGGTGCAGGACGCCCGCAGCCTGGCCAGCGTTATCGGAGAGGATGAGCTCAGTGAGCTGGATAAGCGGTATCTGGCCTTCGGCGACGCCTTTGAGAGTAAGTTCATCAATCAGAACGCGGCGGACAACCGCTCCATCCAGGAGACCCTGGATCTGGGGTGGAAACTGTTGAGCATGCTCCCGAAGGGCGAGCTGGACCGTATCGACGCCAAGACGATTGAGGAGCACTACCGGGCGGACGCCTGGAAGGAGCTCTTCACCCCCAAGAAGGGGTGAGAGGGAAAGGAGCTGAAGCGCCGTGCCCAGTATGCTGCCCACCAAGGGCAATCTGATCGCCGCCAAGCACTCCCGCGCCCTGGCGCGGAACGGCTATGAGCTGATGGACCGCAAGCGCAACATCCTCATCCGGGAGCTCATGGGCATGATGGATACCGCCAAGGAGCTCCAGGAGCAGATCGACACGGTATTCACCGAGGCCTACGCAGCCCTGCAGGAGGCCAATATCCGCCTGGGTATCTGCGACCGCATCGCCGAGGCGGTGGAGGTGGACAACTCCCTGGAGCTGCGCTACCGCTCGGTGATGGGGGTGGAGCTGCCCCACATCCCGGGGCAGTCCCCCGCGCCCAGGCCGGAGTACGGCCTGGGGGAGACCTGCTCCGAGCTGGACAACTGCTATCTGAAGTTCCACAGGGTCAAGGCCCTCACCCGGCGGCTGGCGGAGGTGGAGACCTCCATCTACCGCCTGGCCGACTCCATCCGCAAGACCCAGAAGCGGGCCAACGCCCTGGAGAACATCGTGATTCCCAACCTGGACGAGACGGTCCGCTTTATCACCGAGGCCCTGGAGGAGAAGGAGCGGGAGGAGTTCGCCCGCCTGAAGGTCATCAAGCGGGTGACCACCGGGAAGGGGCCCGCGGCGGGCTGAACGGCTCCGCACAGGCCTGTAAAAAACCGAGGGGGATTTCCACTTGGAAATTCCCCTCGGTTTTCAAATTCTTCTCTGCCCCAAAGGCCTGGGCGGCCTGGCCGCAGCGCGCGAGGCGGAACCCGGGGCGCTTCGCCCTGAAGCGCTCCGTCGAGAAACAGGCGGGTTCGGCCCCGGCCACCCCCCTCCGGGCCATGTTATCCCATCCCGCCTCAATAGGTGTGGGTACAGGTCTCTTTGATCTTGGCCTGTAGGGTTTTCAGATCCTCAAAGCTCTCCGGCCGCTTGCGGGGGTCCCGCAGCAGGGCGGAGGGGTGGTACATGGCCATCATCCACACCCCGGCCTTCTCCTGCCACTGGCCGTGCTCCCGGGTGATCTTAAAGTCCTCCCGGATGAGCCTCACGGCGGCCACACGCCCCAGGCACACGATGATCTTGGGCTTGAGCAGGGCCACCTGGTTGCGCAGGTAGCCGATGCAGGCGTCCTGCTCGATGTTTAGCGGGTCCCGGTTCTGGGGCGGACGGCACTTGACCATGTTGCCGATGAACACCTTGTCCCGCTTCAGGTCGATCATGGCCAGCATGTCGTCCAGAAACTGGCCGGCCCGGCCCACAAAGGGGCGGCCGGTGAGATCCTCCTGTTCGCCGGGGCCCTCCCCGATGAACATGACCTCCGCGTCCCGGGGGCCCTCCCCAAACACCACATTGTGCCGGGTCTCCGCCAGGCCGCACTTCTGACAGCTCATACACGCCTCATAGAGGGCATCCCAGTCCAGCATATCGCGCCACCTCTCCTGTTCCGTCTGTTTTTGACATTGTACCACAGGAAGCGCCTGGATACAACAACGGCCTGTGAAAATTGCTACTTGACATTTTTGCAGGAAGCGGTTATACTACATGCAACAAAAGCGATGAGAACGACCGCCGCCCGTGAGGGCCGCCAGAGAATCCGGGTCACCGACTGAGAGCCCGGTCCGGCAGGATGGGATGGCGCAACACGTTTGAGCCGGTGCTCCGAGCCCTGATTTCAGGGGGTAGGGGCACACGTCCGCCCGCGTTAGGGGCTCCGAGTGGCGTCCGTTGCACACGACGGCGCAATTTTGGGTGGTACCGCGGAGTGTTTCCGTCCCGAAGCTGCATGCAGCTTCGGGACTTTTTTCATTCTTTTTCATCGAAAGGTTGTGAACGGCATGGAATTTCTGACCAGTCAAACGCGCGCGACGGAGGGGGCCCGGAATCACCAGGCCGTCACCCTCCACGGGGCGGTTCACGCCCTGCGGGATCTGGGCGGGGTCACCTTCCTCACCCTGCGCACCGGAGAGGGATTGGTGCAGTGCGTGTGCGCCGGGCGGGAGGCCCTGGACGGGGCCGCCGAGGAGTGCACCGTCACCGCCGCCGGCGTGCTGCGGGACGAGCCCCGGGCCCCCGGCGGGGTGGAGCTGTCCGAGGCGAAAATCACGGTGCTCACCCGGCCCGCCGCGCCCCCGCCGGTGCCCCTGTCCAAGAAGAAGCTGGGCCTGAACCTGGACACCGAGCTGTCCCTGCGGCCGGTGGTGCTCCGCGCACCGAAGGAGCGGGCGGTGTTCCGCATCCAGGCGGCCGTCTGTCGGGCCTTCCGGACGTACCTGGATGGGGAGGGGTTTACAGAGATCCACACCCCCAAGCTTGTCCATGCCGGGGCGGAGGGGGGCGCCAACATCTTCCGGCTGGACTATTTTGGCAAAAAGGCCTTCCTGGCCCAGTCCCCCCAGTTCTACAAGCAGACCATGGTGGGGGTGTTCGAGCGGGTGTACGAGATGGCCCCGGTGTTCCGGGCGGAGAAGCACGCCACCCAGCGGCACTTGAACGAGTACACCTCCCTGGACTTCGAGATGGGCTATATTGAATCCTTTGCCGACGTGATGGAAATGGAACAGGGCTTCCTCCGGCACCTGATGGAGCTGCTCCGGACGGAGTACAGCGCCGAGCTGGCCCTGCTGGGGGTGGAGCTGCCAGATGTCAGCCGCATCCCTGCCGTCCGTTTCGACGAGGTGAAGCGGCTGGCCGCCGAAAAGTACGGCTATGCCATCCGCGACCCCTACGACCTGGAGCCGGAGGAGGAGCACCACATCGGCCAATACGCCAAGGAGGAGTGGGGCAGCGATTTTGTGTTCGTCACCCACTACCCCAGCAGGAAGCGGCCCTTCTACGCCATGGACGACCCGGCCGACCCCAGGTTCACCCTGTCCTTCGACCTGCTGTTCCGGGGGCTGGAGGTCACCACCGGCGGCCAGCGCATCCATGACTACGCCCAGCAGGTGACCAAGATGGAGGACCGGGGCATGGACCCGGCGGAGTTTGAGAGCTATCTCATGATCCACAAGCACGGCATGCCGCCCCACGGCGGCCTGGGCATCGGCCTGGAGCGGCTGACCATGCAGCTGTGCGGCCTGGACAACGTGCGCAAGGCGTGTTTGTTCCCCCGGGACCGCACCAGACTTGAGCCCTAGGCACACGGACGAAGCAATCACCGAATGGAGGGGCCGGCGCCCATATCGGCCCGTGGAGGAATGACAAGATGAAAATTACCGAAGAACTGGTGGACTATGTGTCCGAGCTGTCCCGGCTGAAGCTGCCGGAGGGGGAGAAGGCCGCCATGGCGGCGGAGCTGGAGCAGATTGTGGACTATATGGACGTACTCAACGGGCTGGACACCGCGGACGTGGAGCCGTTAAGCCACGTGTTCCCTGTGAAGAATGTGCTGCGGGCCGACGAGGTGCAGCCCTCCTGTGACCGGGACGCCCTGCTCTCCGGGGCCCCGGCCTCCGACGGAGAGGCCTTCCTGGTGCCCAGGGCTGTGGAGTGAGGTGAGGACGATGGAACTGTATGAACTTTCTGCCCTGGAGCTGGGGAAACAGATCCGCGCCGGGGTCGTGACCCAGGACGAGGCCATTGCCGCCTCCGCCGCCCGGATCGCCGCCGCCCAGCCGGACAACAACGCCTTTGTCACCGTGGCGGATGCCCCCGCCCCGGCCGCCGCCCTGGACGCCTCCCCACTGGCGGGGGTGCCCATGGCCTACAAGGACAACATCTGCACCAGGGGGGTGCGCACCACCTGCGCCTCCAAAATCCTGGGGGACTTCGCCCCCTGCTACGACGCCACCGTGGCCCAGCGCCTGTCCGCCGCCGGGGCGGTGTCCATGGGCAAGCTGAACATGGACGAGTTCGCCATGGGCTCCACCTCCGAGACCTCCTTCTACGGCCCGGTGCGCAACCCCTGGGACCTCACCCGCGCCCCCGGCGGCTCCTCCGGCGGGGCGGCCGCCGCCGTGGCCGCCGGGGAGGTGTGGTACGCCATCGGCTCCGACACCGGCGGCTCCATCCGGCAGCCCGCCGCCTACTGCGGCGTCACCGGCATGAAGCCCACCTACGGCACCGTGTCCCGGTACGGGCTGATCGCCTACGCCTCCTCCCTGGACCAGATGGGCCCCATCGCCCGCTCCGCCGCCGACTGCGCCGCGGTGCTGGATTTGATCCAGGGGAAGGACCCCCGGGACGGCACCAGCCTGGACGCCCCGGCCGGGCGCCTGCTGTCCTCCCTCACCGGCAACGTGCGGGGCAGGAAGATCGGCCTGCCGGTGGACTGCTTCGGGGAGGGGCTGGACAGTGAAGTCCGCGCCGCCGTCCTGGCCGCCGCCGATGTGCTCAGGGCCCAGGGGGCCGTGGTGGAGGAGTTCGCCCTCCCCGTCATGGCCTACGTGGTGCCGGCCTACTATATCATCGCCTGTGCCGAGGCGTCCTCCAACCTGTCCCGGTTCGACGGGGTGAAGTACGGCTGGCGGGCCGAGGGCTACGAGGATTTGGGGGAGCTCTACCGCAAGACCCGCACCGAGGGCTTCGGCGCCGAGGTGAAGCGCCGCATCCTGCTGGGCACCTTCGTGCTGTCCTCCGGCTACTACGACGCCTACTACAAAAAGGCCCTCCAGGTGAAGGCGGTCATCAAGGGGGCCTTCGACGAGGCCTTCCAGAGGTACGACCTGCTGCTCACCCCGGTGTCCCCCACCACCGCGCCCAGGCTGGGGGAGAGCCTGTCCGACCCGCTGAAGATGTACCTCAGCGACATCTACACCGTCTCCGTCAACCTGGCGGGCCTGCCCGGGCTGTCCATGCCCTGCGGCCTCGACTCCAACGGCCTGCCCATCGGGGCCCAGCTCATCGGCCCCGCTCTGGGGGATCTGGCGGTGCTGGACGCCGCCCATGCCTATCAGCAGGAGACCGACTGGCACAAGAGACGGCCGGGCGGCATGAGCAAGGGAGGTGACGCGCAATGACCTGGGAGACTGTCATCGGCCTGGAGACCCACGTGGAGCTGGCCACCAAGACCAAGATTTTCTGTTCCTGCACCACTCAGTTCGGCGGCGCGCCCAACACCCACTGCTGCCCGGTGTGTACCGGCATGCCGGGCGCCCTGCCGGTGCTCAACCAGCAGGTGGTGGAGCTGGCCGTCAAGGCGGGCCTGGCCCTGAACTGCGCCATCACCCGTTCCAGCAGGTTCGACCGGAAGAACTACTTCTACCCCGATCTGCCCAAGGCGTATCAGATCTCCCAGCTCTACGCCCCTATCGCCCGCGACGGCGCGGTGGACATCGGGGAGGGCAAGACCATCCGCATCCACGAGATGCACATGGAGGAGGACGCGGGCAAGCTGGTCCACGACCCCTGGCTGGACCAGACCCGGGCGGACTACAACCGCTGCGGCGTGCCCCTCATCGAGATCGTCACCGAGCCCGACTTCCGCTCCGCCGAGGAGGTGATTTCCTACCTGGAGAAGCTGAAGGAGACGCTCCAGTACCTGGGCGTGTCCGACTGCAAGATGCAGGAGGGCTCCCTCCGGTGCGACGTGAACCTGTCGGTGCGGCCCATGGGCTCCCAGGAGCTGGGCACCCGCACCGAGATGAAGAACCTGAACTCCTTCAAGGCCATCTCCCGGGCCATCCAGTACGAGGCCCGGCGGCAGATCGAGCTCATCGAGGAGGGGAAGCGGGTGGTGCAGGAGACCCGGCGGTGGGACGAGAACAAGGACGCCACCTACGCCATGCGCTCCAAGGAGAACGCCCAGGACTACCGCTACTTCCCCGAGCCGGACATCCCGCCCCTGGAGCTCTCTGAGGAGTATCTGGAGCGCCTGCGCGCCCAGCAGCCCGAGCTGGCCCAGGCCAAGCGGGCGCGCTACCAGGCGGACTGGGGCCTGCCCGCCTACGACACGGAGATGATCACCTCCCAGAAGGCCCTGGCCGACTTCTTCGAGGCCGTGGTGGCCCTGGGGGCGGCGCCCAAGCAGGCCGCCAACTGGATCATGGGGGAGGTGCTGGGAGCCCTCTCCGCCCACGGCCTGGAGGCCAGGGACATGGCACTGACGCCCCCCACCCTGGCCCGGCTGATCCAGCTGGTGATGGAGGGCAGGCTCAACCGCAACACCGCCGTCAAGGTGTTCGAGGCCGTTTTCGAGACTGACGGCGACGTGGACGAGTATGTAAAGGCCCACGGCCTGGAGCAGGTGTCCGACGCCGGCCTGGTGACGCAGGTGGTAGAGCAGGTGCTCTCCGCCAACGCCAAATCGGTGGCCGACTACCGAGCGGGTAAGGAGAAGGCCTTCGGCTTCCTGGTGGGGCAGGTTATGCGCGCGCTCAAGGGGCAGGCCTCCCCGGCGGTGGTGAACCGGGTGCTGCGGGAGAAGCTGCAGGAACATATAGAGGACCCCGCAATCGAGAATTCCCCGTAAAATCAAGGCAGACACGCACACTTTTGTGCATGTCTGCCTTGATTTTATAGATACACGGACGGTTCCGGTGGCCGCCTCTTCTGCGCAGGGCAGCTGGCCTGGGCAGTTTGGGCGGCTGTATCCCGGACAGGCCCCGCCGGCGTCTCAATGCCCGGCGCCCAGGGCGTCCGGGCCGGGGTGCAGAACGGGCTCCGCCTCCGCCCAGGGCCGGACCAGGCCCAGCAGCTCGGCGGCGGCGCACAGCTTGTCCACCGTGCTCACCACCGCCGACTCCAGGCAGTGGTAGAACCTGGTGGGGGTATAGGGGAACATGTGGGTGGCGATGATGTCCGCCTCCTTCCAGGTCAGGGGGAAGCGGGCCCTGGCGTTGGCCAGGGCGATGGCCGGGTGTTCCGTGCCGTGGCGGATGCCGGGGTGGGTGGACTTCTCCTGCCAGTTGTAGAGGTAGAGGTCGTGGAGCAGGCCGCCCCGGGCCGCCGCCCGCCCGTCCAGCCCCAGCCGGCGGCACACCCGCCAGCTCAGGCGGCTTACCAGGACAGAGTGGTGGTAGCAGCTCACCCCCGCCCGGTGCTGGGGCAGCAGGCGCATGGCCTGCACCGCGCCGTCCGCCAGCAGGTCGGACACACAGGACAGATACTCCTCCGGATAGGAAAACTCCCACATGGCAATGCACTCCTTCACTTGGGCTTCTGATGATCAGTATACCCGCCCCTGCGAAAGAGTCCATGGAGAGAAGATTAGGATTTGGTAAAGATTTTCAGAAAAAATGGAGTGGATTCACGACAGGAAGCCCGCCACCGCCGCGGCGGCCTGGGTGAGGAAGTCCCCCTCCATGTCCAGCCACAGCACGTCCCTGTCCCTTTTGAACCACACCATCTGCCGCTTGGCAAACCGCTTGATGGCCCGGCCCAGCTCGTCCTTCAGGCCGTCCAGGGTGGGGATCTGCCCGGTGAGGTAGCGCAGGATGTAGCGGTACTCCAGCCCCAGGCCCTCCAGGAACTCGTCGGTGGCCCCATTGGCCCGGAGGCCCGCCACCTCCTCAATCATCCCGGCGTCGATGCGGGCCTGGAGCCGCACGTCGATGCGGCGGCACACCTCCGTCCGGGGATAGGTCACCCCCAGCAGCAGGCAGTCATACCTGGGGCAGGGCGGCGGGCTCTCCCACCGGCCGGACAGGGCCTTCTCCACCGAGCGCATGAGGCGGTGGCGGTTGTTCTCCTCCCCGCCGGTGAGGGTGACGCCGGTTTTCTCCCGCAGCAGGGCGTACAGCTCCGCCGTGGTTTTCCCCTCCAGCTCCGCCCGCAGGGCGGGGTCCGGCCGGGCGTCGGTGAAGGTGAAGCCCTCGGTCACCGCCCGGACATACAGCCCGGTGCCCCCCACCAGGAAAGGGGTCTTTCCCCGGGCGAGGATGTCGTCGACGGCGGCGTAGGCCCCGGCCTGGAAGTCGGCCACCGAGTAGGGCTGGTTGGGCTCCACCACGTCCAGCATGTGGTGGGGGACGCCCCCCATCTCCTCCTCGGTCACCTTGCCGGTGCCCAGATCCAGGCCCTTATATACCTGCCGGGAGTCGGCGGAGACGATCTCCCCGTCAAACCGCTTGGCCAGCTCCACCCCCAGGCCGCTCTTGCCGCAGGCGGTGGTGCCCAGCACCACAATCAGCTTGGGCAGAGACATGGGCGGCACCTCCTTTCTTCTTCTGTGCAGATGATCTTACCATAAAACCGCCGCCGGGACAACCCGGCGGCAAAAAAGCGGGCGGCGGGAAACTCCCGCCGCCCGGTTTTGGTTGGTCTGAAGGCTGATGGATCAGCCGGCGCTGCCGCTGCCGGCGCCCGCCTCGTCGGCGGTGAGGGTCAGCGCGCCGTCGCTCTCAGCGGCGCTGATGCCCAGCAGGGTGTTGATGCCGTCGGCGGAGACGTAGTAGTTGCCGCCGATCAGCAGGGCGGAGACCTCCACCGGCGCGCCGTCCACGGTGACGGTCAGGTCGACGGCCTCGATGGCGGCGTCATCGGCCCGGGCGGCCAGGGGGTCGGCGGTGTACTCGCCGCCCTTGGTGACGGTCACGCCGCCGTTCCACTCCACGTTGAAGGCGGCGGTGGTGCCCTGGAAGGCGACCGCCAGATCGCGCAGGCGGTAGAAGGTGGCGCCGTCGCTGCTCACCGCGCTGTCGGCGGAGAAGAGCAGGCCGTTGACGATGACGTTGTTGGCCTCGTTGAGGTTGATGCTCTTGTTATAGGGGGTGGCCAGCTCGCCGGAGTTGACCTTCTCGATGTAGGCGGCACGTTCCGGGTTGTCCAGCTGGAGATCCACGCCGGTGATGGTCCAGTTGTTGTCCACCACGGGCTCCAGGGGGTCATGCTCGGCCAGGTAGGCCACCAGCATGTCGCGGACGGAGGCGGAGGACTCCCACTGCTTCTCGCCGGAGATGATGCCCTCGTTCTTCAGGCCGGTGTAGCGGTAGTCGTTGACGCACAGGGTGAGGGTCATGTCGTCGGTGAGGGGCTGGCCGTTGAAGGTCACGTTCTCAATGCGCTCCCCGGCGGGCTTGGACAGGTTGACCTCGTAGTTCAGGCCGATAAAGTGGTCGTGGAGATAGCCGGCCTTGTCGGGGTTGAAGGAGATGTTGATGTCCCCGGGCTGCCACTGATTCCAGCACTCGGCGGCCCACTCCATGTAGGCCTTCATCTCGGCGCCGGTGACCTCCACGGTGTAGAGCACGTTGGGGTACTTGTAGATGTCGAACATATTGCCGTAGTTCAGCGGCCCGGCCTTCAGATCGCTGGTGTCCTTGAACAGGGCCACGGCGGTGACATCGGCGCCGGAGTTCTCCAGCTGGACGGTGCCGATCAGGTCGATGACGGCGGTGTCCTGGATGCGCCCGGCGGGGATGCCGCTGATCTCGTTGGCGGGCTGGAAGTCGGCGGCGGCGTGGCCCAGCACGTTGTCCTGGATGAAGGACACGGTCTTATCCTGGGCGTCCTTGACGGCGGCCACATCGCGCAGGCCCTGGTCGGGCTCGATGCCCTCCATGGAGACGGTCTCCACGGTGGCGGAGGTGATCTCCTTGTTGGCGTCCAGGGTCAGGTCATAGCGCACCACCTCGCCGGCGTTGTTGGCGGTCTCGCCCACGGGGATGGTGTCGCTGTTCACATAGGTGGTGTGGGTGTGGCCCATCTGGAGCACGTCCACCTCGGGGCAGCTGTCCAGAATGGTCTGGGCGGCGTCGGCGCCGTCGGTGGAGTACTCGGCCTCCAGACCGGCGTGGGCGCAGACCATGATGACGTCGGCGCTGTCGCCGATGGCCGCGATGCACTCGTTCACCGCGTCGGCCATGGGCTCAAAGGTCAGCTGATCCACACCCTGCTTGGTGCCGTCCCAGCGGGGGATGTTGGGGGTGGTGACACCGATGATGGCCACGTTGACGCCGCCCCGCTCCACAATGGTGTAGCCGGCGCCGGTGAAATAGCTGCCGTCGGCGTTCTTGATATTGGCCGCCAGCGCGGGCATCTCGGCCTGGGCCAGGATGGCGTTCAGGGTATCCACGCCGAAGTTGAACTCATGGTTGCCCAGGGTCCAGGCGTCATAGCCCATGTAGTTCATCGCGGCGGGCACCGGGTGGTTTGCGGTGTCCTTGGAGTAGAGGTCGTCGGTCATGATGGTGCCCTGGATGGTGTCGCCGGTGTCCACCAGGATGGTGTTGGGGTTCTCCGCACGCACCTGGTTGACATAGGTGGAGATGCGGGCCAGGCCGTCATCGGTGCTCTCGGCCATGTCCTCATAGGAGTACCCCCAGACGTTGCCGTGGGTGTCCGAGGTGCCGATGATGGTGATGTGGGTCTCCCCCTCCGCTGCCAGGGCCGCGGGTGCAAGAGAGAGCACCAGTGCCGCGGACAGCACGGCAGAGAGGATTCTGCTGGATCGTTTCCTTTGCATGGTTTTCTGCTCCTTTCCATCTTTCCCAGAAGGGGACTTGGCCAGTCTCCTCCGATACGGGAATTATACCATTTAGCAGATTTTTTGTCGATAGATTTTGTGGAAAACATACAACTTTTCTTCTCCGGTCTCACGGCATAAGGGCTGTGTGCGTCCCCCTGCCCGCCGCGGCAGAAAAGGGCCCTGGCGGCAGCTGCCGCCAGGGCCCTTTTGGGTAAGATTGTTATGAAATTGCGGGCAAAGGAGGTGGAGCCGAGCAGAATCGCCCGTTTCCAGGCGTGCATCAGCAAGGCTTACTCGGCGGCCGTCTCCTCCGGGGCGGCCGTCTCCTCCGGGGTGGCCGTCTCCTCCGGGGCGGCCGTCTCCTCCGGGGTGGCCGTCTCCTCCGGGGTGGTCGTCTCCTCCGGGGTGGTCGTCTCCTCCGGGGCGGCCGTCTCCTCCGGGGCGGCCGTCTCCTCCGGGGTCTCCGCGCTCTCCTGCCCCGGCTCCCGCTCCTGCACGGTGGCGTCGGTGCCCAGCAGCGTGTTGAAGGACTCAACCGTCAGGTAATAGTGGCCCTCCACGGCGATGGCGGGCACAGCGACGTCCGTGCCGTCCACGGAGACAATGATCTCCGACGGGGTCTGGCTGCGGTCGGCAGAGGAGATGGTCTCGGGCAGCGCAAGCACCTCTCCGTCATAGGCCGCGCCGGAGGTGACCACCACCTGGCCGTCGATCCAGGCCACGTTGAACTGGTGCTCAGAGCCGGTAAAGATGTAGGCCAGATCCCGCATCCGGAAGTAGGGATTGCCGTCCACGCCCACAAAGGAGGCGGCGGTGCCGGTCTTGTCCAGGTCGGTGACGTATACGTTGCCGTCCCCCCAGCTGGGCGCGGCGGTCTCCTGCCCGGCGGCGTCGGGCTCCGCGGCCAGGGCGGCGGGGGCCAGGGAGAGCACCAGCGCCGTGGACAGCACGGCGGAGAAGATTCTGCTGGATGGATGTTTTCGCATAATAGAAGCTCCTTTCCTTCCGGCAGATAAGAGGCCGCTCCGCCCCCGCCGGATAGGGCTATTATAGCACGGATGTGGTAGACTGTCGACCGGGTATCTGGAAAAATCCCCCGGGCAGCTGCCGTCCCCTACCTTATATATAATAGGTGAAATACTGGATGGGACAGAAAGCGCACAGGCGCCGGACTGAGCCGGCGCCTGTGCGCTTGAAAAAGAGGAGAGAGGGAAACAGGTTTTACTTGCCCAGGCGGCGGACCAGCTCCTTGGAGCAGAAGGTGGCCACGTCGTCGGCATAGGTGCCCGCGCCGAAGCCGGCGTCATAGCCCAGCTCCTTGGCCAGGGCGTGGGTGATGCGGGCGCCGCCGCAGCAGAAGATATACTTGTCGCGGACGCCCTCGGCCTCGGCCAGCTCGATGAGCTCGGTCAGGTTCTGGATGTGGACGTCCTTCTGGGTGACGGTCTGGGAGACCAGCACCACGTCGGCGTTGACCTCGGCCGCCTTGCGGAGGAACTCCTCGTTGGGCACCTGGGAGCCCAGGTTGTAGGCCTCCACCATCTCATAGCGCTCCAGGCCATAGTGGCCGGCGAAGCCCTTGCGGTTCATGATGGCGTCGATGCCCACGGTGTGGGCGTCGGTGCCGGTGGAGGCGCCGATGACCACCATCTTGCGGCCCAGGTGCTCCTTCAGGTACTCGTCGGTCTCGTGCATGTCCATGGTCTCGTCGGTGACGGTCTGGACCACGATCTCGTTGTAGTTGATGGTATGGGTCAGGGAGCCGTACACCACGTAGAAGGTGAAGTTCTCGTCCAGCTTCTGGCGCAGGGCCACGTTGGGGTCGGCCAGGCCCATCTTCTGGGCGATGAGCACGGCGGCAGCCGCGCCCCGGTCGTCATCCTTCACCGGCAGGGTGAAGGAGGTCTGGACCTTGCCGTCGTTCATCGTATCGCCGTAGGGCTTGATGCGGGTCAGATCCAGAGTGGTGTCAAGATCCTTGTCGCGAATTTGATACAGTCCGGAGCTCATTTGCCGGCACCCCCTTTCATCATGGGCGCAAGGAAGGGGTTGAAGTACCCGGGCGCCTTGGTCACGACGCCGTCCAGGCCCTTGCCGCCGTCACGGGGACGCTTGATGTCGGCGAAGATGCCCCGCTCCAGGGTTTCGAAGATGCCCAGCTGCTCGATCTGCCCCAGCAGGTCGGTGGCCTTGGTCAGCACCTCGTTGGCCCGCTTCTGCATGATGCCGCCGTCCTTGTAGGTGATCTCGCCGCCCAGGTCGTGCATGGTGCGGAAGATGTACTGGGCGTTCTGGATGGACAGGAAGCGGTCGGACAGGAAGGGGGTGTGGATGGCCTCGGTCATCATGCCCAGCAGGTGGATCTTCTGGTCGGTGAGGATGGTCACCATGTTGAACAGGGCATCCTGTACCTGGCCGCGGAAGATGTTGCCGGTCATGAACTTGGTGGGAGGCATGTACTTCAGGGGCGCCTTGGGGAAGATCTCCCGGGCCATCTCGGCCTGGGCCAGCTCATACAGGAAGCCGTTCTCCACATCGGGGTCGATCTCGAAGGCGTGGCCCAGACCCATCTGCTCCTCGGGCAGGCCGGC
>CALWXU010000028.1 GCA_944385585.1 uncultured Flavonifractor sp.
GCGGTGGGCGTCAACGGCGACGTGACCACCAACGCGTGGGGCTACACGGTGCGCAACGCCGTGTCCGGCTCCGGCTTCGTCATCAGCTCCAACGCCACCTCCAGCTACATCGTCACCAACTACCACGTGATCAACGGCGTGGATGATATTAAGGTGTTCTTCGCCAACGGCGACAGCTATGACGCCACCCTGGTGGGCGGCGAGCAGGACAACGACATCGCCGTGCTCCGCATCGAGGTGGGCAACCTCCAGACCGTCACCCTGGGCGACTCCGACGCCCTCAACGTGGGCGAGAACGTCTACGCCATCGGCAACCCCCTGGGCGAGTTGACCTTCACCTTCACCGGCGGCTATGTCTCCGCCAAGGACCGCTCCGTCACCATGAGCGACGGCACCGTCATGAACATGCTGCAGACCGACACCGCCATCAACTCCGGCAACTCCGGCGGCCCCCTGTTCAACGAGTACGGGCAGGTCATCGGCATCGTCTCCGCCAAGCTGTCCAGCTCGTCCAGCTCTGAGGCCAGCGTGGAGGGCCTGGGCTTCGCCATCCCCATCAACGACGTGCGGGACATGCTCACCTCCATCATCGAGAACGGCTATGTCACCGGCAAGCCCAGCATGGGCATACTGCTGGACGACGTGCCCGCGGCGGCCCAGCAGTACGGCGTGCCCGCCGGCGCGGAGGTGCTGGCCGTCCTGGACGGCTCCGGCGCGGACAACGGCGGGCTCCAGGTGGGCGACATCATCACCGCCGTCAACGGCACCGAGGTGTCCGGCAGCAGCGACCTCCAGAGCGCCGTGTCTGAGTTCTCCGCCGGCGATACCGTCACTCTCTCGGTCTACCGGGACGGGGAGACCACCACGGTGGACGTGACCCTGGACGAGGAGAACACCGCGCGCAACGAGGCCATGGACCAGCTCCAGCAGGAGTACAGCGCCAGCCAGCAGCAACAGCAGCAGCCCCAGCAGGGCGGCGGCTACTTCCAGTGGCCCTTCGGCTGGTAACACAATCCCACACACGCGCAGCGGCGGCACACGGAAACCCGTGTGCCGCCGCTTTTTGGCGTCCTTCCCCGGCGCTCAGTCCGCGCCCCGGTACTTCCGGCGGGTGGCGATGCCGCCCCGGATGTGCCGCTCCGCCTTGTTCTCGTCCAGCACCTGCTTGACCTGGAGGTAGAGGGGCCTGTTGAAAGCGGGCAGACGCTCGCTCAGATCCTTGTGTACCGTGGATTTGCTGATGCCGAACCTCTGGGCCGCGCCGCGCACCGTCGCTTTGTTCTCTATGATGTAAAGCGCCAGCCGGCAGGCGCGCTCCTCGATGTTCCCTTTCACACAGCAACACTCCCCGCAATGATTCTCACGGGGCATGTATATGCGCCGGCGGGCGGGGTTATGAGGAAAGGGGCGGCGCGGCCAGAGGCCGCGCCGCCCGGGGAGCAGGATGATCCCGTCTCAGGAAGGACGGTGATTCAAACTTACACGTTAAACCGGAACAGGACGATGTCGCCGTCCGGCCCCACGGAACTGCGTTCCGCGGGGGCCCCGTCTTTGCAAATCCGCCGGCGGGAGTGAATCCCGCCGGCAGCAAGGTTTTGCTCCGCAAAACGCTTGCACAGCGCAGGGGCGCTGTCCCGCCTGCGGCGGGTTTTTCAGGAAGGACGGCGATTTTGAGTTACACGTTAAACCGGAACAGCACAATATCGCCATCCTTCATGACGTACTCCTTGCCCTCGGAGCGCACCAGTCCCTTCTCCTTGGCGGCGGCCATGGTGCCGCAGGCCATCAGGTCGTCGAAGCTGACCACCTCCGCCCGGATGAAGCCCCGCTCAAAGTCGGTGTGGATCTTGCCGGCGGCCTGGGGGGCCTTGGTGCCGTTGGTGATGGTCCAGGCCCGGCACTCGTCCTCCCCGGCAGTGAGGAAGGAGATGAGCCCCAGCAGGGCGTAGCTTGCCTTGATGAGCCGGTCCAGGCCGGATTCGGCGATGCCCAGGTCGTCCAGGAACATCTTCTTCTCCTCCGGCTCCAGCTCGGCGATCTCCGCCTCCAGCTTGGCGCACACGGGGATCACCTGGGCCCCCTCCCGGGCGGCCAGGTCGGCCACCTGCTGGTAATAGACGTTGTCGGCGTAGGCGGCGAAGCCGTCCTCGTCCAGGTTGGCGGCGTAGATGATGGGCTTGAGGCTCAACAGCTCCGAGGTGGCGATGAGGGCGGCGTCGTCCCCGTCGCACTGGAAGGAGCGGGCGGAGTTGCCGTCGTTGAGCCAGTCGCGCAGGGCGGAGAACACCTCCACCTCGTGGAGGAACCTCTTGTCCCCCTTGGCGGCCTTCTGGGCCCTGTCGATGCGCCGCTCCACCATCTCCACGTCGGCCATGATCAGCTCGATGTCGATGACGGAGATGTCCCCCACCGGGTCCACCGGCACGTTGGTGCTGGTGTCGGCCACCACGTGCATGATGTTCTCGTCGTCAAAGCAGCGCACCACGTGGACGATGGCGGCGCACTCCCGGATGTTGGCCAGGAACTTGTTGCCCAGGCCCTGCCCCTGACTGGCCCCCTTCACCAGCCCGGCGATGTCCACGAACTCCACCACCGCCGGGGTGGTCTTTTTGGGGTGGTACATCTCGCTGAGGGCGTCCAGGCGGTGGTCGGGCACCGCCACCACCCCCACGTTGGGGTCGATGGTGCAGAAGGGGTAGTTGGCGCTCTCCGCGCCGGCGTTGGTGATGGCGTTGAACAGGGTGCTCTTGCCCACGTTGGGCAGGCCCACAATGCCTAATTTCATCGGTAAAAACCCTCTTTCGGTGTGTTGGCCTCCACAGGATACCACAAACGCAAGGCGTTTCGTGGTATATGGCATCATCCGCGGTTCCGGCTGAAGGCCGGGAGCGGATTGTGCCTGTTCACTGGTATCATAGCCGCTTTGCGACTATTATACCGCATCGCGGCGGAAAACACAAGCGCGGCGGTCCGGAGGTGGACTTGCCCGCGGCATTGTGGATGAATGGAAGGGAACCGCTTATTATTACAGCAATGGGAGCGGCAGCAAAAGAGCGGTTGCTCTGGGCGGCTCCATATTTGAGGAGTGGATGATCTGCAGCCAGCCGGAGACGATGTTGTCCGCGTTACAGACATTTATGGAATCAGGCGAAAGGCTGGATACGGTTTTGTGGGTATCCGAAGAATGATAAACGGATCACCAATATCACAGAGCAGATGGACGGCCTCCCGTTCCCTGGGGCGCTGACCGGGGCGGCGGCTCCCCATAAAGATAAAGCAAACTTTCCCGCCGCCCCTCTTGCTTTTCCTGTCGGAAGCGTGTAGAATCGTATTCGCTCCGCCCGCGGAGGCGGAATTCAGGCGTTTAGGAGGGGTTTCCCATGGGTCTGCTGCGCCAGCCCACCGGCGACATCACCCAGGGCGTGATCTGGAAGCAGCTGCTGGGCTTCTTCTTCCCCCTGTGGTTCGGCACGTTCTTCCAGCAGCTCTACAACACGGTGGACACCCTGGTGGTGGGGCGCTACGTGGGCAAGGTGGCCCTGGCCGCCGTGGGCTCCACCGGCGTGATCGTCAACCTGACGGTGGGCATCTTCACCGGCCTGTCCGCCGGCGCGGTGGTGGTCATCGCCCAGCACTTCGGCGCCCGCCGGTGGGAGGATGTGCACAAGAGCGTCCACACCACCATGCTCCTGGGCCTGCTGGTGGGGGCCTTCTTCACCGTGGCGGGCTTCCTGCTGACCCCCTGGTCCCTGCGGGCCATGGGCACCCCGGAGGAGGCCATGCCCGGCGCGGTGCTCTACCTGCGGGTGTACTTTTTGGGCATGATCCCCAACGTGATCTACAACATGGGCACCGGCGTGCTCCGGGCCATCGGCGACTTCCGCCGGCCGCTGTACTTCCTCATCGCCGCCTCGGTGTGCAACATTGTGCTGGACCTGCTGCTGGTGCTGGTGTTCCACCTGGACGTGGCCGGCGTGGCCATCGCCACCGTCTGCTCCCAGGTGCTCTCCGCCGTGCTGGTGGTGGTGGCCCTCATGCGCTCGGAGATGACCCCCTACCAGTTTTTCCCCAGGCAGATGCGCGTGCACCCGGAGCCCATGGGGGCCATCATGCTCATCGGCGTGCCCACCGCCCTGCAGTCGGTGATGTACAACGCGTCCAACATCGTCATCCAGGCCTTCATCAACTCCTTCGGCACCGACGCGGTGGCCGCCTGGACGGCCTACGGCAAGATGGACATCATCTTCTGGATGACGGTCACCGCCATGGCCCAGTCGGTCACCACCTTCGCCGGGCAGAACTACGGCGCGGGGCAGTACGGGCGGCTGAAAAAGGGCCTTTGGGTGTCCGCGGCGATGCTGGGCGTCTTTACCGTGCTCATCAGCGCGGCGTTCGTCCTGCTGGCCCGGCCCATCCTGGGCATCTTCACCCCGGACGCCGCCGTGCTGGAGGTGGGGGTGGAGATGGTGCGCTTCCTGGCCCCCTGCTACATCACCTACATCCTCATTGAGCTGCTCACCGGCGCCATCCGGGGGGCGGGCAAGTCCGTGGTGCCCATGCTCATCTCGGTGTTCGGGGTGTGCGGGCTGCGCCTGGCGTGGCTGTTCACCGTGGTGCCCGTCCACCACACGCTGGAGGCGGTGATGGCCAGCTACCCCATCACCTGGTCGATCACCTCCGCGGCCCTGCTGCTCTACTACTTTTTCGGCCGCTGGCTGGCGCCCCCCAAAAGCGCCCGGGGCGGGGCCTCCCCCGGACAGCCCCAATAAGCAGAACCGGTCCGCGCCCGCCGTCGGCGGGTGCGGACCGGTTTTTTATTTTCTCGGCGGGAGTCAGTCGCGGCTCATATAGTAGGGCTTCATCAGGCTGGGCTGCTCGGTGGAGTCCTTCTGCCCGTTGGAGCGCAGGACCACCTCCGGCGGCCGGCCGCCGCCCCGGTTCTTGGCGCCGCCGCGCTTCCGCCGGCGGCTCTCCCCGCCGCTGCGGAGGGCCTCCGCCGCCGGGGCGGCCTTCTGCTTGGCCGGCCTGGACCCGCCCTGGGGCTGGATGGCCTCCGCCCTGGGGGCCTTGGCCGCCTTGGGCTTCTTGGGGGCCTGGGCGCGGGGGCGGGGGGCCAGCAGGCGGGCGGTGGCGTCCATGATCACGTCGCTGGCCAGGGGGTCGGGCCGGGAGAAGTCGGCAAAGCCCGGCTCCGGCGCCGCGGGGCGGATGGGGTCGGTGGCCACCAGGGCCTCCTCCAGCGTGGCGCTGTTGCGGCGGCCCCGGCCCCGCCGCTTTTTGGCGGCGCCGTCGGCCAGGGGCTCGGCCCCGGGGGCCTCCGCCTCCATCCGCTTCTGATTGGCCTTGGCCTTGCGCGCCTCCGCGGCGGCCTTGCTGGCCGCGTCCCGCTGGCGGCGGCGCTCCTTGGCGGCGGCGCGGGCCTCCGCGTCCTCCGGGTTCACCACCCGGCCCTTCTTGTCCCGGGGGGCCGGCTCCAGGATCTCCATGGGCCAGGGGTGGTCCTCCACCACCGGCACCGGCCGGCCGATGAGCTTCTCAATGGCGCGCAGCTCGTCCTTCTCGTTGATGTCGCAGAAGGAGATGGCGGTGCCCCCCCTGCCCGCCCGGCCGGTGCGGCCGATGCGGTGGACGTAGGTCTCCGGCACGTCGGGCAGGTTGTAGTTGAACACGTGGGAGAGCTCCTCAATGTCCAGGCCCCGGGCGGCGATGTCGGTGGCCACCAGGGCCTGCACCCGGCCGGCCTTGAAGTCGGCCAGGGCCTGCTGCCGGGCGGTCTGGCTCTTGTTGCCGTGGATGGCGGCGGCGGAGATGCCCGCCTTGGCCAGGTCGCCGGCCACCTTGTTGGCCCCGTGCTTGGTGCGGGTGAACACCAGGGCGTTCTTCACGTCCAGCTCCCGGATCAGGTGGGCCAGCAGGCGGGTCTTGTTGCCCCGGTCCACGTAGCAGAGCTTCTGGTCGATGACCTCCACCAGGGAGGATACCGGGTCCACCGCCACCTTGACGGGGTTGACCAGCAGGCCGTCCACCAGGCCACGCACCTCCGGGGGCATGGTGGCGGAGAAGAAGAGGGTCTGCTTTTTCTTGGGCAGCCAGCCCAGGATGCGGCGCACGTCGTGGATGAAGCCCATGTCCAGCATCCGGTCGGCCTCGTCCAGCACGAAGATCTCCAGCCTCGACAGGTCGATGAGCCCCTGCCCGTACAGATCCCCCAGCCGGCCGGGGGTGGCCACCAGCACGTCCACCCCCTTTTTCAGCTGCTCCACCTGGGGGGCCTGTCCCACGCCGCCAAAGATCACCGCCGAGCGCAGGGACAGGTGGCGGCCGTAGGCGGCAAAGCTCTCCTGGATCTGGAGGGCCAGCTCCCGGGTGGGGGTGAGCACCAGGGCCCGGATGGGCCGGCCGGGGGCCCTCTCCCCGTCCAGCCGCTGGAGGATGGGGGCGGCGAAGGCGCAGGTCTTGCCCGTGCCCGTCTGGGCGCAGCCCAGCACGTCCCGCCCGTCCAGCGCGGGGGGGATGGCCTTTTCCTGAATGGGGGACGGGCTCTCATAGCCCTCCTCCGCCAGCGCCTTCAGGATGGGCGGGCAGAGGCCGAGTTGTGCAAAGGTCATGTCGTTCTTCCTTCTTTTCCGTTTTGCCCCTCCCGCGCCGGGGGGCGTTGGCTGATATCCCCTGCCGCGCGGAGGCAGGGACGGCACGGCAAAGCCCGCCGGGGTGCCAGCGGGCGGTTGCGCGTGAGATGCACTTTTGGAGCGTATACCACAAACGCGAAGCGTTTTGTGGTACATGGCATCATCCGCGGTTCCGGCCGAAGGCCGGGAGCGGATTGTGCCAGTTTACTGGTACAATAGCTGCTTTGCAGCTATTGTACCACAAAACCGGGGAAAATACAAGGGGCGGGCCGTCCTCGGCTAGGCCTCCCGCAGAAGCAGCTCCACCGGGCAGTGGTCGCTGCCGGCCACGTCGCTGCGGATGATCTGGTCCTCCACCCGGGGCATGAGCCGGTCGGAGACGATGAAGTAGTCGATGCGCCACCCGGCGTTGTTCTTCCGGGCGTTGAAGCGGTAGCTCCACCAGGTGTAGGCCCCGGCCTTGTCCGGATAGAGGGCGCGGAAGGTGTCGGTAAAGCCGCTGGAGAGCAGGCGGGTCATCTTCTCCCGCTCCTGGTCGGAGAAGCCGGCATTGCCCCGGTTGCTCCTGGGGTTTTTCAGGTCGATCTCCTGGTGGGCCACGTTGAGGTCGCCGCACAAAATCACCGGCTTGGCCCTGTCCAGCTCCATCAGATAGTCCCGAAGGTCGTCCTCCCACTGCATGCGGTAGTCGATGCGGGCCAGGCCCTCCTGGGCGTTGGGGGTGTAGCAGCACACCAGGTAGAAGCCGTCAAACTCGGCGGTGATCAGCCGCCCCTCGTGGTCGTGCTGGTCCAGGCCCATGCCATAGGCGACCTCCAGCGGCGCCGCCCGGGTAAAGACGGCCGTGCCGGAGTAGCCCTTTTTCTCCGCGCTGTTCCAGTACAGCTGGTAGCCGGGCAGCTCCAGCGCAATCTGGTGGGGCTGGAGCTTGGTCTCCTGCAGGCAGATCACGTCGGCGTCCGCCGCCGCCGCGAAGTCCAGGAAGCCCTTGCCCAGGCAGGCGCGCAGGCCGTTGACGTTCCAGGTGACCAGCCTCATGCCTGCCCCTCCCTGGGGGCCCACTTCATGGGCTTCCCGTCGCTGTCCAGCAGGGGGGTGATCCCCCCGGCGTAGCCGCTGGCCATCTCCAGGTAGAGCACCCCCGTCTCCGTGTCCAGCAGGATGCGGGTGATGTCGGTGACTCCCTGGGTGTAGATGATCTGAAAGCGGTCATTTTTTCCCATATTCGGCTCCCTCCAGCGCCAGTAAAAATCGTTTCAGCTCCAGGCCGCCGGCGTAGCCGGTCAGCGATCCGTCCGCCCCCACCACCCGGTGGCAGGGCAGAAGGATGGGCAGGGGGTTGTGGTGGTTGGCCTGCCCCACCGCCCGGACGGCCCTGGGGCTGCCGATTTGCCGGGCCAGCTCCCCATAGGTGACGGTCTGCCCATAGGGCACCGCCGCCAGGGCGTCCCACACCCGCCGTCGGAAGGGGGTGCCCCGGGGGTCCAGGGGCAGGGTGAAGGCCCGCCGCTCCCCCCGGAAGTATTCCAGCAGCTCCGCCCGGCCCCGGGTCAGCACCGGGGTCTCCTCCCCCAACCGCTCCGCCGGCTGGTTGGGGAGGTAGAGGCGCCTCAGCGCCCCGCCCTCCTCCTCCAGCCCCAGCGCCCCCACGGGGGTGTCAAAGACGATGCGGTTCATGGCTCAGTACCTCCGCACCACGGCCACCACCCTGCCCAGGATGGCGCAGCCGTCGCCGTCGATGGGCTCGTACTCCGGGTTTTCCGGCATGAGCCAGATGTGGCCGTCCCGCCGGCGGAGGGTCTTGACCGTGGCCTCGTCCTCAAAGAGGGCCACCACGATCTCCCCGCTGCTGGCGTCGCTCTGCTGGTGGACCACCACCAGGTCGCCGGGCAGGATGCCCGCGTCCTTCATGGACTCCCCCCGCACCTGCAGGGCGAAGTACTCCCCCGGCCGGCCGCCGGTGTCGAAGGTCAGGTAGTCCTCGATGCACTCCTGGGCCAGGATGGGCGAGCCGGCGGCCACGCTGCCCACCACCGGCACCTGGTCGGGCCCCGGCACGGGGTCGCTGAGGGTGATGGCCCGGGTCTTGCCCTCGGCCTTGGTGATCAGACCCGCCGCCTCCAGCCCCTTCAGGTGGAAGTGGACGGTGGAGGGGGACTTGAGCCCCACCGCCTCCCCGATCTCCCGCACCGAGGGGGGGTAGCCGTGCCGGTTGGAGAAGGAGACGATAAAATCATAGACCTGCTGCTGCTTGGGGGTGAGCGCGCCCATGGCGGACCCTCCTTGTGCTGTTTGGGGCGGGAAGCCCCCGCCCTCCTGCCCACAATCATACCACAGCGCAGGGGAGATTGCAAACACTTGTTCTATTTTGGGCCTGATTTCCGGCCCTTGGCCAGGGCAAAGGCGCGGGCCTCGGCCAGCCAGGCGCGCAGCTCCCCGTCCACCTCCTCCGGCCGGGTGAGGAGCAGGTGGTGGGTCCACCGGCCGGGGTAGGGCTCCACGGCCTGGAGGACCCTCGGGCTGTCCAGCCGGCGGTTGAGGCCGAGGGTGGCCAGCAGGGCGCCGGACCTCCGGTCGGCGGCCCGCCGGGGCAGGGAGAGCATGGCGAACAGGTACGGGCTCCCCCAGGAGATCTGGGTTTTGGACACCCGCATGGCGCTCTCCCCGCAGGAGAGCACCGCCCCCTCAAAGGCCTCGAAGATGGCGAGCCTCCCGGGGTCGCCCCCCAGGAGGGCCAGCACGTCGGCGGTCATGGCCGCTCCTCCCCCAGGACGGAGCGGTTCCACCGCCCGCTGCGGAGGTAGAGCAGCTGGAGCAGCACCTGCACCGCCGAGGCCGCCGGCGCGGCGATGCCGATGTGCAGCAGGGTGACCCCGGCCAGCCGGCTCATGAAAAACACCACCGGCACCCGCACCAGGAAGGTGGCGGTGAGGTCGTTGAACAGGGTGAAGCCGGTGCGGCCGCAGCCGGCGTAGAAGCCGTTGAGGGTGAACACGAAGGTGACCAGGATGCAGTCGATGCTGTAGGTGCGCAGGTAGAGCACCCCGTTGGCAATCACCTCCGCGTCGGGGGTGAACAGCCGCAGGGCGGCGGCGGGGAAGGCCTGCACCAGGGCGAACATGGCCAGATCGGCGGCGAGGCACAGGAGGACGCCGACCCTCAGGGCCTGCCGCGCCCGGTCGGGCCGGCCCGCCCCCATGTTCTGGGCGGTCATGGCGGAGATGGCGGACATGAAGGCGGAGGGGAAGAGCATGATAAAGCCGGTGATCCGCTCCACCACCCCCACGGCGGAGGACATGGCCAGCACGTCCATGTGGTTGACGATGGCGGTGATGATGAGGAAGGACAGGGTGACCAGCACGTTCTGCACCGCCACCGGCAGGCCCAGCCGCAGCAGCTTGGCCGCCTTCTCCCCCTGGGGCCGGAAGGAGGACAGCCTGAAGTCAAAGGGGAAGTCCCGCCGCCGCAGCACCGCCAGGGCCAGCAGCAGGCTCACCCCCTGGGCGGCCACGGTGGCGACGGCGGCCCCGGCGGCCCCCAGGCCGAACACCCCCACCAGCAGCAGGTCCCCCACGATGTTGATGACGCAGGCCACCAGCACAAAGTACATGGGCCGCCTGGAATCCCCCATGCCCCGGAGCACGGCGCTGACCATGTTGTACCCGGTGATGAACACCAGGCCGCAGGCGCAGATGAACAGGTACTGCCGGGCGGGGGCCACCGCCTCCGCCGGCACCTGCATCAGGGCGATGACGGCGTTGGTGGACAGGGCGAACACCAGGGCCAGGGCCACGGCGATGGCGGCGAAGAGGGTGAACAGGGTGCCGATGGACCGGCTCACGTCCCGCCGCCGCCCCGCGCCCAGGTACTGGCCCACCAGCACCGTGCCGCCGGTGGACAGGCCGATGACAAAGTTGGTCACCGCCTGCATCACCTGGCTGCCGGTGGACACGGCGGTGATGCCCGCCTGGTCGGCAAACTGCCCCACCACGATGAGGTCCACCGCGCCGTAGAGGAACTGCAGCAGGGAGGCCCCCAGGAAGGGCAGGGCGAAGCGGACCAGGGCCTGCTTCACGTTTCCCCGGGTCAGGGAGGTCTGGGACATGGGACACACTCCTTTATCTCTCGTACCCGGACAGTATACCACCCGCCCCGGGGAAAGGCAACCTTTGACGGGGCGGGCGGGGGATGCTATACTGTTAGGGCCTGAAGGAACACATGCGCCGTCCGGGGGCGGGAGCCCCGCCGGCGGGGCGCGCCCACAATTCCCGGACAGGCCCGGACCACTTTTTTCAGGAAAGGCAGCGGTTGCTTTGCGCGTCTCAATCTCCCATCCGGAGCGGATGGACATCACCGGCCCCGGCGGGGCGGTCACCCACGGGGCCGACCAGGACTGGTTCCCCGGCCTCTGGCAGCGGCGGGCGGGCTGCGGCCCCACCGCCGCCGCCCTGATCTGCGCCTATCTGGCCCAAACCCGGCCGGCGCTGGCCCCCCTCTACCCCGAGGCCGCCATGGAGCGGGGCCCCTTCACCGCCCACATGGAGCGGGTGTGGCAGTTCGTCACCCCCAGCTCCCACGGCCTCCACCGGCCGGAGTGGATGGCCCGGGGCATGGCCGCCTACGCCGACAGCCGGGGGGCCGCCCTCTCCCCCGCCCTGCTGGACTTTCCCGGGGCGGCCACCAAGCGGCCCCCCTGGGAGGCGGTGGAGGCCTTCGTGGCGCGCAGCCTGGAGCTCGACTGCCCCGTGGCCTTCCTCAACCTCCACAACGGGGTGGTGAAGGCCCTGGACTCCTGGCACTGGGTCACCCTCACCGCCCTGGAGGACGGCCGGGCCGACCTGCTGGACAGCGGGGAAAAGCTGACGGTGGACCTGCGGCTGTGGTATCAGACCACCCGCCGGCGGGGGGGCTTTGTCTCCGCCCTGGGGGACGGGGCATGAGGTGGGCGCTGCTCTGGGTGCTGGCCCTCAGCGCGCTGGCCTTTGCCCTCATGGGCGCGGACAAGCGGCGGGCCCGGGCCGGCCACCGCCGCATCCCGGAACGGGTCCTGTTCGCCGCGGCCATCCTGGGCGGCTCCCCCGGCGCCATCGCGGGCATGTGGGCCTTCCGCCACAAGACCCGGCACTGGTATTTTCGGTACGGCCTGCCCGCCCTCCTGGCCGCCCAGCTGGCCCTGGCGGCGTGGGCGGCCGGACTGCCGGCCTGATTTTCCGCAATTTGCCCCGGATTTTTGGAATGGACCCTTTACAAGGCGGAGAGAATATGGTAAACTACTACAGCCTGTGAACAGGCGACCAGACTTACCCCCGGCTTCGTCTCCCGGCACACACCGGCCGGTCACGCAGCCCCGGGCACATTTGTATGAAAGGTGGAACCACAAGCATGATCCGCAAGGACGAAAAGACGGCCGTCATTGAGGCCAACCGCACCCACCCCACGGACACCGGCTCTCCCGAGGTGCAGATCGCCATTCTCACCGCCCGCATCCAGGAGCTGACCGAGCACCTGAAGGTGCACATCCACGACAACCACAGCCGCCGCGGCCTGCTGAAGATGGTCGGTAAGCGCCGCAAGATGCTGGACTACCTGGCCAAGAAGGACGTGGAGCGTTACCGCGCCATTATTGCGAAACTCGGCATCCGGAAATAAGGAAGAAGCGCGGAGGCGTGCGGAGCAGGACAACAGCGAAACACGCAGACGAAACCGCAGCGTTAAGCCAAGGCGCCGGTGGCGCCTTGGTAGCGTAGGCTTGGCCGGCTGTGCCGGACAAGTTTGCCTGCGAAAGTTAGGAAGCCTGCGGAGTGTTGAGCAGTTGTCCGTTGTGCAGCCGCCGCAGCGTGACAACAACAAATCAGGGGGGTGGCGCGGGACACCGTGCCACCCCTTCTTCCCATCCGTCAGAGCGCGCCTTTTAGCAGTTGAACCTGTGCCCGGCCCGGCGGCCGGACCCGGCTTCAAATGCTAAAACGAGCACGGCTCTGATGTGTGGGAGGGAACACCAAGGATAAAAAAGGAGGAATCCCCCACATGTCAACCATCATCAAGCACAAGGAATTTACCAACCGCCATGTCTATAAGATGGAGGTGGCCGGCCGGCCCCTGACCATCGACGTGGGCAAGGTGGCGGAGCTGGCCTCCGCCTCCGCCATGGTGACCTATGGCGAGACCACCGTGCTGGTGGCCGTCACCGTGGCCCCCCGCCCCCGGGACGGGGTGGACTTCTTCCCCCTGAGCGTGGACTTTGAGGAGAAGCTGTACGCCGTGGGGCGCATCCCCGGCTCCTTCATGCGCCGGGAGGGGCAGCCCTCCCTGCCCGCCGTGCTGGCCAGCCGGGTGATCGACCGCTCCATCCGCCCCCTGTTCCCCACCGACTTCCGCAACGACGTGGTGGTCACCGCCACCGTCATGAGCGTGGACCGGGACTGCTCCCCCGAGGTGACCGCCATGATCGGCGTGTCCGCCTGCCTGGCCTACTCCCCCATCCCCTGGGCCGGCCCCATCGGCTGCCTGGAGGTGGGCTATGTGGACGGGCAGATCGTCATGAACCCCACCAACGAGCAGAAGCACGCCTCCCAGCTGGACCTGACCGTGGCCGCCACCGACAAGAAGGTGATCATGATCGAGGCCGGCGCCAAGGAGCTGCCCGACGACATCATGTACGACGCCATCGTGAAGGCCCACGAGGAGATCAAGGCCCAGGTGGCCTTCATCAACCAGATCGTGGCGGAGATCGGCCGGGAGAAGATGACCTACGACCACGCCGACTTTGACCAGGAGCTGTTTGACAAGATCGTGGCCGCCACCATGGACGAGGCCCGCGCCGCCATGGACACCGACGACAAGAACGTGCGGGAGGAGCGGTGGAACGCCCTCATCGAGCACTGGCACCAGCTCTTCCTGGAGGACTATCCCGAGATGGACAAGTACCTGGAGGAGATCACCTACAAGTTCCAGAAGAAGATCGTCAAGGCCTGGCTGCTGGAGGGCCACCGTGTGGACGGCCGCCAGAAGAACGAGATCCGCCCTCTGGCCGCCGAGGTGGGCGTCCTGCCCCGGGTCCACGGCTCCGGCCTGTTCACCCGCGGCCAGACCCAGGTCCTCTCCATCTGCACCCTGAACACCCTCTCCGCCGCCCAGAAGCTGGACACCATCTGGGAGGAGGAGGAGAAGCGGTATATGCACCACTACAACTTCCCCGCCTACTCCACCGGCGAGGCCCGGGCCGCCCGGTCCACCAACCGCCGGGAGAAGGGCCACGGCGCCCTGGCCGAGCGCGCCCTGGAGCCCGTCATCCCCACCGTGGAGGACTTCCCCTACGCCATCCGCGTGGTGTCTGAGGTGCTCTCCTCCAACGGCTCCACCTCCCAGGGCTCCATCTGCGGCTCCACCCTGGCCCTGATGGACGCCGGCGTGCCCATCTCCGCCCCGGTGGCCGGCATCTCCTGCGGCCTGATCCAGGACGACGACGGCGGCTTCACCACCTTCATCGACATCCAGGGCGTGGAGGACTTCCACGGCGAGATGGACTTCAAGGTGGCCGGCACCAAGGCCGGCATCACCGCCATCCAGATGGACATCAAGAACGACGGCCTGAGCCACGAGATCATCAAGGAGGCCCTGGAGATCACCAGCGACGCCCGCTACGCCATCCTGGACGAGATCATGCTGCCCTGCATCTCCGCCCCCCGGCCCGACGTGGCCGACACCGCCCCCAAGATGGTGAAGATGAAGATCGACGTGGACAAGATCCGCGAGGTCATCGGCTCCGGCGGCAAGGTCATCCAGAAGATCTGCGCCGACACCGGCGCCAAGATCGACATCGAGGACGACGGCACCATCTACATCGCGGGCACCGACAAGGCCTCCTGCGACGCGGCCAAAAAGACCATCGAGACCATCGTGTTCGTGCCCGAGGTGGGGCAGCTGTACTACGGCAAGGTGGTGCGCATCCTCCAGTTCGGCGCCTTTGTGGAGCTGGCCCCCGGCAAGGACGGCATGGTCCACATCTCCAAGCTGGCCGACCACCGGGTCAACAAGGTGGAGGACGTGGTCAACATCGGCGACATGATCTGGGTCAAGGTCACCGACATCGACGAGAAGGGCCGGGTCAACCTGTCCTACAAGGACGCCCTCAAGGAGATCAAGGCCAAAAAGGCCGCCGGCGAGCCGGTGAAATAAGCACGGCCCGGAGGGAAGCCTCGCAGAGTTCCCGCGGCCGCAGCCGCGGGAATCAAATGAAAATCCGTCATTTCCGGGGACACAAGGTGAATTGCCCCGAAGGGGCAAGAGAGGGCCCCCTGGGGGGGTGCGCCTCGGAAATGACACTTCTCATGGCGGAGGAGACGACAATTTCGCAAGAAATCGAGTCTCCTCTGCCATGCAACTTTTCTCGGGAAAGCGGCCTGACGCTTTCCCGAGAGGCTGGGCGGGGATTTCCCCGCCCGGTTTTGATTTTGTGTGTGACAACGGGAGCGGAATGTGGTATAGTGTTGTAACTATCTGGAGGAAGGGACGGTGAGCGCGGAGATGAAAAAGAAGGTGCTGGGGTATCTGGCGCTGATCCTGGCCATCACGGCGGCGGTTCTGCTGTTCATCGCCCTGCGGGGGGCGTAATCTGCCCCGCTTCCGTCCATACTAAGCGCGAAAATATAGAGAAGTGCGAGGGTTTTCCACTTGTTTTATGAAAAAAAGACGCTCCCCAACGGGGTGCGGATTCTGACGGAGCACGTGCCGGGGGTGCGCTCGGCGTCCCTGGGCATCTGGGTGGGCACCGGCTCCCGCCACGAGAGCGCGTCGGAGAACGGCGCGGCCCACTTCATTGAGCACATGCTCTTCAAGGGCACCCAGCGGCGCACCGCCGGCGCTCTGGCCGAGGAGATGGACGCGGTGGGGGGGCAGGTCAACGCCTTCACCACCAAGGAGTGCACCTGCTTCTACGCCCGGGTGCTGGACACCCACCTGGACCAGGCCGCGGACATCCTGTGCGACATGTTCTTCCACTCCAAATTTGACGACGCCGACGTGGAGACCGAGCGGGGGGTCATTTTAGAGGAGATCGGCATGTACGAGGACAACCCGGAGGACCTGTGCGCCGAGCGGCTGGCCGGGGCGGTGTTCAAGGGCTCCCCCCTGGCCCGGCCCATCCTGGGGCGGAGGGCCACCCTGGAGAAGATGGACGGCGCCTGGCTGCGGGCGTACCAGCAGGCCCACTACGGCCCGGAGCGCATCGTGGTGGCCCTGGCGGGCAGCTTCACCGACGCCGACGCCCAGGCCCTGGCGGCCCGCTTCGCCGGGATGGAGGCCCAGCCCGGCCGGGCCGTACGCCCCGCCGCCTACGTCCCCGGCGTGGTGGTGAAGAAGAAGGCCATCGAGCAGAACCACCTGACCCTGGCCTTCCCCGGCGTGCCCTTCGCCGACCCCCGGCGGTTCCAGCTGCAGCTGCTCTCCTCCATCCTGGGGGGCGGCATGTCCTCCCGCCTGTTCCAGCAGGTGCGGGAGCAGCGGGGCCTGTGCTACGCCATCTACTCCTACGGCACCTGCCACGACGACACCGGCTACTTCGGCGTCTACACCGCCCTGGGGAAGGAGACCGAGGGGCAGGCCCTGGACACCATCCTGCACGTGATCCGCGACTTCGCCGACCACGGCGCCACCCAGGCCGAGCTGGACCGGGCCCGGGAGCAGTCCAAGGCCAACGTGCTCATGGGCCTGGAGTCCACCCAGGCCCACATGAGCAGCCTGGGCCGGGGGGAGCTGCTCCTGGGCGAGGTGCTCTCCCCCGACGAGATCATCGCCGCCTACGACGCGGTGACCCGGGAGGACGTGCGCACCCTGGCCCGGGAGCTGTTCCGGTTTGAGCAGGCCTCCCTCTCCGCCGTGGGGCGGGTGGGGAGCGCCGAGGCGTACCAGGCCCTGCTGCACTGAGGCCCCTGGGCAAGGAGGACAAAAACGCGCCGCGCCGGCCGGCGGCGATTGAGGGAGGTTATATCTTGTCTCACACAGCGGAATTGATCGCCGTGGGCACCGAATTGCTGCTGGGCAGCATCGCAAACACCGACGCCCAGATGCTCTCCCAGGGGCTGTCCGCCCTGGGCATCAACGTCTACTACCACACGGTGGTGGGGGACAACCCCCAGCGGCTCCGGGCCGCCGTGGAGCTGGCCCGCACCCGGGCGGACATTATCATCACCACCGGCGGGCTGGGCCCCACCTGCGACGACCTGACCAAGAACGTGCTGGCGGAGTGCTTTGGGAAGCAGCTGGTGCTCCACGAGCCCTCCGCCCGCCGCATCGAGGCCTACTTCCGGCGGCTCCACTCGGGCCGGCCCATGACGGAGAACAACTACCAGCAGGCCATGCTCCCCGAGGGGTGCACGGTGCTGGACAACGACTGGGGCACCGCCCCCGGCGTGGCCTTTGAGGCCGGCGGCGTGCGGGTCATCATGCTCCCCGGCCCGCCCCGGGAGTGCAAGGCCATGTTCACCCACCGGGTGGTGCCCTATCTGAAAAGCCTGTCCGACGGGGTGATCGCCTCCCGCACCCTGAAGCTGTTCGGCATCGGGGAGTCCTCCATGGAGGCCCAGCTGCGGGACGAGATGGAGGCCATGACCAACCCCACCCTGGCCCCCTACGCCAAGGAGGGGGAGTGCGAGCTGCGCATCACCGCCAAGGCGGAGAGCGAGGAGGCCGCCCACGCCCTCATCGGCCCGGTGGAGGAGCGGCTCCGGGCCAAATTCGGCCCCCTGGTCTACGGGGTGGACGTGCCCTCCCTGGAGGCGGCGGTGCTCCAGCTGCTGAAGGCGCGGGGCCTCACCTTCGGCTGCGCCGAGAGCTGCACCGGCGGGCTCATCGCCAAGCGCATGACCGACCTGCCCGGGGCGTCGGCGGTGTTCCGGGGGGGCGTGGTGAGCTACGCCACCCAGGTGAAGCACACCCTCCTGGGGGTGGACCAGGCTGTCCTGGACCAGTACGGCGCGGTGAGCGAGCAGACGGCCCGGGCCATGGCCGAGGGGGCCCGGCGGGCGCTGGGCTGTGATCTGGCGGCGGCGGCCACCGGCGTGGCCGGCCCCGACCCCGACGAGCGGGGCAACCCGGTGGGGCTGGTGTACCTGGCCCTGGCCGCCCCCGACGGCACCTGGGTGCGGAGGACCCAGCAGGGCCTGGGCCGGGCGCGCATCCGCCACATCTCCGCCTCCCACGCCTTCGACCTGGCCAGGCGCTACCTCTCCGGCCTGGAGATGAAGTAAATGAGAAAACAGCGGGTATTCTGCACCTTGCAGAATACCCGCTGTTTTTCAGCAGAGCCCGGATGCCGCCGCCCTACCCCTCCAGGGTGATGGCCACGGCGTAGGCCCGGTCGTACTGGCTGAGGTAGGCCACGTCGAAGAAGCTGTCCGGCAGGGCGGCGGAGGTGACGCCGTCGCCGTCGTCGTACACCGCCAGGTAGAGGGGCGCGCGCTCCCCCACCGTCAGGGCCTGGGCCTCCTCCAGCCAGGCCCAGGTGAGGCCCGTGCCGCTGCGGTCCATGCTGCTCACGGCGGCGGTGATGCTGTACTGACCAGAGCCGTCCTGCCAGTTGATGCGCACATCCCCGTCGCCCAGCACCACGCCCAGCCGGAGCGCGTCGCTGGAGCCGGAGATCCCCACCGAGCCGCCGCCGGTGGCCTGCCACCCGCCGTCCACCCAGGACAGCACCTCAATGCTGCAGCCGGTGACGGTTTCACCCACGGCAAGCTGGTATACGCCATACGCCGACCCCAGGCCCAGGCCGTTCCCCACCAGATTGAGCAGGGCCGCCTCCTCCTCGGTGAGCTCCAGGGGGCGGATGGAGTTGTCCCCCAGTTCCTCGGCCTCCTCCCCGCCGCCCCGGGGGGCGCAGCCCGCCAGCAGCAGGGCGCAGGCCAGTGCCAGACCAATCAGCTTTTTCATCGGATGAATCCCCTTTCTCTCTATACAATCCAGGCGCTTCCCAGCACCGTGTCGCCGTCGTAGAACACCGCCAGCTGCCCCGGCGTGGGGGCCCGGGCGGGGGTGTGCATGCGGAGCACCACGCCCTCCCCCTCCGCCTCCAGGGCGGCGGGCAGCTGGGTTTTGGAGTGGCGCAGGCGCACCTCCACCTCCACCGGGCCGGCGGGGGCCTCCGCGGCGATCCAGTTGGGCTGGACGCACCGCACCGTGTCCTTCCCCAGGTCGGAGCCGTCGGAGAGCACCACCTCGCGGGTCTCCGGCCGCAATTCCGTGACGAAGTAGCGGTGGGGGCCGGACACCCCCAGCCCTCTCCCCTGCCCCAGGGTGTAGCGGTGGATGCCCCTGTGCCGGCCCAGCACCCGCCCGGACTTGTCCACAAAGTTCCCGGGGGGTGTGGAAAACCCGCGCCCCTCCAGCCAGTCGCCATAATCCCCCTCCGGGATGAAGCAGATCTCCATGGAGTCCGGCTTGTCCGCCACCGGGATGCCGAAGTCCCGGGCCAGGGCGCGCACCTGGGTCTTTTCGTAATCGCCCAGGGGGAAGATGACCCGCTGTAATTGCGCCCGGGTGAGCCGGGCGAGCATATAGGACTGGTCGTTGGCGGGCCGGCCCTTTTTCAGCAGGCCGTTTTCCACCCGGGCGTAGTGGCCGGTGGACACATACCCGGCCCCGATTTTGTCCGCCACGGCCAGCAGGGCGGGGAACTTCACCAGCCGGTTGCACCGGGCGCAGGGCAGGGGGGTCCGCCCCGCCAGATAGTCGGCGGCGAAGGGGGCGCACACCTGCTCCTCCAGCTGCGCCCGGATGTCCACGATCTCCAGGGGAATGCCCAGCCGCTCCGCCACGGCGGCGGCGTCCGCCGCCCCGCTCCCCTCCAGGCCGTTGTCCAGATACACGCCGGTGACGTGGCAGCGCTCCTGTAACAGCTTGGCCGCCACGGCGGAGTCCACCCCGCCGGACAGGCCCAGGACGATTTTCTCTCCCATAGGTTCTCCTTTGTGTTGGGTTTTCGAAGCCACGTAGGGGCGCGCCTGTGTGCGCACCCGCAGCCCCGTCCGGGTCGGCACACAGGCCGGAATCCCGTGCAGGGGCCGCCGCCCTCGGCGGCCCCTCTCGGTGTTGGGATTGTGGGCGGGCGGCCGTCCTATATGGCGGCCCCACGGTGTATGGGGCGGGGTACGGCGGTTGTCATACGGCCGGTGTTTCGGGCGAGGCCCGTGGGGCCGCGATATATCGCGGCCCCACCGCCCCCGTCATTTCTCCAGCTGGAGCATGAGCACGGCGATGTCCGCCGGGCTGACCCCGGAGATGCGGGAGGCCTGCCCCAGGCTGAGGGGGCGGATCTTGTCCAGCTTCTGCCGGGCCTCCAGCCGCAGGCCGGCCATGGACAGGTAGTCCAGGTCGGGGGGCAGGGGCCGGTCCTCCATCCTCCGCTGCTCCTCCACCTGCCGCAGCTGCCGGTCGATATACCCCTGGTACTTCACCGCGATTTCCACGGCCTCGGTCACGTCGGGGGGCAGGTCGGGCCGGCCTCTGTCCGCCGCCGCCAGGCCCCCGTAAGTGTTCTCCGGCCGGCGGAGCAGGTCCACCAGCCGCCCGTCGGGGGTGCCGGTGTGCTCCAGCCGCTTGATCTCCCGGTCCACGGCGGCGTACTTGTCCAAGACTGTTTGATACCGCTGGTCGCTGACCAGGCCGATATCGTGCCCCACGGGGCACAGCCGCCGGTCGGCGTTGTCCTGCCGGTGGAGGAGGCGGTACTCGGTGCGGGAGGTCATCATGCGGTAGGGCTCGTTGGTGCCCTTGGTGACCAGATCGTCGATGAGCACCCCGATATACCCCTGATCCCGCCGGAGCACCAGCGGCTCCCGCCCCAAAATCTTCAGCGCCGCGTTCACCCCGGCCACAAAGCCCTGGGCGGCGGCCTCCTCATACCCGGAGGAGCCGTTGAACTGCCCCGCCCCGTACAGGCCCTGGATTTTTTTGCACTCCAGGGTGGGCAGCAGCTGGGTGGGGTCTAAGCAGTCGTACTCGATGGCGTAGGCCGGGCGGGTCATCTCGGCCCGCTCCAGCCCGGGGATGGTGTGGAGCATCTGGATCTGCACGTCCTCCGGCAGGGAGGAGGAGAAGCCCTGGATGTACAGCTCCTCGGTGTCCAGCCCCATGGGCTCCACAAAGAGCTGGTGCCGCTCCTTGTCGGCGAAGCGCACCACCTTGTCCTCGATGGAGGGGCAGTACCGGGGCCCCACCCCCTCGATCACCCCGGAGAACAGGGGGGAGCGGGCCAGGTTGGCCCGGATCACGGCGTGGGTGGCGGCGTTGGTGTAGGTGAGCCAGCACACGGCTTTGTTCTCCGGCGGCGTCTGGGTCTCAAAGGAGAAGGGCAGGACGTGGCCGTCCCCCTCCTGCAGCTCCATTTGGGAGAAGTCCACGCTGCGGGCGTTGACCCGGGGGGGCGTGCCCGTCTTGAACCGCCGCAGCTCCAGCCCCAGCTTGTTCAGGCTCTCGGTCAGGGGGAGGGCGGCGGCCAGCCCGTCGGGGCCGGAGGGCCGCGTCACATCCCCCACGATGGTGCGCCCGCCCAGATAGGTGCCGGTGGCCACCACCACGGCCTTCACCCGGTACACCGCCCCGTAGGCGGTGCCCACGGCGGTGACATGGCCGTGTTCGGCGAACACGTCGGTGACCTCCGCCTGCTTCACCCACAGGTGCTCCTGCCGCTCCAGGGTGTGCTTCATGATCTCCTGATACCGGCGGCGGTCGGCCTGGGCCCGCAGGGACCACACCGCCGGGCCCTTGCCCCGGTTGAGCAGCCGGTACTGGATGCACGCCCGGTCGGCGGCCTTGGCCATCTCGCCCCCCAGGGCGTCCAGCTCCCGCACCAGGTGGCCCTTCCCCGTGCCGCCGATGGCCGGGTTGCAGGGCATGTTGCCCACCGCGTCCAGGTTCACCGTGAAGCACAGGGTGTCCAGCCCCAGCCGGGCGGCGGCCAGGGCGGCCTCGATGCCCGCGTGGCCCGCGCCGATGACGGCAATGTCGTAAGCTCCAGCGTCGTAAGTCTGCATGGGAATTTTTCACCTAATTTCCCGGGCCACGGGGGAGCCCGGATCAATTTTCCAGCTTCGGGCGGGGAGAGTCCGCCCGGTTTTCTCAATACAGCCCCAGCACATAGCGGAACACAAGCCACTTCCACCAGGGCAGGGCCCGGTCCAGGCCCCGGGCGGCGGCCCGGGCGGCGTCCGCCGCCGCCGTCCGCTCCTCCTCCGTCAGGGTGTGCTGGGAGAAGCGGGCCTTCTTGGCCAGCTCCGCCACCTCCTCCGGCATGTCCGCCCCCCAGCGCTCCAGCCGCCGGAAATACCGGTAGGCGGCGACGACGGCCTGGTTGGTGCTTTCATCCCCGAACCGCCGCTCCCGCCGGCGGCGGGCCAGCCAGCGGCGCAGGGGCAGGGCCAGGATCAGCAGCAGGACGGCCAGGGGGGCCCATAGCACTGTGAGGTCGGGCCCCTCTCCCCCGCCGGTCTCCGTCTCCACGGCCTGGGAGGCGGTGGGGGCGGGGGTGTCGGTCTCGCCGGGGGCCAGACTGGCCGAGGGGGTGGGCGTGGGCGTGGGTGTGGCCTCCGGCGCGGCGGTGACGCCGCTCTGTCCGGGGGTGGAGCCGGCATAGGCCGGGGTGACCTCCACCGGCTCCCAGCCGTAGCCCTCGATGTACACCTCCACCCA
>CALWXU010000029.1 GCA_944385585.1 uncultured Flavonifractor sp.
ACCTCCAACGGGGGCGCCAAGGCGGCCACCGCCACCGAGGTGGAGCTGGGCGACCCCAACCTGGACGGCCTGATCGGCGAGCGGCTGCACCGGCAGCTCACCGACGAGATCGAGCTGCTGGACGGCGCCGCCGCCGAGTTCGACCTGGACCGGGTGCGCCACGGCAAGCTGTCCCCGGTGTTCTTCGGCTCCGCCCTCACCAACTTCGGCGTGGAGCCCTTTCTGGAGCACTTCCTGCGCATGACCACGCCCCCCCTGCCCCGGAGGGCGGGAGATCTGGTTATCGACTCCATGGACGACGACTTCTCCGGCTTTGTGTTCAAGATCCAGGCCAACATGAACAAGGCCCACCGGGACCGCATCGCCTTCCTGCGCATCGTCTCCGGCCGGTTTGACGCGGACAGGGAGGTCTACCACGTCCAGGGTGGCAAGAAGCTCCGCCTCTCCCGGCCCCAGCAGCTCATGGCGGCGGAGCGGGAGATCATCGAGGAGGCCTACGCCGGCGACATCATCGGCGTGTTCGACCCGGGCATCTTCTCCATCGGCGACACCCTGTGCGCCCCGGGCAAGAAATTCCAGTTCGACCCCATCCCCACCTTCGCCCCCGAGCACTTCAAGCGGGTGCGCTCTCTGGACACCATGAAGCGCAAGCAGTTTTTGAAGGGCATGGAGCAGATCGCCCAGGAGGGCGCCATCCAGATCTTCAAGACCCCCTACACCGGCATGGAGGAGGTCATCGTGGGCGTGGTGGGCACCCTCCAGTTCGACGTGCTGGAGTACCGGCTGAAAAACGAGTACAACGTGGAGCTCTACATGGAGGGCCTGCCCTACGAGTACCTGCGGTGGATCACCACCGACGACGGGGAGCCCGTCAAGGAGGAGGATCTGATCCTGGGCACCGATGTGAAGCTGGTGGAGGACTACAAGGGCAACCAGCTGCTGCTCTTCGGCTCCCAGTGGGCCGTGGGCTGGACGGCGGAGCGCAACCCCAGCCTCACCTTCCACGAGTTCGGCGGGGCCCAGTTTTAAGCGCCGGAAGCCACCCCGGACGGCCATGCCGTCCGGGGCGGCTTTTTCCATATGCGCTCCGGCGGCGGGGCGCCGTTCTGCCCGCTTCGGACGCCCCGCCGGCCAATTTTTCCACACATGCCGCCCTCCCTGTGGATAAACTGGCGTATGGGGGTGGTGCTGATGGAGGAGCGCGCGCTGCGCAGGCAGCTGGACACGGTGGACGGGAGCCTGCTGTTTCTGGGTCTGCTGCTGCTGTCGGTGGGGCTGTCCTACTGGGGTGTGTCCATCCAGCGGGAGGGGCTGTGCAGGACCCTCCGGGGGGACGCGGAGGGGGCGGCGGCCCTGCCGGAGGTGTTCCCCATCCGGCTGTGGGCCTCGGCCCTGGTGGTGGGGTGCCTGGGGTTCTTCCTCTGCCTGGCCGTGGGCTCGGCCCGGGAGGCAGGAGACGGCGCGGGGGCGGAATCCGCCCGGGTCAATCTGCAGGCCTCGGTGCTGGTGTTCCTGGCCGCCCTGCTCCGGCTGGACGATTTGCTGAAAAACGCCCCGGCAGGTGCCGGGGCGGAGCGGGCAGCGCCGCCCCCGCAGGGTGGGGACGGCGCCGCTTTCCATATGTAGCTCAGGTAACAGAGCGGCCGGGAACCGGGGTCCAGTGAATCCGCTCCTGGGGCCGGGGCGGAGCGCCCTTGAAGTCCCGGTCAAACCAGGCGGGGACAGGGCCCTCCTCCTCAATGGCCTGGAAGAAGGCGGTGAGCTGCTCCGCCGTCTCGGCCACGGCCCCCTCCAGCAGCCGGTCCAGGTCGGCGTTGCTCTCCAGGGCGGAGGGGTGGGGCGCCTCCTTCAGGGCGATGCCCTTGGCGGAGGGGATGGGCAGCATCCGGCTCACCGCGCCGATGGCCCTGCCCCGCATCCGGCCGTTGGAGCGGGCCAGGAAGCCGGAGTAGAAGGTCATGGACCGGTAGGCCCGCCGCATCTGGTCGGGGGAGGCGTGGACAAAGGCGGCGGCCGCCGCCTCCCACACCGCGCGGTCCTCCGGCGTGTCGGGCAGGTGGGCCCTGGCCGAGGCATCCAGGCCGTCCCGCTCCATGAGCATCCGGTCGTACTCCCCCTCGATGGCCATGTGGGAGATGGGGCCGTCGGCGGCCCGGCCGTCCACGTAGCCGTGGCAGGCGCTGTCCAGGGCCAGGTGGCAGAGGAAGCCCGCCCCGTAGCCGGCGGCCATGGGGACGCCGGCCTCAATGGCCCGGCGGAGCCGCTCCGCCGCGGGCAGGGCGGACTGCCGGTGCATCCGCACCCCCTCCCGCCGCACCCCGTTGGGGCGGATGGGGTGGTAGAAAAACAGGGGGTCGGGGCCCAGGCAGCCCAGGTGGAACGCCTCCTTCTCCCGGCCGATGCGCCCGGCCAGCTCCCGGGGCAGCTCCTCCAGGACTTTATCGCCGAATTTCATGTGCGCGTAGTAGTTTGGCATGGCGGGAATTGTGCCTCCTTGTGCATCCGTTGGGATTGTCTTGCTAACCATATTATAGCACGCCAGATCAAGGGGAGGAACTGGAAGCTTCACGGCCGGCGGCGGAAATATTCCAGCAGGCGGCGCAGGGGGCCGCCGCCGCGCTCCTGGACGGGGGCGGGGCGGGCGGCGGCGGAGGCGGCCTCCAGCTCGGCCTCGGCCATGAGGGCGGCCTGGGCGTCCAGGGCCGGCTCCCCCTCCGCCCGGGGCACGGGGGCGTAGGCGCCGTCCACCCCCAGGTTGCGGGCCTTCACGTTGTCGGAGCAGTAGAGCTCCACATAGTGCTTGATCTGCCGCCGTACGGCGGGGTCGGTGACGGGGCAGGCCACCTCCACCCGCCGCTCGGTGTTGCGGGTCATGAGGTCGGCCGAGCCGATGTAGAGGCTGGCGTCCGGCCCCGCGCCGAAGGCGTAGATGCGGGGGTGCTCCAGGAAGCGGCCCACCACGGAGAACACCCGGATGCGGTCGGTGAGCCCCGGCACCCCCGGCCGCAGGCAGCAGATGCCCCGCACATTGAGGGTGACCGGCACGCCGGCCTGGCTGGCCTGGGCCAGCTTGTCGATGAGCTCCCGGTCTGTGACCGAGTTGACCTTGATGAAGATGCCGCACCTCTCCCCCCGGCGGGCCTTCTCGATCTCCTCGTCCATCAGCTCCAGCAGCCGGGGCTTCAGCGAGTGGGGGGCCGCCAGCAGCTGCCGGTACTCCCCGGTCAGGTTGGAGGTGGACATGTTCTGGAAGAAGGCCGCCGCGTCGGCGCCGATGGCGGGGCTGGCGGTCAGGAGGCAGAAGTCGGTGTACAGCCTGGCGGTCTTTTCGTTGTAGTTGCCGGTGCCAATCTGGGTGATATACTGGATGCGGCCCTTCTCCCGGCGGGTGATCAGGCAGAGCTTGGAGTGGACCTTGTACCGCTCAAAGCCGTAGAGGATGGTGCACCCCGCCTCCTCCAGCCGCTGGGCCCAGGCGATGTTGGCCTGCTCGTCAAACCGGGCCCGCAGCTCCATGAGCACGGTCACGTCCTTGCCGTTCTCTGCGGCGGCGGCCAGGTACTCCACCAGCTTGGCGGTGGAGGCCAGGCGATAGATGGTGATCTTGATACTGAGCACCGCCGGGTCGTTGGCCGCCTCCTTTATCAGGTGGAGGAAGGGCTCCATGGAGTGGTAGGGGTAGAACAGCAGGGCGTCCCGCCGGAGGATCTGGGGGATCATCCTCTCGTTCTGGTAGAGGGAGGCGGGCCACCGGGGGGTGTGGGGGGGATAGCACAGGGCGGCGGCGCTCTCCGGGGGCAGCCGGCCCTCCAGGGCGTAGACATAGCCCATGGCCAGGGGGGCCTTGGAGGTGAACACAAACTCCCGGCCCAGGCCCAGCCGAGGGCACAGGTAGTCCAGCAGCTCGTCGGAGGGGCTGCCCTGCACCTCCAGGCGGACGGGGGCCAGGCGGGCGCGTTTCTTGAGCACCTTGAGCATGTGGGCCCGGAAGTCCTCCCCCACGTCGTAGTCCTCGTCCTCGGGGCTGATGTCGGCGTTGCGGGTGACGGAGATGACGTGCTTCTCCTCCACCTGGCAGTTTTCAAAGAGGCTGTCGGCGAAGGAGAGCACGATCTGCTCGGTGAGCAGGTAGCGCAGGCCCCGCTCCTCCAGCTGGCAGAAGGCGGGCAGGGCCCGGGGGATGGGCACCAGGCCGAAGCGCCGCTCTCCCCCCTGCCGCAGGGTGAGCACCACGGTCAGGTTTTTGGAGGGCAGGTGGGGAAAGGGGTGGTGGCTGTCCACCACCATGGGGGAGAGGACGGGAGCGGCGTAGTCCCGGAACCACCGCTCCGCCTGCTTGCGCTCCTTGCCGTCCAGCTCATCCACCGTCAGGGCGCAGATGTTGCAGGCCCGCAGCCGCTTCTCCAGCTGGGAGACGATCTTGTCCCGCTGCTTGTACAGCGCCGGCACCGCCTTGCAGATGGCCTGGAGCTGCTGGTTGGGGGTGAGGCCGCTCTTGCTGTCCACGTGGTGCTCCTTGGACAGGGTCATGTCGGAGATGGAGCCCACCCGGATCATGAAAAACTCGTCCAGGTTGCTGGTGAAGATGGCGGCGAACTTCAGCCGCTCAAACAGGGGGACCGTCTCGTCCCTGGCCTCGGCCAGGACCCGCTCGTTGAACCGCAGCCAGGACAGCTCCCGCTCCTGGGTGTAGCGGGTGTCCACCTCATGCGCCATGGCTGTCCACCCCCATCACCCGCTGGAGCAGATAGCCCTCCCGCACGCCGCAGGCGCTGACGGTGACCGTCTCCACCCCGTAGCCCTTCACCACCGCATTGAGGATGGCCAGGCCGGGCAGAATGGTGTGTACCCGGTCCGGGGCGGTGCGGAGGATCTGCCGCAGGGTGGCCTGGTCCCCCCGCTTCAGCTCCTTATAGAGCGCCCGCAGCTCCTCCGCCGGGATCACCCGGTTGGCCGGGTCGCCGCCGGCGCGGGCGTTGCAGAGCTTGGCCGCCGCCCGGATGGTGCCGCCCACGCCGGTGAGGTGGGCGCACCGCAGCCCGGCGGTTTTGGCCCGCTCCAGCTCGGTCTCCACCCGCTCCCGCATGGCGCGGCGCTCCTCCCTGGTGGGGAAGAGGCCGCCGACGTAGTCGGTAAACAGGGACAGGGAGCCCATGGGCAGGCTGCACCCGGAGGTGATGGCGCTGTTGGCATAGGCCACCAGCTCGGTGGAGCCGCCGCCGATGTCGGCCAGCAGGCCCGCCGCCGGGGCCCCGCCCCCCACCGTGGCCCCCAGGAAGGACAGGGCGGCCTCGTCCGCGCCGGAGAGCACCTCCACCCCCACGCCGGTGACCGCCCGGATGGTGTCCAGGGCCTCCTCGGTGTTGACGATGTTGCGCAGGGGCGCTGTGCCGAACACGTGGAGCTCCCCGATGTCGAAGTTCTCCAGCAGGGCCTTGTACTCCGCCAGCACCCGGCAGGCCACCAGCACGCCGCTGTCGGAGAGCACGCCCCCCTTGATATAGCCGGCCAGGCCGGCCATCTCCTTCTTGTTCATCAGCAGCTTGAAGCTCCGCCCCTCCCAGTGGTAGATGGACAGGCGCATGGTGTTGGACCCCACGTCCACAATTCCGCATTTCATGAATGACACCTCACAGTCTGAGTGTCTCTAGTTTATCCGTTTTGGCCGCGGACCGCAACGGTTTTTACCAAAGCTTTACACCCCCATGCGGGCGTGCCCCGCCGGCCCGCCCCGTTTTGAGCATTGCACAAACGCGGGGAATCCATTATAATGGTAGGGTCTATGGAGAGGGCCGTCCCGCGGTCCTCCCCGGGGGCCCGTCCCGCGCCCCCGGGACGCCGGAAAGGAATGACATCCAAATGAACAAACCTGTTTTGGTGGTGATGGCCGCCGGCATGGGCAGCCGCTACGGCGGGCTCAAGCAGCTGGACCCCGTGGGGGGCCACGGCCAGCTCATCCTGGACTACTCCGTCTACGACGCCCGCCGGGCCGGCTTTGAGACGGTGGTCTTTGTCATCAAGCGAGAGATGGCGGACACCTTCCGCGCCGCGGTGGGCGGCCGGCTGGGCCGGGTGATGGAGGTCCGGTACGCCTGTCAGGAGCTCTCCGACCTGCCCCCCGGCTACGCCGTCCCCCCGGGCCGGGTCAAGCCCTGGGGCACCTGCCACGCCGTCCTGGCCGCCCGGAGCGCGGTGGACGGCCCCTTCGCCGTGATCAATGCCGACGACTACTATGGCCCCGAGGGCTTCCGGAAGCTCTACCGCTATCTGGAGGACCACCCCGACCGTCCGGGGTGCGGGGAGTACGCCATGGTGGGCTACCGCCTGGGCAACACCGTCACCGCCCACGGCTCCGTGGCCCGGGGCGTGTGCGAGGAGGACGGCGGGCACTACCTGACCCGGGTCACCGAGCGCACCTGCATCGAGCAGGACGGGGCGGACGCCCGCTATACCGAGGACGGCGGCGCCACCTGGACCCCCCTGAGCGGGGAGGCCGTGGTGTCCATGAACCTGTGGGGCTTTTCCCGCGGCTTCCTGGACGAGGCCCAGGCCCGCTTCCCCGCCTTCCTGGACAAAACCCTGGCGGAGAACCCCCTGAAGGGGGAGTACTTCCTGCCCAGCGTGGTGACCCAGCTGCTGGAGGAGGGGCGGGCCCGGGTGAAGGTGCTGCACAGCGCCGACAGGTGGCACGGCGTCACCTACCGGGAGGACCGCCCGGAGGTGGTCCGGTCCATTGCCGACATGACCGCCCGGGGGCTCTACCCCGAAAACCTGTGGGGCGTGTAACCCCCTCCCGGCCCGCCGGCCGCATCCCATTCTGGAGGCCATCTATGCAGAATCAGAACTTCTCCCCCGCGCGCCTGCTCCTCCTGTTTCTCCAGGGGGCCATCATCGGCACCGGCGCCATCCTGCCCGGCATCAGCGGCGGGGTGCTGTGCGTGTCCTTCGGCCTGTATGAGCCGATGGTGGAGCTCTTCGCCCATCCGGCCCGGTCTCTCCGCCGCAATTACAGGCTGCTGCTCCCCATACTGGCCGGCTGCGGCGTGGGCTTCCTCCTGCTGGCCCGGGTGGTGGAATACCTGATGACGGTGGCGGCCGTGGGCACCACCGCCCTCTTTGCCGGTCTGATCTGCGGGACGATCCCCGGATTGATGAAGACCTCGGAGGAGAGCGACCGGGGGGCTGGCTGGGCGCCCTTTGTGGTCTCCCTGGCGCTGTCCTTCCTCCTGTTCGGCCTGCTGGACGCCTCCTCGGCCCGCGCGATTCAGCCCAGCTGGGGCTGGTTCGTGTTCTGCGGGGCGGTGTGGGCCTCCAGCATGCTGCTGCCGGGACTGAGCTCCTCCTCCCTCCTCCTCTTCCTGGGCCTCTACAAGCCCATGGCGGAGGGGATCGGGCACCTGGACTTCTCCGTCCTCCTCCCGCTGATGCTGGGCTTCCTGGTCACCCTGCTGCTGTGCGCCAGGGGGGTGGACTGGCTGATGCGGCACCACTACGCCCTGGTGAGCCGTATCCTCTTGGGCTTTGTGATCTCCTCCACGCTGACCATCCTGCCCCTCTCCTTCTCCGGCGTTGGGCAGGGCCTTCTGGCGCTGCTCTGTCTGGCCGCCGGCTTCTGCGCGGCCTTTTGGATGGACGCCTGCAAGCAGGGCGCACGGGGCGGAGGAGACGGCTGACCTTCCCCGCCCCCTTCCTCCCCCCTCCGCCCCGCCGGGGCGGGAGCCGCGGCCCTGGCAATGTGAAAGCCGGCACTGGTGCAGTGCCGGCTTTCGTGATGTCTGTTTTTTGTCCCGCGGGGGTTACATGGCCTCCAGCACGGTGGCCATGGCCGGGCCGCCGCCCACGCAGAGGGAGGCGACGCCCAGCTGCTGGCCCCGCCGGCGCATCTCGTGGAGCAGGGTGACCAGGATGCGCACGCCGGTGCAGCCCACCGGGTGGCCCAGGCTGATGCCGGAGCCGTTTCCGTTGATCTTGTCCATGGGGATCTTCAGCTCCCGGTTGCAGGCGAGGAACTGGGCGGCAAAGGCCTCGTTGATCTCGAAATAGCCGATGTCCTCCTGGTTCAGTCCGGCATAGCCCAGCGCCTTCCGGACCGCCGGGACGGGGCCGATGCCCATGATGCTGGGGTCCACGCCGGCGTTCGCCGTGGCGCGCACCTTGGCCAGCGGGGTCACGCCCAGCTCCTTAGCCTTGTCCGCGCTCATCAGCACCACCGCGGCCGCCCCGTCGTTGACGCCGGAGGCGTTGCCGGCGGTGACGGTGCCGTCCTCCTTCAGGAAGGCGGGCTTCAGCTTGGCCAGCTTCTCCATGGAGATGTCGGGGCGCGGATGCTCGTCCGCGTCCACCACCACGTCGCCCTTCCGGGTGTGGATGCACACCGGGACGATCTCCTCGGCAAAGCGGCCGGCCCTCTGGGCCTCGACCGCGCGGGTGTGGCTCAAAAAGGCCAGCTCATCCTGCTCCTGCCGGGTGATGCCATACTTCTTGGCCAGGTTCTCCGCCGTCACGCCCATGTGGTAGCCCATCATGGCGCAGACCAGGCCGTCGTTGAGCATGCTGTCCACCACCGCCGGGCCGTTCCCCATGCGGTATCCGGCACGGGCGCCCTTCAGGAGGTAGGGGGCGTTGCTCATGCTCTCCAGGCCGATGGCCATGGCCACGTCGCTCTTCCCCAGCAGGATGGAGTTTACGGCGATCTCAAAGGCCTTCATGCCGGAGGCGCACTGCTGGTCCACGGTGCAGGCAAAACCGCTCTCCGGCATGCCTAGGCCCAGCTGGATCTGGCGGGCGGGGTTGCCCTTGCACCCCTGCTTGTAGATCATGCCGCAGTTGACCTCCTCCACCAGCTCAACCGGTACGCCGGAGGCCTCCAGGGCCGCTTTCGCCGCCGTCTTTCCCAGCTCCACGGGCTCCATGGAGCTCAGGCTGCCCATGAAATCGCCGATGGGCGTGCGCGCCCCGCTTACAATGACCACTTCCCTTGTCATGTTCCGATTATCCTTTCTTTGAAGTACCGCATGCAATGCCTTCCCGCCCGAGGATCTCCGTGATCCTGGCGTCGTCGTCCCCGCCGGCGTTGGGCATGGGGAAGGTGCTGATGCTGTTCTGTACAACTCCGCGCAGCTGAAGCGCCTTCTTGAACACCGGCAGGAACGGGCTGCGGATCTGGTAGAGGTCCATAAGCCGGTTGACCGCCTGCTGGCAGGCCGCCATGCCGGACAGGTCCTCCTCCCGCGCCGCCCGGACCCACCTGGCGAACACCTCCGGGACCACGTTGCACAGCGCGCTGATGCAGCCGTCGCCGCCGTCCAGGACGTTGTGGGCCAGGTTGTCGTCCAGCCCGGAGTAGACCTCGAAGTCCGGCCGGGCCGCCTTCACCGCCTTGATGACCTCCCGGGTGTGGTCCATACCGGTTGTGGTGTCCTTGATCCCCACGATGTTGGGGTAGGTCCTGGCCAGCTCCAGCACCACCTCCGGAGAGACCGTGTAGCCGGTGTTGTCCGGGAAGTTGTAGATGTAGATCGGACCGTCAATCTGTCTGGCCAGCGTGCCGTAGTACTGCAGCAGGGCCTCGTCCCCGAAGTGGAAGTAGTAGGGCGGCAGGATCATCACCGCGTCCGCCCCCCGCTCCAGGCAGAAGCGGGACAGCTCCACAATTTCCGAGGCCACCATGCTGGATGTGCCGACGATCAGCTTCACCCGGCGGTTCACGTGCTCGATGGCAAACTGGGCCGCCGCCCGGCGCTGCTCCATGGTCATGGCGAAGAATTCGCTGCTGCTCCCCTCCACCAGCAGGCCGTCCGTCCCCTTTTCAATCAGGAAATCATAGAGGTGCGCCTGGCTCTGGGTGTCCAGCGTGCCATCCTCCCGGAACAGGGTGATGGCCGGCGTGAGAAAGGCTGCCTTCATGCTTTCTCCCCCAGCGCGGCCGCCTTGTCGCGGTATTTCACCGTCTGGAGGTGCTCGCAGTAGAGCACCAGCTCCCCGTCGTTTTTGAACACCTCGTAGCTGGCCCGGTAGAGGCCCATGTCCGGATACTTGGGCTGCTTGTCCAGGTCGGTCTTGATGGTGTAGATGGTGTCCCCGATAAAGACCGGCTTGATGAAGCGCAGCTTGTCATAGCCATAGCTGAAGGCGTTCACGCAGTTGGTGGCCACCAGGCCCAGGCCCATGCTGAACACCATGGCGCCGGACACCAGCCGGCGGCCGAAAATTCCCTCGTTCTTGGCGAAAATCTCATCGGCCACGTAGGGGTGCATGTCCAGCACCAGGGCGTTGAACTGCATGCTCTCCCCCTCGCTGATGGTGCGGCGGATGGAGCGGATCTTGCGGCCCACCTGGATGTCCTCGTAGAACCAGTCCTCCGCGTTCCAGATCGGCACCTGCTGGTGCATCTCCTTGGGTGTAGACTCCGGCATGGTATTTCCTCCCCTTCCCTCTTTAGTCCGCCTTCTTGGCGGGGTACTCGTAGAAGCCCTTCCCGGTCTTGCGGCCCAGCTCGTTGGCGTACACCATGCGCCGGATCAGGGGGCAGGGGCGGTACTTGTCCTCGCCCAGCTCCTTCTGGAGCACCTCCATGATGGACAGGCACACGTCCAGGCCGATGATGTCGCCCAGCTCCAGGGGGCCGATCTTGTGGGAGGAGGCCAGCTTCAGCATGGCGTCGATGTCCTCCCGGGTGGCCACGCCCTCCATGAGCAGGTAGGCCGCCTCGTTGATCTGGGGGATGGTCAGGCGGTTGAACACAAAGCCGGGGGCCTCCTGGACCTCGATGGCCGTCTTTTGGATGGCGGAGACCATCTCCTTCACCGCCTGGACCGCCTCTGGCTTGGTCTTGCGGGCCACGGCGATCTCGATGACCGGCATCATGGCCGGGGGATAGAAGAAGTGCATGCCGCACACCCGCTCCGGCGTGCCGATGGCGGAGGCGATGGCGCTGATGCTGATGCTGGAGGTGTTGCTGGCCAGGATGGCGTCGGGACGGCAGATGCCCTCCAGCTTGCGCATCATGTCCTGCTTGACCTCCAGGTTTTCCGCGATGCTCTCCACCACCAGGTCGGCGGGGGCCACGTCCTCCAGCTTGGTGGTGATGGTGATCCGGTCCAGGGTGGCCTGGCGGTCGGCCTCAGACAGCTTCCCCTTCTTCACCAGGGAGGCCAGGATGTCGACGATATAGTCGTAGCCCTCCTTCACGCCGGCCTCCCGCCGGGCGTAGAAGATCACAGGGAAGCCGTTCTGGGCAAAGGCCTGGACAATGCCGCGGCCCATGGTCCCCGCGCCCAGTACGGCGATGGTCTTGATGTTCATCGGTTTTCCCCTTTCTTACGTTAGCGCATGGCCAGCGTCACCGTGGCCTTCGCCGCCAGGCCGTCGGCCTGGTACAGCTCCGCGTCGCAGGTGATGATGGCCTTTTCCTCATTCTCGCTGGCGACCTTGACCTTGGCGGTCACCTGGTCGCCGGGGCTGATCTTCCGCAGGAAGCGGGCCTTGTCGATGCCCGCGAAGAGCGGGGTCTTGCCCTGGTACTTCTCCGCCGTCATCAACATGATGTCGGCCGCCTGGGCCATGCACTCCACCGACAGCACGCCGGGGAACACCGGCGCGCCGGGGAAGTGCCCCCGGAATACGTCCCACTCCGGGTCGATGTAGAGCGCGGCCTCGATGTGGTCCATGGGCACGCACTCGCTCACGGTATCCACCAGGAGGATCGGCTCACGGTGGGGCAGGATGCCCATGACCCCCTCGTGGTCCAGCGTGAGGCAGTTGTCCATTCTGTGCACTCCTTTCCCGGCCTGACAAAGCCCGTCAGGCCCTGTTTAAAACCATCCGTTGCGGCGGTACGCGTCCACGGGGTGGGCGCCGGCCACGATCTCGTTGCGCACCACGTTTTCCGTGCTGTGCAGCTCCTCGGCCTTGATGAGCACCTTGACCGCCAGCTCCTTGGGGATGATGATGACGCCGTCCTTGTCCGCGAACACGATGTCCATGGGGTGGATGCAGACGTTTTCAATCCAGATGGGCACGTTGTACTCGGTCAGCTGCCAGCGGCCCATCACGTCCTTCGGCGTGGTGTACAGGCAGAACACCGGCAGCCCCAGCTTGTGGATGTAGTCCACATCCCGCACGCCGCCATAGATCACCGCGCCGTTGCCGCCCCGGGCCTGGATGGTGGTGGCGGAGAGCTCGCCCAGGTGGGCGCAGGTGCCGTCGTGGGGCTGGGTCACCACCACGTTGTTCTTTTTGACCGCGCCCAGCATCTCCAGGATGGGGATGAAGATGGTGTCGGGGTCGCGGCTCTCCGCCGGCTGTCCGGCGGCGGGCAGCGCCGTGCCGCAGAATTTGGCGTCCGGCGTCAGGCCCGTCAGGCCGTGGGGCAGCACCTGATTGGTGTAGCGGCGCATGGGGGTTTTCCCGAAGATCTTGTCCCGGATGACCGGGTTGTTCAGCTCCTCGCCGTTGAGGGCGGTGATCACATAGCCGGGGGCCACGGCGTTGACCTGCACGTTGTACTTGGCCAGCTCCAGGGCCAGGCCGCGGGTCATCTGCAGGACGCCGCCCTTGCTGGCCAGGTAGGGCAGGATGCCCTTGTCGCCCACCAGGCCGAACATGGAGGCCACGTTGACGATCTTTCCCTTGTTCTGGTCGCACATGACCTTGGCCACGGCCTGGCTGAGGAAGAACACGCCCTTCAGGTTGGTGTTGAGCACCCGGTCCCAGTCCTCCTCGGTGAGCTTGAGGGCGGGCTTGGTGATGGCGATGCCGGCGTTGTTAACCAGGATGTCGATGCGGCCGAACTTCGCCACGGTGTCGTCCACCAGGCTCTGGATGGAGCTCAGGTCCATCACGTCGCAGCTGTGGGCGTAGGCGTCCACGCCGAAGCGCTGGGCCAGCTCGGCGGCCTTGCTCTCACACTCGGCCTGGTGGCGGCTCACCACCACCACGTTGGCCCCGTTCTCCGCGAACACCTCCGCAATACCGGCGCCGATGCCCTTGGTGGCGCCGGTGATGATCGCGACCTTGCCTTTGATTTCAAACATGTTTGCTCAGCTCTCCTTCTTTTCTTCCACGCCGGCCAGACGGCGGGCCAGCTTTTTCTTCATCTCCAGGTTGGCCTGGCGGGTCAGCATGACGCGCTGGGCCTGGGGGGAGCCGGCGCCGTGCATGCTCTCCACCAGGGCGGTGCCGCCGGTCATGTTCTCCAGCAGGCGGAGCATCCGGTAGCGGTCCTCCACGGGGACGCCGTCCACGCCCTTGAGGTACTTCTGGACCAGGGGGCCCAGGGTGGGGTCGTTGAAGTCCTTCTCGGAGGGCATGGTGGCCAGGATGCCGCCGGCGATGTCGTGGGACAGGCGGGCGATCTCGTAGATGTAGCGGGTGACGTTCTGCTTGCTGGTGTTGGCCAGCAGGGGGTTGACGTAGCAGGAGCCGCAGGGCAGCTTATGTCCGTCGGCGGAGCAGGCCAGGGAGCAGGCGTAGCGGTGGACAATCTCATAAATGCGCCGGCTCACCTCCGGGGTCCTGCCCCGGCGGGCCAGAATATGCTCGGCGCCGATAAATTCCGTCGTTTCAGAGAGCACCGCCGTGGCGCCCATGTCCACCAGCCGGTCGCAGGCGTTGCCGATGAGCGGGTTGGAGGCCAGGCCGCTGGTCTGGTCCGAGCCGCCGCACTCCGTGCCCACAATCAGCTCGCTGATGGGGGCCTTGACCCGCTGCTCCATGGAGGCGGCCTGGGCCATGCGCTTGGCCGCCCGCACCGCCCGCTCTGCGGTGGTGATGGTGCCGCCGTTCTCCTGGATCACGAACTGCTCCAGCGGCTTGTTGGTGCGCTTGCGGATCTCCTCGACCACCAGGTCCATCTGGCAGCCCTCGCAGCCCAGGGAGATCACCACGGTGCCGTAGATGTTGGGATTGGCCGCCATACCGGCCAGGGTGTCCAGGGTCAGCTTCATGTCGCTGGGTACCTGGGAGCAGCCGTTCTGGTTGTGGAATGTGACGGCGCCTTCCACCTGCCCGGCCACAATCCGCGCCGTGTCGGTGGCGCAGACGCTGGCCGGGAGGATCAGGATCTTATTGCGCACGCCGATCCGGCCGTCCGGTCTGCGATAGCCCCAAAATTCACTTGCCATTGCTGCCCCTCCTATAGTGCTTCCCGGTTATTCTGTACGTTGTGCACGTGGACATGGGAGCCCTCTGGGATGTCCACCGCCGCGATGCCGATGTGCTCGCCGTATTTGACCACCGGCTCGCCCTGCTTGATCTCCCGCACGGCGATCTTGTGATACATCGGAACCGGGTCCTTGGCCCAGACCGTGCAGGTGCGCCCGCCCAGCTTGCAGTCGACCTCCTCGCCCTTAGCGGCCTTGCCCAGGACGACGGCCACGTTGTCTTTCTCGTCAATGATAATGGCTTTCATCTTCTATCCCCCACAGTCAGTCCACAAAATCGCTGGAGCTCCCGGGCTCCTGGGGCACGGCATAGACGCCGTCCTGGATGCGCGCGGGATGCTTGAAGTACTTCTGCAGGTGGGGGATGCACTCCAGGAACAGCTTGGGATGCCCGACGCTGATGTGGTTGAAGAGCACCATGTGCTGGTGGATCTGTCCCATGTCGCCCACGTGGGGGATGACGGGGATGTTGCACTTCCTGGACATCAGGCTGATGAGGATGAACTCAGAGATGCCGCCCACCCGCAGCGCGTCCACCTGGTTGAAGGACATGGCGTTGGCCTGGAGGTAGTTCTTGAACATCACCTTGTTGGACACGTGTTCACCAAGTGCGATATGGATTGGGTGGACCGCCCGCGCCAGCGTCTGATGTGCCAGGACATCATCAGGGTCGGTGGGCTCCTCCACCCAGTAGGGATTGATGCTCTTCAGCTTGTCAATGACGGTGAGCGCCTTGGAGAGGGTCCACTGCTGGTTGGCGTCCACCATGATGGTGGCCTTGTCCCCGGCGGTCTCCCGGATCAGCTTCGCCCTGCGGACGTCCCGCTCGTAGTCCGCCGAGCCCACCTTCAGCTTCATGGCGGTGAAGCCCTTCTCCATGGCCCGCTTGGTGTTCTCCACCACCAGCTCGTCGGGGTAGTTGAACCAGCCCACCGAGGTGTCGTAGCCGGGGTAGCCCGTCTTGAGCACGCCCTCGCGCTCTGCCCGGCCCGCCTTGGCGGCGTTGAGGATGTCCAGGGCCTCCTGCCGGGTCATCAGATCCTCCACATAGCGGAAATCCAGCAGGCTGACGATCTCCTCCGGCTTGAGGTCGATGAGCAGCTTCCAGAGGGGGACCCCCTTCACCTTGGCCCACAGGTCGAAGCAGGCGTTGGTGATGCTGGCCAGGGCCAGATGGATCACGCCCTTGTGGGGGCCCAGCCAGCGGTAGCAGGGGGAATCAGTCAGCGCCGCGAAGATGGAGCCGAAGTCGGCCATCAGCTCGGTGATCTCGCGGCCCACCAGCTCCTGCGCCAGGTAATCCACCGCCCTGCAGACCAGGTCGTTGCCCTCACCCAGGGTAAAGGTCAGGCCAACGCCCTCCACATTGACGTCGGTCTTGAGCACGCAGACCGCGTAGGCGTACTGCGGCACGGTGTGAACCGCGTCGGAGCCGGCGCCGTTCTCCAGGACAAACCGCTTGTCCCGGGTCTCCACGCCAATAATTTTTGCGTGCATAGCTGCCTCCCTTCCATGTCTTTGCGTTGTCAGTTATGTGTTCTGGCGGGCGCCGGCGCCGCCGGCCCCGTCTGCGGAGAGAGGGCAGGCCCATGGCTCTTGTTCCATTGGCCTGCCCTCTGCCGCAGTCCAGGATACACCTGTGTGTATCGTTGCTTCGGTTTACTCGGCGATAATCTCCTGGATCATCTCATACAGGCCGTCGCGCCACTGGCCGGTGATGGAGGGGTCCTCGTAGAGGGCCATGGAGGCGTCGGCGAACTCGGCGCGCTGCTCGTCGGTCAGGTCGATGATCGTCACGCCGTTGTCCTGCATCAGCTGCATGTACTCCTCCGTGCTGCTGGTCTGCAGGTCGTTGTTGATCAGGCCGGCCTCGTCGCCGGTCTCGGAGAGGATGGTCTGCTGCTCCTCGGTGAGGCTGTCCCACCAGGACTGGCTGCAGATCCACTGGGCGAACATGTTCACGTGCTTGGTGGTGGTGATGTACTTGGCCACCTCATAGTAGGCGCTGCCGTACAGGGTGCTGTAAGTATTCTCCAGGCCGTCGATGGTGCCCTGCTGCAGGGAGGTGTACACATCGCCGATGGCCATGGCGGTGGGGGCGGCGCCCATCAGCTCAAAGGCGCGGACGTAGCTGGCGGTGTTGGGGGTGCGGATGATCATGCCCTGCAGGTCGGACACGCTCTCCACCGGGCTGGTGGTCATCAGGTTGCGCTCGCCGAAGATCCAGTTGGTGGTGATGATGTGGATGCCGTTGTCCTCCATCAGCGCGGTCTGCTCGGCCCACCAGTCGCTCTCAATGACCTTCCAGCACTGGTCGAAGTTGTCGAACACATAGGGGGCGGAGACGATGTCCATCTCGGGCGCGCCGTACTGGGCCAGGAAGGAGCCGTCGCAGATGGTGACCACGCCCTCGCCCATCAGCATCTGGTCGATCAGGTCGGTCTTGGAGCCCAGCTGGCTGGAGGGGAAGAGCTGGATGTCAATGGTGCCGCCGCTGCGCTCCTCGGCCAGGCGCTCCCACTCCTCGGCGGCGTCGGAAACAGGCTCGCCGGGGTTGTTCTCGTAGGCGACCTGGACAACCAGGGCGTCCGCGGCGATCTCGGTGCCGCCGGTCTCACCGCCGGTGCTGGTCTCGGCCGCGGGGGACTCGCTGCCGCCGGCAGGGCTCTCCGTGGTGCCGGTGTCGCCGCCGCAGGCGGCCAGGCCAAATACCATCGATCCGCCAAGGAGCAGTGCAAGAATCTTGTTCCACTTGTTGTTTTTCATGTTCCTTCTCCTTTTTTTGATAGTTTCAACCGGGATCGGCGGTTGAAAAGACCCGCTCGCGAATTCTGTGGGTACCGGCCACAGACCGTTCGCGTTTCCTTGACCGAATTTTACACACGTGTCCACTGAAATGTCAAGCATTTTTTGTGTTGAATTACTATAACTATTAGATTGCACAAAAATAGAGCTGTACAATTTGCACTTCTGCCAATTGAACAGCTCTATTTTTATGAAAATATTTGGACACCCGACCTATTTTAGGGTAAGAACGCTCTCCCTCTGGGTCAGCTCCGCGTCTGATATTTCGTAGTCCCGGTATTCCAGCCGGCCCCGCTCCAGCAGCTCCACCAGCCTGGTCACCGTCACCTTCGCCACCTTCTCGCAGGAGGTGGTGACCTCCGACAGGGCGGGCGTCATGTATTTGTAGAGGTCCTGCCCGTCGATGCTGATGAGGGAGATGTCCTCCGGGACGCGCAGGCCCATGTCCTTGATGGCCTGGAACACCCCCATCATCATAGAGGCAGAGCCCACGCAGATGGCCGTGGGCAGGTTGTCCCGGTTCCGCCGGAGCAGCCGCTTGGCGGCCTCATACCCGCCGGACACCCGGTTGAAGCAGCCGTTCTCGATGTAGGCCTCGTCCAGCTCCAGCCCGGCGCTGTTCAGCGCGGCCCTCAGCCCCCGCTGCCGCTCGTTCACGGAGAGCTTGTCCCGCTCGCCCGTCACATGGGCGATCCTCGTGTGCCCGCGCCGGACCAGCTCCTCCCCCGCCAGCCGCCCGCACTTGAAGTTGTCGTAGTTCACCACGACCACATTGGGCGCGCAGCTCTTTTCAATCTGGTTGTAGAGCACCATCTTATAGCCCTGCCCCACCAGATCCTGCAGAATCGCGCTGTCCAGGTGGTCCCCCACCAGGATGCCGCCGGAGATGCTTTTGCTGCGGAACAGGCGGTCAATGTCGTCGATGTTCTCCTTGCGCACCACCGTGATAAGCTGGTTATAGCCGTGCCGGTTGGCGATGTCGATGGAGTAGGCGATGTAGTCGTAGAAGAATGGGGAGCGGCAGATGGTGTACTCGTCATAGTCGTCGGCCACGTCGATGATGAAGAGCCCCAGAATCTTGTTCTGCTTCCCCACCAGGTTGCGGGCCGCCGCGTCCGGGACGTAATTCTGCTCCCGGATGATGGTCTCAATCCGCTCCCTCGTCCTGGCGGAGACATTCGGATGGTTGTTCAATACCCGCGAAACCGTGCTTCTGGACACGTTTGCCAGCTTTGCGATCTCGGTGCTGTTCATTGGATTAACCCCCCCGCGGTAAGATAGCTTTTGTTTATATATATTTACACATTTTTTTCTTTTTTTCAATCTCTTCCACTTGATTTCTGCAGTTATTTTATCCGCGCCCCCTGTTTTCCCCCGCCCGCGGGGGCCGCCGGAAACGGAAGCGCCCCCGAAAGCTTCGGCTTTCGGGGGCGCTTTCACCGCCGCGCTTTGTCCGGGCGGAGCGGCGGTCATCCGCCGCTTTTCGCCCGATATGCCTCGCCCCAGGCCTGCATGGCGTCCAGGACCGGCTTCAGGCTCCGGCCCAGCTCCGTCAGCGTATACTCCACGCGGGGCGGCACCTCCGGATAGACCGTGCGCACCAGCAGGCCGCTGGCCTCCATCTCCCGGAGCTGGGCGGTCAGCACCTTCTGGCTGACGCCGCCCACCGACTTCTTCAGCTCGCCAAACCGCCGGGTCCCCGGCAGCAGGTCCCGGAGGATGAGCACCTTCCACTTGTCGCTGATGAGCGTCAGCGTCGTCTCCACCGGGCAGGCCGGGAGCTCTCTCTGTGCAGGTTCCATATCTGCCGCCTCCAAACCGCATCGCTTTCTTTTCAGGTGGTACATCCTGATTTTACCGTATCTCCCCCCGGCGCGTCAAGCGCCTCTCCCGTTTTCCGGCCTGTCTTGGCGGCCGCAGTGCCCCTCTGCCCGCGGCACCGCGGCGTTGCATGTGCGGAGATCCTGTGCTATGCTGGAGGAAAGCCGACGCGGCCCGCCGATGGCCGCCGGTGCGGCTTGCATTTTGTGACGAGGGGAGACACAGAGATGCATCACGTCTGCGTTCTGCAGGGGAGCCCGCGGAAGGAGGGGAACACCGCCGCCCTGACGGCCCCCTTCCTGCGCCGGATGGAGGAGCTGGGGAACCCCTGGGAGGAGGTCTGGCTCTACGACAAGGCCATCGGCCCCTGCACGGCCTGCCGCGCCTGCCAGCGGGACTGGTCCGCCTTCGGCTGCCCCCAGCGGGACGACATGGGGGAGATCTTCGCGCGGGTCCTGGCCTGCGACCTGCTGGTGCTGGCCACCCCCATCTACTCCTGGTACTGCACGCCGCCCATGAAGGCGGCGCTGGACCGGCTGGTCTACGGCATGGACAAGTACTACGGCGCGGAGAAGGGACCCGCCCTGTGGGCGGGAAAGGCGGTGGCCCTCATCACCACCTGCGGCTACCGGCCGGAGAAGGGCGCGGACCTGTGGGAGGAGGGCATGCGCCGCTACTGCAAGCACTCCCAGCTGCGCTATCTGGGCATGCTGGCGGAGCGCCACCTGGGCTATGGCACCACGTTCATGGACGCGGACAAGGCCCTGCGGGCGGAGGCCTTCGCCGCCTCCGTGCTGGAACAGCTGGACGCGCTCCCCCCTGCCGGCCCCACGCGCCCCGCACAGCGGCCTGCTGGCATGCCCTAGAGGGTCCGCAGGGCGTCCACCAGGGCGGTCTTTTCCGCCGTCCTCGCGTCCTTCCGCTTGACGACGCGGGCGGGGCTGCCCGCCGCCACCGAATGGGGCGGGATGTCCGAGAGGACCACGGCGCCCGCCGCCACCACCGAATCGGCCCCCACCCGCACCCCCTCCAGCACCACGGCGTTGGCGCCGATGAGCACCCTATCCTCCACCACCACCGGCACGGCGGAGGGGGGCTCCACCACGCCGGCCAGCACGGCCCCGGCCCCGATGTGGCAGTCCTCCCCTACCGTGGCGCGGGCGCCCAGGACGGCCCCCATGTCCACCATGGTCCGCCTGCCCACCACCGCGCCGATGTTCAGCACGGCCCCCATCATGACCACGGCCCCCTCGCCCACCTCCACCCCCTCCCGCAGGATGGCCCCCGGCTCGATCCGGGCCTTGAGCCCCTTCAGATCCAGCAGGGGGACGGCGGAGTTCCGCCGGTCGCTCTCCACCACCCAGTCCCGGATGCTGCCGGCGCTGGTTTCCAGGATGGGGGACAGCTCCTCCCAGTCCCCAAAGACAATCCGGCTGCTCCCCTCCCCGAACACCCGGGCAGAGCCGAAGTCCACCGGCCCTGCCAGGGACACGTAGAGCTTGACGGGGGTCCTTTTGGGGGCGGCGGCCAGGTAGGTGGCAATCTCCTGTGGGTCCATAGACGGCATCACGCTCCAGAAGCAGATTTCCCGCCGGCGTCCGCCCGGCGGGCCTTTTCTATCCTATGCGCCGCGGGGCCCTGGCAGTCCCGGGGACAGGGCCGGCCGGCGGGCGCGGGAAAATTTCCGGTTGCGCTGCTGACGGGCCGGGGCGCGGCATAGGGTAGATCCAGCGGGCCCCGCAGGCCCGAGAAAAGGAGGTATGCCCATGTCCGTGGTCGACTACCGCCGCGCCCTGCACCGCATCCCGGAGCTGGACGACCAGCTGCCCGAGACGGTGCGCCTGGTGCGGGAGCTCCTCGCCCCCCTGCCCTGCCAGGTCTTATCCCCCATCCAGGGCAGCGTGTGCGCCTGGTTCGACGCCGGCCGGGCGGAGACGGCGGCCTTCCGGGCCGATCTGGACGCCCTCCCCATTCAGGAGGCCACGGCCCTGCCCTACGCGTCCATCCACCCCGGCAGGATGCACGCCTGCGGCCACGACGGCCACGCCGCCATGGTCCTGGCCCTGGGGGAGTACGCGGCCCAGCGCCTGGCGGAGCTCCCCCGGAACCTGCTTCTGATTTTCCAGCCGTCGGAGGAGACCACCGGCGGGGCCGCGCGCCTGTGCGAAACCGGCGTGCTGGAGCGGTATGGGGTTGGCCGGATCTTCGGTCTCCACCTGTGGCCCGGCCTGGGGGCGGGGGCCGTGGCCTCCCGCCCCGGGCCGCTGATGGCCTGCTCCAGCGAGGTCACCGTCACGATCACGGGGCGCAGCGTCCACCTCTCCCGGGCGGAGGAGGGCCTGGACGCTTTGGCGGCGGGCGTCAGCTATGTACGGCGGGTCTACCGCGCGGCCGCCCGCCTCCCGCCAGAGCACATCCACGTGCTGCGCTTTGGGCGGATGCGCTCCGGCTCCGTCCGCAACGCCCTCAGCGGGGAGACCCGGCTGGAGGGGAGCCTGCGCACCTTCCGGGCGGACACCCTCCCCCTCTGCCGCCGGCTGCTCCTGGACGCCGGCCGGGCCGTGGAGGCGGAGAGCGGCTGCGCCGTGTCGGTGGAGCTCGGCGGCGGCTACCCGGCGGTGTGGAACCACGAGGCGCTCTACCGGCGCGTGGCCGCCCAGCTGGACCCGCCCCCCCTGCCGCTGGAGGCGCCGGTGCTGGCCGCGGAGGACTTCTCCTTCTACCAGCAGCGGGTGCCCGGCCTGTTTTTCCTCCTGGGCACGGGGGACACCCCCCAGCTCCACGCCCCGGATTTTGCCTTTGACGACGAGGCGGTCCTCCCGGCGGGGGCGGCGTTCCTGGCGCGGCTGCTGATGCTCCCCTGAACGCCCTCTGCCGCCTGCGCAGAGACGGGCGGCGGGCGTATATCCGCCGCCCGTCCGCCGGCCTTCCGGCTGGCGGGCCAGATGGCCAGCGAGGATGAGGATAGATACCCGATCCATCCCCCAAAATCGAAAGCCCGGAAGCCTTTGGGACAACAGCTTGCGGTGGAAATTCCGCGGTTGGAAAATCCCCGCAAAATCGGGCTTGACCACAGCGTTGCCCACGGACACGAAAAGCTTGCTTTTTCCTTCTCCGCATGGTATCATGCAGAAGATGAAATAACCGGGTGTAGCGCAGTTGGTAGCGCGCTTGCTTTGGGAGCGTGAGGCCGGAGTTCGAGCCGCACTTTCTTAAAATCCCGGAAAGCTCTGGGACGCTAAGACTGACGGAGTTTTGCCCCTCGCCGGGAACTGGTCAAAAACCGGCGCTGACCCCATATTTGACCACAGTTGGAAAACTTCATAACCGGGTGTAGCGCAGTTGGTAGCGCGCTTGCTTTGGGAGCAAGATGCCGGGAGTTCGAGTCTCCC
>CALWXU010000030.1 GCA_944385585.1 uncultured Flavonifractor sp.
ACCTGCCGCTTCTCCGCCTTGCCGTAGCCCACCACCGCCTGCTTCACCTGGCTGGGGGTGTACTCATAGATGGGCACACCACGGCGCTCCGCCGAGAGCAGGATGACGCCCCGCGCCTGGGCCACGCCGATGCCCGTGGTGATGTTGTTGTTGAAAAACAGCTCCTCCACCACCACGGCCCGGGGCTGAAACCGCTCCAGCAGCAGGTCCATATCCTGGGCGATCTGGAGCAGGCGGGCGGGCAGCCGCTCCCCCGCCGGGGTGGTGATGGCGCCGCACTGCACCAGCCGCTGGTGGCCGCGGTCCGCCTCCACCAGGCCGAAGCCCACCGTGGCAAAGCCGGGGTCGATTCCTAAAATCAGCATGGCATGCGTTCCCTTTCTCAGTCCATACAGAAAATATTGTACCACGGCGCACAGGCCGGCGCAAGATGAAAAACAGGCCGGGGCGCTCCGCGCTCCGGCCTGCCGCTCACGCCCTGGGATGGGCTTTGTTGTATACGTTTTTCAGCTTCTGGTTCACCAGCTGGACGTAAATCTGGGTGGATGAGATGTCCGCATGGCCCAGCATCTCCTGGATGGAGTGGAGATCCGCCCCATTTTCCAGCAGGTGGGCGGCAAAGGAGTGGCGCAGGGTGTGTGGGGTGATCTCCGTCTGGATCCCCGCCTTCTCCTGGTAGTGCTTGATGATCTTCCAAAACCCCTGGCGGCTCATGCGCTCCCCGCCCATGTTGACAAACAGGGCCCGCTCATTGGGGTGTTCCACCATCTGAGGCCGCACGTGGACGATATAGTCCTCCAGCGCGCGCACCGCCGCCGGATAGAGGGGGATCATCCGCTCCTTTCCCCGGCCGGAACAGCGGATAAACCCGGCGGACAGGTTGACGTGGTCCAAATCCAGGCCGATGAGCTCCGACACCCGGATGCCGGTGGCGTAGAGCAGCTCCAGCATGGCGCGGTCCCGGCAGCCCTTGGCGTCGGAGGCGTCTGGCTGCTCCAGGAAGAGCTCTACCTCCTTGGATGTAAGGATATGGGGCAGCTTGCGCTCCACCTTGGCCGGAGACAGGCCCCTGGCCGGATTCACCGCCACAAGCCCCTCCCGCATCAGAAAGGTGTAGAAGGACTTGAGCGAGGCCAGGCTGCGGGTCACCGTGGCCGCGGACTTGCCCTTCGCGGCGAGGAAGCGGGTGTATGCCTCCACATCCCGCTGGGAGACCTGTTCCGGCAGCAGCTCCTCCCCGGCCAGCCATCGGAGGTACTGGCTCACGTCCCGCAGGTAGGAGCTCAGGGTGTTGGCGGAGGCGGCCTTTTCCTCCGTCAGATAGCGGGCGTAGCCAGATTGATAGTCCATCCTCCAACACCTTCTCTCTCGTACTACTCACAATCCGCCCAGCAGCGCTCCGGCCAGGCTGGATACCAGCGCCGGCACCGCCAGGCCGTCCAGCAGCATACACACACACAACGCCGCGGCGCACCCGCCGCAGCGCAGCCAATAGGACTTTCCGTAGAGGGGGGCGGACTTCCCGTCCCCCCACACCCGCCCGGCAAGCGCCCGGGCGGCCAAAAGGCTCTGTACCCCCAGCACAAAGAGCACCGGGACGGAGACGGCCCCGCCCACGCCAAATATCAGCAGGGCAAGCAGGCACCCCGCACCGCCGAACAGCCGCACAAAGCAGGCAATGGAAAAGGACAGCAGGAAGCCCCGCACCGCAAACAGGACCGGCAGGCCGACCAGCCCCAGGGCGGTAAACCCCAGCAGCAGGGCCAGCAGCGGCCAGCGCATCGTATCCCACACCACTGCCGCCAGGGCAGGGGCGGCGGCCTCCCCTGCCTGGGAGGCGCTGAGAAATCCCTCCACATAGGCGGCCAGGCTCCCCTGCCCGCTGCCGCCAATTTGGGATGCCAGGAGGCAGCCGGCCAGCCCGCCCAGGAAAAAGCAGGCCGCCGCCAGCGCCAGCATCGGCGCCGTCCCGTCTGCCGGCGCCCTCCAACGGTCCGCTCTCCCCACAGCTCCCACCTCCCATGGGAGCATATGCGGACAGGGCCGCCCATAGACATGCCAAAACTGTTTCCGAACCTAACTATATCCCAACTGCGGCCCATGTGCAAGAATGGAGAAGGAAAAAAAATGATTTTTGTGAATTATGCCAAGTTATTATGTAAATTAAGTTATGTAAACTTTTTATCCGGCAAACAGGGCGCCGCTGCTGCGAGCGCCCTGTTTGCACAAATTTTATTTCAGAACTACGAGAATATTCAGGGTTTCCTGCACTTTTCTGGTGATTTCGGTTGATTACAGCTTGTATAATTACGTTCTGTATTGCCCTTACTCTGCAAGGCCGGACCGGATGGCCTGCAGGGCAATGGCGCACTCCAACCGCTTGCGCTCCAGCTCACAGCCCATATGGTGGGGCTTTTTTATGTCGCCGTTGACAAGCAGGTTGGAGGCCGAGCACCCGCCAGAGCAGTAGAACCGGGCCCAGCAGTCCCTGCACGCCTCCCGGGTATAGATGTTCAGCCCGGCAAAGCGGCTGGACAGCTCCTTGTCAAAGCTATCATCGTGGACGCTGCCCAGCCTGTAGTCCTCGCTGCCCACAAACTGGTGGCAGGGGTAGATGTCCCCCTCCGGGGTGACGGCCACATACTCGCACCCCGCGCCGCAGCCCCGCAGCCGCTTGATCACGCAGGGGCCCTGGGCAAGATCCACATTGAAGTGGAAGAAGTTGGTCTCAGGGTGGTCCTTCAGGTATTCCGCCAGGCGCTCGTACTCCGCCTTCAGCTCCGGCAGGTCCTCCTCCCGCAGGGCGTAGGGATCGTCCTCCTTCCCCACCACCGGCTCCACCGACACGTTTCTGCCGATGGCCGCCAGGGCCTTCACGTCCTCGGCAAAGTCCTTGTGGAAGCGGGTGAAGGTGCCCCGCAGGTAGTAGTCCTTGGTGCCCCGGCCGGCGATGAGCTTCTCAAACCTGGGGACGATCACGTCGTAGCTGCCCTTGCCGTTGACGGTGGGTCGCAGGTCGTCGTTGACCTCCCTCCGGCCGTCCAGGGACAGTACGGCGTTGGACATCTCCCGGTTGATATACTCGATGTTCTCATCGTCCAGCAGCACGCCGTTGGTGGTAATCGTAAAGCGGAAGCACTTGTCATGCTCCTTCTCAATGGAGCGGGCGTACTCCACCGTCTTTTTCACGGTGTCCATGGCCATCAGGGGCTCCCCGCCGAAGAAGTCCACCTCGATGTTGCGGCGGTGGCCGGATTTGGCGACCACGAAGTCGATGGCCTTCTTGGCGGTCTCAAAGTCCATGGTCATGCGGTGGCCGGTGCCGAAGTCGCCGGTGGAGGCAAAGCAGTACTTGCACCGCAGGTTGCAGTCGTGGGACACGTGGAGGCACAGGGCCTTCACCAGGGCCTGCTGCTGTATGGACGCGGCCTTCTCCCGGTCGATGTAGTCGTCCTCCTCAAAGAGCAGGCCCTGCTCCGCCAGGCCCCGCAGCTCCTGCCACGCCTCCTCCAGGGCGGCGGGGTCATACTGGGGCAGCTTGTCCCGCACCTCTGCCGGGCAGTGCTCCTCCATAGGGGGCGTCACCTGCTCCAGCAGACGGTAGGTCAACTCGTCCAGCACATGGACGGCGCCGCTGTTTACGTCCACGGCGGCAAATACGCCGAGACACTGAAAGGTATGTACCATATCTGTTCGTTCCTCATTTCACCCCGGCATGGAAAAAGGGTGGGAGGTCCCACCCTTTTTGAGCCAAGTTGGATTTACTGGTTCTCGCACTTCTGATTGGCAACCGTGCAAGAGGTCTTGCAGGCGGACTGGCAGGAGGTCTGGCACTCCCCGCAGCCGCCGTGGGCGGCGCTCTTCTTCAGGGTCGCGCCGTTCAGCGTCTTGATATGCTTCATCTTTGTTTCCCTCCCATTGCGATAGTGTAGAAAGAGTATAGCACATTCTCCGGCCGATTTCAATTATTTTCTTCGCTTTTTCCTGGGCGGCGACTTCCTTCCCCGTCCGCCCCCCACGAGCCCCGCGGCCGCGCCGCCGCACAGGCAGCCGCACAGCAGGCCGATGCCGCCGGACTCCAGAGACACCGTCTCGAAGCACAGCGCCCCGATGGTGAGCAACAGCAGAAAGAGCACCGCCCCGGCCGTCAGGCCAACCAGCAGCGCCCGGCTCCCGCAGCGGCGCACCGCCAGCACGCCGCCGGCAAACGCGCCCAGGACACACCCAACAATGGTGAGCTGGTACATCAGCTCCTCCCCAGCCAGGCCGCCGGAGATGGCCGCCGACGCCCCCAGCAGGAAGGCCAGACAGACGGCCAGGGCCGTCGCCCCGCCCAGCACCAGGCCCATGGCGCAGCGGATCAGCCTGGCGGCCTGATCCTCCTCCTTTTTCCGCATAAAAACACCCTCCCTTGGCACAGCCTTGTTCTACGCAAGCCTATGCGGGGAGGGTGTTTCCTATTACTTCTTGTCCTTGCCCTTGTCGCCCTTATCCTTGTCCTTGGCGTCCTTGGTGTCCGCGGGGGCGTTCTCCGTGGCCTGGGTCCCCTTGGTGGAGACGGCCCACTTGGTGAACTCCATGCGCACCCGGTCGGCGCTGGTCTCGATGACGATGGTGTCCTCCTTCACCGCGCAGATGGTGCCCACCACGCCGCCGATGGTGGTGATCTCATCCCCCACCGCCAGCTCAGAGCGCATCTTGGCCGCCGCTTTTTTCTTCTTGTTCTCCGGCCGGATCAGCAGGAAGTAGAAAACCGCAATCAGGATAATCAGCGGCAGGAACATGCCTATCGGATTGGCCTCGGTGCCCGTGCCTGTGCTGGTCAGCAGCACGCCTGCAGCCTGTGTCAGCAATAGAATCCCCTCCAAATTGTTGCTTTGATAAAAGAACTTATCGAAACGATATTATAAGGCCAAATGCAGAATTTGACAAGCCCCTTTCGCCACTTTTGCAAAAAGTTCACAGCCGCTCCGCCAGCCTCTGCGTATACTCCGCCCGGAAGGCGGCGAAGGCTCCTGTGTCCAGGGCCTCCCGGATGCGCCGGGCCAGCTCGTTGTAAAAGTAGAGGTTGTGGAGCACCGCCAGGCGCATGGCCAGCATCTCCTCCGCCACAAACAGGTGGCGCAGATAGGCCCGGGAAAAGTGCCGGCAGGTGGGGCAGCCGCAGCTGGGGTCGATGGGCCGCTCGTCCAGCTTGTACTTCTCGTTGCGGATGTTCATGGACCCCGACCAGGTGAACAGCTTGGCGTGGCGGGCGTTGCGGGCGGGCATGACGCAGTCGAAGAAGTCCACCCCCCTGGCCACCCCTTCGATGATGTTGGAGGGGGTACCGACCCCCATGAGATAGCGGGGCTTGTCCGCCGGCATGTGGGGCTCCACCGCGTCGATGATGTCGTACATCACCTGGGTGGGCTCCCCCACCGCCAGGCCGCCGATGGCGTAGCCGTCGCAGCCCAGCCCGGCGATCTCCTTCATGTGCCAGACCCGCAGATCCGGGAATGTGGCCCCCTGGTTGATGCCGAAGAGCATTTGGTCCGGGTTGACCGTGTCCGGCAGGGCATTGAGCCGGTTGTGCTCCGCCACGCACCGCTCCAGCCAGCGCAAGGTCCGCTCACAGGAGGCCTTGGCGTACTCGTAGGCGGCCGGGTTCTCCACGCACTCGTCAAAGGCCATGGCGATGTCCGAGCCCAGGTTGGACTGGATGCGCATGGACTCCTCCGGCCCCATGAAGATGCGCCGGCCGTCGATGTGGGAGGCGAAGGTGACCCCCTCCTCTTTGATCTTGCGCAGGCCGGACAGGGAGAACACCTGGAACCCGCCGGAATCGGTGAGGATGGGGCCGTCCCACCCCATGAACTTGTGCAGGCCGCCCATCTGGCGCACCACCTGGTCACCGGGGCGCAGGTGCAGGTGGTAGGTGTTGGACAGCTCCACCTGACAGCCGATCTCCTTCAGATCCAGGGCGGATACCGCCCCCTTGATGGCCCCCTGGGTGCCCACATTCATAAACACCGGCGTCTGCACCGTGCCGTGGGCGCAGGCAAACACGCCCCGCCGGGCCCTTCCCTCTGTTTTCAGGACTTGAAACACACAAAAACCCCTTTGCTTCCAGATACAGCTTTCCCCGCAGCGGGGATGAGGGCGCATATGCCGCCCAGTTCCGATCTGATCATAGCAGAAGCGCCCAGGCTTGGCAAGTGTTCCGCCTCCTTCAGGCCAATTCGCCCCCCTTCCCGCCCCTGGGGGTTGCGTTTTCGGCCGGTTGGCGCTATGATAAGATCAGTTGGTTCAGCCGCGGACCCGAGACAGAGGTGAGGCTTATGGCAGGCGTACAGCTGGAGCACGTAGTGCGGGAATATGCGATGGGAAAGACCACCATCCGCGCGGTGGACGACATCAGCTTCACCATCCCGGAGGGGAAGTACACCATCATCCTGGGGGCCAGCGGCGCCGGGAAATCCACGGTGCTCAACATCCTGGGGGGCATGGACTCCCCCACCTCTGGACGGGTGACGGTCAACGGCAAGGAGATCTCCGGGTTCAGCAAGCGGCAGCTCACCGACTACCGCCGGGAGAGCATCGGCTTTGTGTTCCAGTTCTACAACCTGATGCCCAACCTGACGGTGCTGGAAAATGTGGAGCTGGCCAGCCAGATCTGCAGGAATCCCCTGGACGCCAGGGAGGTTTTGCATATGGTCGGCCTGGGCGACCGGCTGAACAGCTTCCCCGCCCAGTGCTCCGGCGGCGAGCAGCAGCGGGGCGCCATTGCCCGGGCCCTGGCCAAGAACCCGGATGTGCTCCTGTGCGACGAGCCCACCGGCGCCCTGGACTACCAGACCGGCAAGGCCATCCTGGCCCTGCTGTACGACCTGTGCAGGCAGAGCAAAAAAACCGTGATTGTGGTCACCCACAACGGGGCGCTGGCCCCCACGGCGGACATCCTCATCCGCATGAAAAACGGGAAAATCGAATCCTTTGCGGAAAACCCCAATCCGGTGCCGGTGCAGGAGCTGGAGTGGTAGCATGATCTGGATCAATTTTGTGCGGGATCTGCGGCGCACCGCCTCCCGACTGGTCTCGGTGAGCATCATCACCCTGATCGCCGTCATGGTCTACACCGCCCTGAGCGGTATTCTCTACAACCTGGATCGCATCTCTGAACAATACCTGGAGGGTCAGAACACGGCGGACTACTGGCTGACCGGAACCAGCCTGGACGCCGGTGACTGCCGCACCCTGGCGGAGCTGCCCGGCGTTACCGGTGTGCAGCCCCGGGTGGTGCTGGACGCGGAGGAGCGGTATGACGGCGACATCACCCTCCAGCTCTACGCCGTGCCGGAGGACTATGCCATCAATACCCCCTATGTGGTGGCGGGGACGCTGCCAGAGAGCGGCCGGGAGGTCGCGGTCAGCGACCAGCTGGCCGCGGCCCGTGGCCTCCAGGTGGGGGACTGGTACGAGCTCACCGTCACCGGCACGGGGCTGCAGCTGCGCCTGCGCATCTGCGGTCTGGTCAAGGACCCGGAGTGCATGTACCTGGTCAACGCCACCAATCCGGCCCCCGACCTCTCCCGCTACGCCTTCGCCTACGGCACCGAGGACCTCCTCTCCGATCTGATGGGGGCCAACCGCTACAACCAGATCTGCGTCACCACAGACAACAGCGTGTCCGCCGCCCAGTTCCGGGCGGCCGTGGATGATGCCTTGGGAGACCGGGTGATCAACGTGCTGGCCCTGGAGGACAACACGGTGGCCTCCTACTTAATGGAGATGCGGGACAACCTGGCCCCCATCCTCAGCATTTTCCCGGTGCTGTTCTTCCTGTGCGCGGTGCTGATGATGGTGAGCACCATGAACCGCCTGATCGAGAGCGCCCGGCCGGACATCGGCACCTTCAAGGCCCTGGGCTACGCCGACAGGACCATCCTCCTCTACTACCTGCTCCACGCCGTCCTGGTGGTGGCGGTGGGCTTCCCCATCGGCGCCTGGTCCGGCCGGTATGTGTGCGCCCTCATTGTCAACGCGGTGGCCATGGGGTGCGACCTGCCCCCCTACACGGTGGTTCACGACTTTTCCGCCTGGGGAGAGGCCCTGGGCATCACTGCCCTTTGCTCCATCGGCAGCGCCTGGCTGGTGGCCCGCTCCCTGCTGAGGGAGACGCCGGCCCAGTGCATGCGCCCCAAGCCCCCCAAGAGCACCAAGGCCGTCCTGCTGGAGCGGCTTCCGTTCCTGTGGCGGCGTCTGGGCTTCAACCAGAAGTACATCATCCGCAATACCTTCCGCAACAAGGTGCGCATGTTCACCTGCATCTTCGGCATCGCCTTCTGCATGGCCCTGGTCTTTCTGGCCTTCGCCCTGCGGGATTCCATCGACCACTACTCCGCCGCCCTGTCGGAGGGGCAGAACCGCTACGACCTCATGGTGGATTTCGGCTCCTCGGTGACCGAGGGACAGTACCGCCGGGTGACGGGGGACGTCGGGGTCATTGAGGCGGAGCTGGAGATGAGCACCGCGGGCTGGCTCTACACGGAGGACCAGCGCTCCACCGCCGCCATCACCGTGGCGGAGGACCAGCTCTCCCTCAAGCGGTACGACCCCTACGCCCAGGGTGTGCAAACCCTGCCGGCGGACGGACTGGTGCTGGAGGAGAGCCTGGCGGAGGAGCTGGGGGTTGGGGCAGGCGATACGGTCATTCTCCGCTTTACCGGCAGCAGCGCCTACTACCCGGTGGAGGTCGCGGAGCTCAACCGGAGCGTCAGCGGCGTCTACATCAGCCGGAGCCTCTGGCGCGCCCTGGGCCTGTCCTACTCCCCCACCGCGGCCTACGTCACGGCGGAGGACCCGGACGCCCTGGCGGCCAGGCTGGCCGACTACGACTTCGTGGACGGCTGGCAGACCCGGGAAGTGGCCACCCAGGCGGCGGTGGACCAGATGAACAGCATGTCCATGGTGGTCTACATTCTGATCCTGTTCGGCGGCGGCCTGGCCTGCATCGTCATCTACAACCTTGGCATCATGAGCTTCTTTGAGCAGATCCGCAGCCTGGCCACCCTGATGGTGCTGGGCTTTCACGACAAGGAGATCAAGACCCTCCAGCTCAGTGAGAACATCATCTTTGCCGTCTGCGGAATCCTGCTGGGCATCCCCCTGGGGGTCGCCCTCAACCGTATGATCCTCCAGGCCATCACCACCATGCCCCTGGAGGAGGCCACCCGCCCCATCTCCCTGGCCCTGTCCTGCGCGGTAACCCTGGTGTTTGCCCTGGCGGTCAACGTGGTGATCGGGCGGAAGATGCGGGACATCGACATGCTTGGCGCACTCAAGAGCGTGGAATAACCAGGAGGTAACCAATGATGAAGGTACGCAGATGGGGCGCGGCGGCCCTGGCCGGACTGACGGCCCTGCTGGGCGGCTGTACCAACGGGGACGAGGCCTACAACACGGTGACCCCGGAGGTCGACACCGTTGTGGAGCGCACGGTGGAGGCCACCGGCACGGTGGGCTATCGGGAGGAGTACTCGGTGATCCCCACGGTCAGTGGGAAGATCCTCTCCTGCTCGGTGGAGGAGGGGGACACGGTGACGGCCGGGCAGGTGCTCTACGTCATCGACTCGGGGGAGCTGGAGGACCAGATCACCCAGGCCCGTCTGTCCCTGTCCAGCGCCCAGGCGGCCTATGACCAGGCCGCGGCCGCCTGTGACGATCTGGCCGTGACGGCCTACGCCTCCGGAACGGTGACCGAGGTCTATGTCCATGTGGGCGACTATGTCAATACGGGCACCGCCATCGCCGCCCTGGTGGACAGCGGACGGCTGACCCTGACGGTGCCCTTTGCGGTGGAGGACGCCGCGTCCTTTGCCGCCGGAAGCGCGGCGGTGATCCGCTTCTCCAACCAGGCGGACACCGTGGCCGGCACGGTGGAGCGGGTGTACGACACCCCCACCGCCCTCTCCGGCGGACGGCAGGGGGTGTATGTGGAGCTCTCCTTCCCCAACCCCGGCGCGGTGAGCAGCGGCGTCACCGCCACGGCCTCGGTGGGCGCTGCGGCCTGCATGGAGGCCGGCACCGTGTCCAACGCCACGGAGCAGTCCATCTACGCCACCCAGTCCGGACAGGTGGCCTCCCTGCCCATTCAGGCCGGCACCGCCGTCACGGCGGGTCAGACGGTGATGACCATTGAGAACGCCAGCCTGACCAACGCGGTGACCAACGCGGCCCTGTCGGTGCAGTCGGCCCAGGTCAGCCTGGCCCAGCTGGAGGACAAGCTGGCCGACTACACGGTGACGGCGCCGGTGGACGGCACGGTACTGGCGCGCACCTTCAAGACCGGCGACTTCGCATCGGCCGCCACGCCCCTGGCCACCCTGTCCCAGCCGGAGGACCTCTGCGTCCACGCGGATGTGGACGAGCTGTACATCAACGAGGTGGGCGTGGGGCAGTCCGCCCGGGTCACCTTCACCGCCGACCAGGGGGAGGCGCCGGTCTATACCGGCATCGTCAGCCGGAAGGATGAGGCCGGCGTCACCTCCGGCGGCGTGACGGAGTACACCGTGGAGATTGCCCTGGAGGACACCCAGGCCCTCCAAAGCGGCATGAACGTCAGCGTGGAGATCCTTGTCTCCCGCAGCGAGGGCTGCATGGCGGTACCCTCCTCGGCGGTGAGCGGCAGCACCGTCCAGGTGCTGCGGGAGGGCCAGCCGGTAACGGTGGAGGTGGAAACCGCCCTCACCGGCGGGGGGTGGACGGAGATCCTCTCCGGCCTGTCCGCCGACGACCAGGTGATCCTCCCCTCCTGACCGTTCCCGCGGACATATGAGCAAAAAGGGGGACCGGAAGCCCATGCTTCCGGTCCTTTATGTATCGAAAAAACGGCAAGGCCGCTTTTTCGAAAAAAGCTGCATGGCGGAAGGGATTCGTTTTCTTTCGAAAAAGTCATCCCTTCCGCCATGAGAAGAGTCATTTCCGAGGCGCATGTCCCCGGAAATGACGGAATTTGATTTCATTCCTGCGGCTGCGGCCGCAGGAACTCTGCGAGACTTTCCTCCCAGGCAGTTTTTTCGAACGACTGAGGACCGGAAGCCCATGCTTCCGGTCCTCTTTTTTGTATCGGTTTCGGAGCTGTTCCGGATGATCAGGCCTTGCCGTCGCAGCCCAGCACGTCGATGAGCTTGTGCTTGACCAGCTCCTTGATGTTGGCCCGGGCGGGCTTCAGGTACTCCCGGGGGTCGAACTTGTCCGGGTGCTGGGTAAAGAACTGACGGATGGTGCCGGTCATGGCCAGGCGCAGGTCGGAATCGATGTTGATCTTGCACACCGCGCCCCGGGCGGCCTGACGCAGCTGCTCCTCAGGGATGCCCACGGCGTCCGGCATCTTGCCGCCGTTCTCGTTGATCATCTTCACATACTCCTGGGGCACGCTGGAGGAGCCGTGGAGCACGATGGGGAAGCCGGGCAGGCGCTTGGAGACCTCGTCCAGGATGTCGAAGCGCAGGGGCGGGGGAACCAGCTCCCCCTTCTCATTGCGGGTACACTGGGCGGCGGTGAACTTATAGGCCCCGTGGCTGGTGCCGATGGCGATGGCCAGGGAATCACAGCCGGTCTTGGAGACGAACTCCTCCACCTCCTCGGGCCGGGTATAATGAGACTCCTCGGCGGACACCTGCACGTCGTCCTCGATGCCGGCAAGGGCGCCCAGCTCGGCCTCAACCACCACGCCGTGGTCGTGGGCGTACTCCACCACCTTGCGGGTGATCTCAATATTCTCGGCAAAGGGCTTGGAAGAGGCGTCGATCATCACGGAGGTAAATCCGCCGTCGATGCAGCTCTTGCAGATGTCAAAGCTGTCGCCGTGATCCAGATGCAGACAGATGGGCAGGCCGGTTTCTATGATGGCGGCCTCCACCAGCTTGATGAGATAGGTGTGGTTGGCATAGGCGCGGGCGCCCTTGGAAACCTGAAGAATCAGGGGTGCGTTGACCTCCTTGGCGGCCTCGGTGATGCCCTGGACGATCTCCATGTTATTGACATTGAAGGCACCGATGGCATATCCGCCGTGATAGGCCTTCTGGAACATCTCCTTGGTTGTGACGAGAGGCATTTGCAGTCAACTCCTTTCCTAAAATCCGGATTTAATTTTAGCAGTTATCATTGAAAAATTCAAGGGGGCGTGCTATGATATTTGCCGGAAACACCGCGATTTGTGGAATCAAACAAGAATATCAGGAGGTCCAACCATGAATGAATTGACAGGCGCCTGCGTCTTTGCCCAGTCCGGCGGCCCCACCGCCGTGATCAACGCCAGTGCTCTGGGCGTGATCCGCACCGCCCTGGACACCGGATGCATCACTCGGGTGCTGGGCGCGGCTTACGGCATCAAGGGTGTGCTGGATGACAAGCTGTACGACATGGGTTCGGAGGAGACCGATGAGCTGGAGCTGCTGCGGAATACGCCCGCCTCTGCCCTCGGCTCCTGCCGGTACAAGCTCGCCAATCCGGAGGCCGACGCCACCGACTACAACCGCATCCTCGAGATTTTTAAGAAATACAACGTGCGCTACTTCTTCTATAACGGCGGCAACGATTCCATGGACACCTGCAACAAGATCTCCAAGTTTATGCAGACCGCCGGATATGAGTGCCGTGTCATCGGCGTGCCCAAGACCATCGACAACGACCTCTACGGCACCGACCACTGCCCCGGCTTCGGCTCGGCCGCCAAATACATCGCCACCTCCTGCGCCGAGATGTGGCATGACGCCCATGTTTACGACACCGGCATGATCACCGTGGTGGAGATCATGGGCCGCCACGCCGGCTGGCTGGCCGGCTCCGCCGCCCTGGCCGGCCTCACCGGCTGCGGCCCCGACCTGATCTATCTGCCTGAAACCGATTTCGACATGGACCGCTTTGTCCAGGATGTGTCCGATATCTACGAGAAAACCGGCAAGTGCATCGTGGCGGTGTCCGAGGGAATCCACTATGCCGACGGCCGCTTTGTGTCCGAGGCGGAGGTCTCCGCCACCGACGGCTTCGGCCACGCCCAGCTGGGCGGCCTGGCCAGCAAGCTGGCCCATATCGTCAAGATGAAAACCGGCGCCAAGGTCCGCGGCATTGAGCTGTCCCTCCTCCAGCGGTGCAGCTCCCACACCGCCTCCCTGACCGACGTCAACGAGGCATTCCAGGCCGGAAAGACGGCGGTGGAGGCCGCTGTCGCCGGGGCCACCGATAAGATGGTGGCCTTCCGGTGCACCCGCGGGGCGGATGGCTACCGCTGCGAGACGGTGCTGGAGCCCCTGGAGATTGTGGCCAATGTGGAGAAGAAGGTGCCCCGCGAGTGGATCAACGCCGCCGGCAACGGCGTGGAGCAGCCCTTTATCGATTACGTCCTTCCCCTCATCCAGGGGGAGGCCAAGGTCCCCATGGAGATGTCCCTCCCCCGCTTTGCCCGCCTGAAGAAAGTGCTGGCCACTCCGTAAAAAATGGAAACGTCCCAGATGAAGGTCTTTCCGCTCTCAGAAGAGCGGATTCCTGCAGTGGCGGCGCTGATGTCCGCCATCAAGCCGGACTGGTGGGACTATGATGGTGCAATCAGCCAGCTCAGCGGCACAGATGCGGTGATCCAGACAGTGGGCTGGTATCTGGGGGAGGACGCGGACCACCCGAAGGGGTGGATTCTGTGCCGGGAACTGCTTGGTTACCGGGCATTGGAGCTGGAGTGCTGCGGCTATGATGACAACGGTGTGTTCAAGCTGGAGCATCGATTGGGCGCCCTGATGGAAACGGCGGAGCAGTATGCGCGCGGCAAGGGCTATCTTACGTTCCGCAGCGGTATCAGCTCAACAGGCTTCTCCATCGACGGACAGGAGCTGCGGGACATCCCCCAGGCCATGGCGACGCTGGAGAGCGACCGGATTGATTACCACTGGTATCTGAAGCACGGTTTCCGTGTGATCGGAATTCATCCAAACGCCTATGAAAAGGGCTCCCACCTGATCCTGTTGGGCAAGGAGCTGTGCTAAAATAAAATTTCCGCCCGTGGCCAATAGGGCCACGGGCGGAAATTTTATTTGTACCAGTACTGCCGACGGCGGTTACTGCACGCCGGTGAGGGCGCGCATCACGGTATAGGTCTGGGGGTCCAGCCCCTTTTTCATGGCCAGGGCCTTGTGGATATCATAGTCCACATAGGCCTCGCCGTCCACGGCCACCACCCGGCAGGTCTTGCCCTCGGACAGCAGACGCACCGCCTCATAGCCCATATAGGTGGCCGTGATCCGGTCCCGGGAGGAGGGGGCGCCCCCCCGCTGGATGTGGCCCAGAACGGTGACCCGGGTATCCAGGGCAGTCGCGTCGCGGATCTGCTTGGCAATCTCATAGGCGCCGCCGGGGACGCCCTCGGCCACGATGATCATGAAGTGGGTGCGCCCGCCCAGACGGGCCCGGCGGATGGGCTCCAGCAGCTCCACCTCCCAGTCCACGGGGTGCTCCGGCACCACCACGGCCGTGGCGCCGCAGGCCACCCCCACATTGAGGGCCAGGTGCCCCGCCCGGTGTCCCATGACCTCCACCACGGAGCACCGCTCATGGGACTGCATGGTGTCCCGCAGCTTGTCGATGGACTCCAGGGCGGTGTTGCAGGCGGTGTCGTAGCCGATGGTATAGCTGGAGCAGGCGATATCGTTGTCGATGGTGCCGGGGATGCCCACCACGGAGAGGCCCCGCTCCGCCAGGCGGAGCAGCCCCTGGAAGGTGCCGTCGCCGCCGATGCCGATCAGGGCGTCCAGCCCCAGCATCTTACAGGTGGCCACGGCCCGCTCCTGTCCGGCAGAGGTTTTGAACTCCTCACTGCGGGCGGAGTAGAGCATGGTGCCGCCCCGGCGGGACAGGTCGCTGACGCTCCCAAAATCCAGCTTGACAAAGTCGCCGTTGATCAGGCCGTGGTAGCCCCTGCGGATGCCCACACACTCAATCCCCATGTGCTGGCAGGTACGGGCAACCGCCCGGATGGCGGCGTTCATGCCGGGGGCGTCTCCCCCGCTGGTCAAGACGCCAATGCGGCGCACGGTTTTTTCCATTGTTATACGCTCCCTTTCTCTGACACCATAGGTATGGTTAAACCTTCAGCTCTGTCTCTCTGCCCTCCAGGGCGGCGGCATACCGCTTCAGCACGGGCTGTACGTCGTTGGCCAGGAATTCCTCTACCTGCTGCGGGCAGCGGCCGATGTAGCGGGCAGGCTCCAGATGGGCGGTCAGCTCCTCCCGGCTCAACATGGAGAAGGCCGGGTCGGCGGCGATGAGCTCGATGAGGTTGTTGGACAGGCCGCGATCCTTCACATTGGCCCCCGCCTCCTGGCTCAATACCCGGATGCGCTCGTGGAGCACCTGCCGGTCGCCGCCCCGCTTTACCGCGTCCATCAGGATATTCTCACTGGCCATGAAGGGCAGCTCCTCCCCTACGTGCTTCCCAATCACCTTTTCGTGGACCACCAGAGCGCCGGCCACATTGGCGTAGATGTTCAGGATGGCGTCCACCGCAAGGAAGGCCTCCGGCACGGAGAGGCGCTTGTTGGCCGAGTCGTCCAGGGTGCGCTCAAACCACTGGCTGGAGGCGGTGACGGCAGGGTTGACCGCGTCGGCCATCACATACCGGGCCAGGGCACAGATGCGCTCGCACCGCATGGGGTTGCGCTTGTAGGGCATGGCCGAGGAGCCGATCTGGCTCTTCTCAAATGGCTCCTCCACCTCCTTCAGGTGGCAGAGCAGGCGCAGGTCGGTGGCAAACTTGCTGGCCGACTGGGCGATCCCGGACAGGGTGGAGAGCACAAAGTAGTCCATCTTTCGGGAGTAGGTCTGCCCGGACACGGGAACCACGGCGTCAAAGCCCATCTCGGCGGCAATCTTCTCCTCCAGCGCCCGGCATTTCTCCTGGTCCCCCTCAAAGAGCTCCAGAAAGGAGGCCTGGGTTCCGGTGGTGCCCTTGCTGCCCAGCAGCTTCAGGGAGGAGATGCGGTGCTCCACCTCCTCCAGGTCCATCAGCAGCTCGTTCATCCACAGAGTGGCCCGCTTGCCCACCGTCACCAGCTGGGCCGGCTGAAAGTGGGTGAAGCCCAGGGTGGGCAGGTCCTTATACTTCCGGGCAAAACCGGCCAGGTGGTTCAGCACCCGCACCAGCTTATCCCGCACCAGCTCCAGGGCCTCCCGCATCAGAATGACATCGGTGTTGTCCCCCACATAGCAGCTGGTGGCCCCCAGGTGGATGATGGGCATGGCCTTGGGGCAGGCGTCGCCGTAGGTGTGGACATGGGCCATCACGTCGTGGCGGAGCTTTTTCTCATACTCCGCGGCCTTTTCATAGTCAATGTCGCCGATGTGGGCGGCCAGCTCGTCCACCTGCTCCCGGGTGACGGGCAGGCCAAGCTCCATCTCGGCCCGGGCAAGCGCCACCCAGAGGCGGCGCCAGGTGGTAAACTTTTTATCCGGAGAGAAGATGTACTGCATCTCATCGCTGGCATAGCGGGAGGACAGCGGGCTCTCATAGCGGTCATGGCGCACGGGCAAAACCTCTTTTCCTGTTTCGTCAAATACAACGGGATCAGTATACTATAAAACGCTTGTGCTCACAAGGAAAACTTTACGTGCAAGCTGCCGGCCCCTCTGCGCGGGATTATCCTATCACAAAAAGCCGGCCCGGGCAAGGACAATCCGCAGAAGCCGTCCCGCCCGCCGCCGCTTGTTGGGAAGAAAAAGAGCGGCCGGCGTGTCCCTGAGCACCGGCACCCAGGCGGCCATTGAGGCGGCCAGCCTGCCGCGGGACGAGGGCCGCTGCAAAGACACCCCCGCGGGCTGCCGCCCACAGGGGTGTTTTGACTGCCCGGGAAAAATTAACCCTGCAAAAACTTCTCCAGGCGGTCCAGGCCCTCCTTGATGTTTTCCATGGAGGTGGCGTAGGACCAGCGGGTAAAGTTGGGCGCGCCGAACCCGGAGCCAGGCACCACGGCCACCAGGCCGAAGCGCAGGAACGCGTCGGCAAACACGTCGTCGTCGGTGATCTTCACGCCGTGGATCGTCCTGCCGATGAGCTGCTCCAGGTTCATCAGCACATAGAACGCGCCCTCCGGCTTGATGCAGCTGACGCCGGGAATGGCGTTCATCCGCTCCACAATATAGTTGCGGCGCTCCTCAAAGGCCCGGCGCATCACCTCAATTTTCTCCTGCGGCCCGCTGAGGGCGGCCGCGGCGGCCTTCTGGGAGACGGCCACCGGAGAGCCGGTGGAGTGGCTGACATAGTTGGCCATCACCTTGGCAATCTGGTCGTTGGCACAGCCGTAGCCAATGCGCCAGCCGGTCATGGCGTAGGACTTGGACACGCCGTTGACCAGGATTGTCAGCTCCTTTACCTCGGGGCTCAGGCTGGCAAAGCTGGTGAAGGCTGCCCCGTCGTACACGAGGCCGTAGTAGATCTCGTCGGAGATCACATAGACCTCATTCTTCACACAAACCTCGGCGATGGCGGCCAGCTCCTCCCTGCTGTACATCATGCCGGTGGGGTTGGAGGGGTTGTTGAGCAGGAGCGCCTTGGTCTTGGGGGTAATGGCGGCGGAGAGCTTTTCCGGGGTCAGCTTGAAGTGCTCGGCCTCAGTGGTGGTGATCACGACCGGCACGCCGCCCACCATCCGAATCAGCTCAATGTAGCTCACCCAGTAGGGCGCCGGCAGGATCACCTCGTCGCCCGGGTTCACCAGGGCCCGCAGGGCCAGATAGACAACGTGCTTGGCGCCGCTGCTCACCACCACCTGGCTGGGCTTATAGTCCAGGCCGCAGTCCGCCTTCATGCGGTCACACACCGCCTGGCGCAGCTCCACGGTGCCGGCGGCGGGGGTGTAGCGGGTAAAGTTCTGCTCAATGGCGGCAATGCCGGCGGCCTTGATCTCGTCGGGGGTGTCAAAGTCCGGCTCCCCCGCGCCGAAGCCGATCACGTCAATGCCGTCGGCCTTCATCTGCTTGAACATGGCGTCGATGGCCATGGTGGTGGACGCCTGCACCGCCGTTGCAATCCTGGACAGCTCTTTCAATGGAATCTCTCCCTTATCTGTATCAAATTCTGCTACATTATATGCCTTGACTTGCAAAATTGCAAGCCCAAATCCGAAATTTCTCGTTTGTTTTGAATGATTTCTATTTTAGAAATGCAAAACAGCGTCCATCCGATTTGGATGGGCGCCGTTTTGTCTATAGAGGCTCAGTGCATCCGCGCGTTGACCACGCGGACAATCACGGTGCTGAGTACCAGGTTGATGGCCAGCTCCAGGGCAAAGTTGACGCTGACCATGGTGAAAATCATATAGGTGAGAACCGTCTGGCCCGCGCTAGTGGCCCACGCCTCCAAAAAGGTGGGAAACAGGAAGAACAGGCCCAGCAGGAAAATTCCGGTGTTGACCACCGGGCTCACAATACCAGCCACAATGGAGCCGACCAGGGATGCTCTGTGGGACTTGCCATCCCCGGCGATGGCCCAATAAACCAGGCCGGCGGCCAGGCCCGCTGCGACGCCCTTAAGGATGCAGAGCAGGGCAGTCAAAAAGGGATTGGCATTCCAAAGGGCATTGCCACCTGCGTCCCAACCGATGATGCAGGTGATCGTTACCACCACGCCAAACACGCCGCCCAGATAGGCGCCCGCCTTGGGGCCGTATATGGCGGCCCCGATCAGGATGGGGGCCAGGGTCAGCGTGGGGGCGAACACCCCGACCCGAACCAGTGCGCTTGCGACTAGCTGCAGGACTATGACAATGGCCGTCATCAGGGCCAGTCCCGTCAGCCGTCTGGTCTTTTCGCTTGCTCTCATATGAAATTACCTCCTGCTGCCGCTCCTCTCTTCTCTTCAAGGATGCAGCGCAATGTATTTACCCACGGCCGCGGCCGGTGAGTACAGAGAAATGGGGCCGTCCCGGCTATGCCCTCCGGTGCCTTTTCGCGTTGCGCTGGTAGAGCAGATAAAGCCCGGTCATCACCAGGTCGGCGTCGTATTGGATCTTCCGCCTGCAGTACTGCAGGATGCGGGGGGCGTTGCCGCCGGTGGCCACCACCGTGACCGCCTGCCCCAGCTCCTCCTCCATCCGGTCCACCATACCGTCCACCATGCTGGCGTGGCCATAGAGCACCCCGGAGCGCATGGCCTCCTCGGTGGTGCGTCCCAGCAGGGACGGCGTGGAAGGGCTCTCCAGGGAGATGGACGGCAGCTCCGCCGCCCGCTCCGACAGGGCGTCCAGTGCCAGGGCCAGGCCCGGCATAATGCTGCACCCCTCGTATACACTGCCCACAATCAGCGACAGGGACGTGGCGGTGCCCATATCCACCATAACCAGGGGGCTGGGATACCGGTCAATGGCGGCCACGGAAGAGGCCACAATATCGCTGCCCAGCTGGTTGTGGATCTCCGCCTTGATGTTCAGGCCCGTCTTGATGCCGGGTCCCACCACCAAAGGCTGCTTCTCCGTCAGGCGGGCGATGGCGTCGATGAACACAGCGGTCAGCGGAGGCACAACGCTGGACAGGATGGCTCCGTCCACCGCCCTGGCGTCCGCCCCGTAGAGCTGGAACACGCCTAGCAGCTCCACGGCACACTGATCCCGGGTCTTGCCCCGGGAGGTCTCCAGGGTGGAGCGGAACGTCAGCCTTCCCGCCCCGTCAAAGAGGCCCACCGTAGTGTTCGAGTTGCCCACATCTACCGCCAGAACCATCTCCGACCCTCCCCGCCGTACAGATGCAGTTTATTATAACAAAAGCGCTCCGTTGGGTCAAGTGCGGCCAGCCGCGGAGGCGCAGGTTCAACAGTAGGATTACAGTACATCTTGGACAACGGGAAAAAGGATATGGCCTCATCAATGATGGCGCAGCAGGATTTTATGTCAATAGGCCACAATGACCCCGCCGTCGTTGGCGTACATGGTGGCAATGCCTCCGGTGTCGCTGACCAGGATCTCGTCGAACCGGCACTGCTTCATGGCCAGCTCCTTGACATAAAAGGCGCGCTCCAGGCAGTTGCAGTGGACGATGGACAGCCGCTTCCCCACGTGCTTCAGGTCGGCGGCCATGAGGGCCACCATCTTGTTCAGCGCCTGCTTGACGGACATGGCCTGCCCCTTTTTACAGATCTCCCCCTCCGGAGTAGCGCCCATCAGCAGCTTGATGTGCAGGGTGCTGGTGACGATGGACTGCACCCGGTTGAGCCGGCCGGCCTTGCGCAGGGTGTCCAGGGTCTCCAGCACGAAATAGGTCTCCATCTCGTTGATATATCTGGAGGTCTGGTCCACTACCGTGGTGAAGTCCACCCCCGCCTGGGCCAGCTCCTGGATTTTCAGGGCCACCAGCACCTCCCCCGCCGAGGCGGAGCAGGAGTTGAAGATGTGCACGTTGGCGCTGGGGTGGTCCTCCAGCCAGATGCTGCGGGCCTGGGCCGCGGCGTTGTGGGAGCCGGACAGCAGGGCGGAGAGGGTGACCACGTACAGGTCGTCCGCCCCGCAGGCAAAGGCCTCCAGATACTGCATGGGGGATGGGCAGGCGGACTGGGGGGCGGTCTCGCTCTCCCGCATCCGCCAGAGCAGCTCCCCCTGGTCAAAGGTGTCGTCGTCCACAATGGTGTGGCCTCCCACCCGGATGGTCAGGGGCACCTTGACAAAGCAGCCCTCCCGGAGCTGGGCCGGCGTCAGATCGCAGCAGCTGTCAACAATGATCTTAAAGGACATAGTAAAAACCTTCTTATATCATTACCAAGATTAGATTTAGAATCGTCCTCATTGTAGCACGGCCCGGCGGAAAAGTAAAGGGAAAACTGTGAACAGTTACCCGTTCCAGGCAAAGCGGTCTGGGGCGCCCACCAGGATGCGCGCCCCGCAGGCGGGCACCGGCAGCCAGGTGCGGCCGCCGTCGTTGTGGAAGATGGCGTTGCCGTTGAGCACGTCCTGGAGCACCGGCTCCCCATGGGGAAACTCCAGGTGAACCTCCTCCTCAGACAGGTTGAGCAGGAGGTACACCCGCTGTTCCGGGGTGGCCCGGCGGTAGACCAGCTGCTCGTTCTTGATCACCACATTCTCATAGTCCCCATGCCGCAGGGCTGGAAAGGCCGCACGGATACGGGCCAGCCTGGACAGATGGCCGCACAGGGCCTGGTCCCGCCCGGCCATCTCCGCCAGCTCCAGGCAGGGGCGCAGGGCGGTATCCGAGGTCTTGGAGCGCACCCCCTCCACGGCCCATTCGCTGCCGTAATAGAGGGAGGAGACGCCTGGCATGGTGTAGAGGATGGTGTAGACGTTCTCCAGGTGGCGGCGGTTGGTGAGCTGACTGGCCAGCCGGTTCACGTCGTGGTTGTCAGCGAAGCTGTAGAGGTTTAGATTCTTGTAGATGCCGCCGGGGCCGAACTGCCGGTTCAGGGAGTGGGCGATCTCAAAGTAATTTTTGGAGTTGTGGGCCGACCAAAGGCCCTTCCAGCACTCGTAGTTGGTCACCGAGTCCAGCAGATCCGGGTTGGCCCAGCGGGCGTAGTCCCCGTGGATGATCTCCCCCATGAGCCAGAAGTCGGGGTTTCGCTCCCTGACATAGCCCTTGAGGGCGCGGAAGAAGTCGAAGTCCACGCAGTCGGCGGCGTCCAGCCGCAGGCCGTCGATGTGGA
>CALWXU010000031.1 GCA_944385585.1 uncultured Flavonifractor sp.
TGGAGCTGGTGGACGGACTCGAACCCCCGACCGGTTGATTACAAATCAACTGCTCTACCAACTGAGCTACACCAGCATACCAGCTCGTCCACAGCGAAAACTATTCTACCAAGGGAACGGTGATTTGTCAAGAAGAATTTTCAGGAATTCTCTCTTTTTGTGTAGGGAGGCGTGGATGATTCGGCCGAAGGTGTGGGCGCGGCCCCTGCGGGACAGCCAGCTGCTTGCCCCGGCGGGGTGGTGCCGCCGGTGCCGGGGGGAGCTCTATGGCGGCGAAGAGGGGCTTTGCCCGGCCTGCCGGCTCCGGCTGGCCGGCGGGGAGGGACAAGAGGAGGAAGGAGATGCAGATGACACTATCAGAGCTTTCCGGGCAGTACCGGGCCGGGGCGGAGGCCCTGCGGGCGCGGGCGCTGGACCTGGAGGGGCGGCGGCAGGGCGAGGCGGACGCGGCGGCCCGCCGGCTGCTGGACGGACGCATCCGCCTGCTGCGGGCCATGTGGCGGGAGGCGCGGGAGCTGGCGGCCCTGTGCGAACACTACTATGAGAGGGGGTATCGCCGCAGTGGGCGATATACGCTATAAGCGGGGGAGGGCCTACGCCGCCGACATGGCTGCCTACGCCCTGGCCATGGCGGAGGACAACTCCGCCCAGATGGGCCGGGTCAGGCGCAACCTGGTCCGCGCCCTGCAGGAGGACGTGACGCCCCGGCAGCGGGAGATGCTGCTGCTCTACTACGCCCAGCGGCTCAACACCCGGCAGATCGGGGAGAAGCTGGGGGTGAGCCGCTCATCGGTGGCCCGCACCATCAAGCGGGGGGAGGCCAGGCTGCGCCGCTGCCTGCGCTACGGCGCGGAGGCCCTCCTCCGCCCGGAGGAGTGAGCACGGGCATTGTCCACATCCCCGGCGGGTGATTTTCTACGTTTTGCAGGACGGCCCGCGGTTGAAATGAGGGGCCCATTCGTGTTATACTGTCTCCCGTACGAGAATCCGCCGTTTTTCGCAAAGGGAGGCCGACGCATTGGAACTCAATCTCTCTCAGAAGCAGACGCAGACCCTGTCGCCCCAGATGCTGCAGTCCATGGAAATCCTGCAGATGGGCTCCCAGGAGCTTCTGGAATACATCGAGGAGGCGGTGCAGGAGAACCCGGTGCTGGAGTCGGAGGAGGCCTACGACAAGCAGGATGAGTTTTCCGTCCTCCGGCGCAAGCTGGAGTGGCTGGAGTCCACCGACCCGCAGAACCGCTACTACCACCAGCAGGACACCGAGGAGGAGGACAGCCCCCTCAAAAATTACGGCACGGTGGACGACGACGATGAGAACCTATACTACTATGTGCTCTCCCAGCTGCGGGTGCTGGAGCTGGAGCCGGAGGTGATGGAGGCCGGGGTGTTCCTGGTGGAGAGCCTGAACCAGAACGGTTGGCTGGACGAGCCCCTGGAGGCCCTGGCCGCCGCCTGCGGCTGCCCGGAGGGGGTCATGGAGCGGGCACTGGAGGCAGTGCAGTCCCTGGAGCCGGCCGGCGTGGGGGCCCGCAGCCTGGCAGAGTGTCTCAGGCTCCAGCTGGTCCGCCGCACGCCGGTGAACGAGCTGGCGGTGGCCATTGTGGAGGGCTATCTGGACGCCCTGTCCAAAAGCCGCTACGGCCTGATCGCCCGGGAGCTGAAGGCCGGGCAGGAGGAGGTGCGGGCGGCCTGTGAGCTCATCCGCTCCCTCAACCCCCGGCCGGGCACCGGCTTCGCCGCCCGGGAGAACCTGACCTACATCAACCCGGACATCATCGTGGTCAGCTTCCCCGACCACTTCGAGCTGCTGACCAACGACTACTATTTCCCCACCCTGAACATCAGCGGTTACTACACCCGCCTGCTCCAGGAGAGCGACGACGAGCAGGTGAAGGAGTACCTGACCGGCAAGGTGCGGCAGGCCAAGTGGATGGTCAAGGCCATCGAGCAGCGCCGCTCCACCCTCATGGCCTGCGCCCAGTGCATCCTGGAGCTGCAGGAGGACTTCTTCCGCCACGGGCCGGGCCACCTGGTCCCCCTGTCCCTGGCCGACGTGGCCGGGCACATCGGCGTCCACGAGTCCACGGTGAGCCGGGCGGTGAAGGAGAAGTACATCCAGTGCTCCATGGGGGTGTACCCCCTGAGCTACTTTTTCTCCCGTAGCCTGGGCGCCGCCGCCAGCAGCGGGGAGGAGGCCTCCTCCCCCGACGCGGCCAAGGCCCTGCTGAAAAAGCTCATTGCCGAGGAGGACAAGCGCCGGCCCCTGTCCGACCAGAAGCTCTGCGAGCAGATGGCCGCCCAGGGCTGCGCCATCTCCCGCCGCACGGTGGCCAAGTACCGGGACGAGCTGCACATACCCAGCACCGCCGGGCGGCGGCAGTACGAATAGCAATCTGGGGAATCGGTGATACCGCTTCCCCGGGCGGAGTCCGTTCCGGGGCCATGGTCCCGGAACGGATCAATTCTGGTAGAATCTGCGCCGCCGCAGAGGCGGCGTGGGCCTCAAAGCGCGCCTGCGGGCGCAGATCCTGCGGGGCGGCAGAAACCCGCGGACAGGAGCGTATGATGAAGTTCAAAGCCGTATTTTTCGATTTCGACTATACCCTGGGCGACGGCACCGAGGCCATTGTGGCCGGGTTCCGCTACGCCTTTGAGAAGCTGGGCCTGCCGGAGCCGGACCGGGAGGCGGTACGCCGCACCATCGGCATGATGCTGGAGGACGAGTACACCCTCCTCTCCGGCGACGCGGACCCGGCCGGCCGGGCGGAGTTCCGGCGGCTGTATACCGAAAAGGCCGGCCCCCTCCAGGTGGAGACCACCAGGCTCTTCCCCGGCGCGGCGGAGCTGCTGGCCGCCCTGAAGGAGCGGGGGATACCCGTCGGCATCGTCAGCACCAAAAAGACCGCCACCCTCCGGGACGTGCTGGAGGCCAGGGGCGTGGCCCATCTGCTCACCTCCGTGGTGGGGGGCGACCAGGTGTCCGCCCCCAAGCCGGACCCCCAGGGGCTGCTCTCCTCCATTGCCGCCCTGGGCCTCACGCCGGGGGAGGTCCTCTACTGCGGGGACACGGTGATCGACGGGGAGACGGCCCTGCGGGCGGGGGCCCCGTTCTGCGCGGTGCTCAACGGCACCACCGGCGCGGAGGCCTTCCGGGACAGGGGCCTGCCCTGCGCACATGTGGCGGAGGACCTCTGGGCGCGGGCCCGCGGGCTGGGCCTGCCATCGACATCGCAGGAGAACAGCGGCGGGGCGGCCCCATAGGGGCCGCCCCGCCGCGCTTTCCGGTGCGGTGGGTGTTTCTCTCATGCGATGGTCAGGGTATACAGGCAGGGGCTGTCGGTCTGGCCGTCCAGCTGAATCCAGCGGATGCTCCCGTCCTGCACCACCGGCTGGGTGGGGGGCATGGTGAGGCCGGGGAGGCTCTGCTCGGCCCCCACCCGGTCGCCCTGACCGTCCAGCACCTGGAGGTGGACGCCGTCGTCCTGGCCCCACAGGGCCACGAAGGTGTCCCCGTCCACCTTCACCAGCCGGGCGCAGTTGATGGTCGCGCTGCTGTCGGTGAGCCAGGTGAGCTGGGGGCTGCGGCTGTCCCGGCCGGTGTAGGCCAGGAACACGTTCCACGGCTCGGTCCCGCCGCCCTGCTGGGGGTCGGAGCAGCCCAGGAACAGATAGCCGCTGTCGGAGACCTCAAAGCCGCTGCCGATGGCGTTGGTGACGTTGTCGCCGGTTTCGCCGTAGATGTCCAGCAGGTCGATGGAGCTGCCCCCGGCCTGGAGCACGAAGGAGCGGGGATAGGCGTCCCCGTGGTCCACCGTCACCATCTGGCTGCCGTCATACTGGATGAACTGCCCGAAGGAGTGGCTGACGTGGTTGGAGGGGAACTCCTCCCCCATGCACGTGCGGAGGGAGAAGGGCTGGGCGTTCATCACAAAGGTGATGTTGGACTGGTGGCCGTCGTAGCGGGTGCGGGCGGCGTAGAGGGTCACGGTCTGGCCGTCGGCGCTCTCCGCCATGCGGGGGACGGCGGAGCGGAAGGGCTCGGTGGTGTAGGTGTCCCCGCCGGTGAGGGAGACGGCCCCCAGTCGGTTCCAGTCCTTGTCATACTGGACGATGCGCCACACCTCCTGGCTGTCCGAGCCGCTGCTGTTCATCTGCCCGAAGGCCACGTAGTTGTACTCCGCCCCGGAGAACACCGTGCCCAGGATGGGCAGCTCCATGGGCAGGGTCTTGGTGGAGGTGACGGCGCCCTGGGCGTCGTACCGCTCCACGGAGAACTGCCCCCCGGCCTGGCCGGAGATGGGGGCCGACAGGCCGGAGACGGTGCCGTCCCCGTTGTCGATGATGTAGTAGCCCTTGACATAGTCGGTGAGGGGCCGGGACACGGAGCGGTCCCCCCGGCCGAAGGAGTCGGCGCCGCTCCAGTCCAGGGCGCTGTCCAGGGGGAGGACAGACAGGCCGGAGGCGGCCTGCTCCAGCAGGCCCAGGGTGCGGGAGAGGATCACCACGGCGGAGGGCCAGTCCAGGCTGGCGGCTGGGTTGAAGTTGCCGGCCTGGTCCCCCACCATGATGGAGTAGGCGGCCACCTGCCCGGTATAGGGGGCGGCCCAGCTGCTGATGGAGCCGGCGTCGGCGTACTGGGCGGCCTGGCCGGCGGGGGAGGCCTGGTAGCCCAGGGAGCCGGAAAAGTCCAGGGCGGAGCACACCATCTTGGCGGCCTGCTCCCGGGTCAGGGGGCTGTCCGCGTCGGCATAGCGCGCCCCGCCGGACAGGGTGCCCTCCAGGATGCCGTAGGCCGCGGCGGCGAGGAGGGAGGGGTCGCTTACCCCGTCGGCGAAGTAGCCGGCGTCCACCGGAGGGTGCTCCGCCAGCGCCTCGGCGGGGAGGACGGCCTGGACCGCGTCGGCCAGCAGGCCGGCGAAGGAGCCGCGGGTGATCTCCCCGGCGGTCTGTGCCTGGGCGGGGAGGAGACCGTGGGACTGGAGGTCGGCATAGGCGTCGGACGCCCAGCTGGGGGCCCCGCCGGCGGCCCGGGCGGGCAGGGGGGCGCACAGCAGCGCCAGGCAGAGCAGCAGGGACAGGGCTTTTTTCATGGGAACTCCTCTCTTTCTTCTGGAATTGGGGTATTACGATCATATCACATTCCAGGCGCCTGCGCAATCGCGGCGCGGGGGCGGCCGACTGTGAACAATGTGTAAAATACGGCGGCGGGCAGTTGACATCGACAATGGGAGGGGATATCCTATTGTTCGTATACGAAGTATTTATTCGGATTACGGAGGAATGTGCAATGAAAGAGATCAAAGACAGCGATGTGAAGCCGTCGCCGCCCAAAAAACCGCTCTTTTTCTACTACCTGGTGGCGCTGATTGTGCTGATGCTCCTCAACGTGTTCCTGTTCCCCTCCATGCTGGAGCGGCAGGTCTACGAGGTGCCCTACAGCCAGTTCCTGGACATGGTGGACGCCGGCCAGGTGACCCAGGTGGCCCTGGACGAGACCAACCGGGAGATCGTATTCCTGGCCACGGACGAGAGCGGCAGCGAGGGCGTCTACCAGACCGGCGTCTGGCCGGACGACGGGCAGCGGCTGCTCAACCAGCTGCGGGACAACCAGGACATCGAGTTTACCGCCGAGATCCCCACCCAGGCCAACCCCCTGCTCTCCATCCTGGTGAGCTGGATTTTGCCCATCTTTATCTTTATCATCCTGGGCGAGCTGCTCTCCCGCTGGATGGTGAAGAAGATGGGGGGCGGCATGCCAGGCGGCATAGGCAACGCCATGACCTTCGGCAAGGCCAACGCCAAGGTGTATGTGGAGGAGGCCTCCACCGGGGTGTCCTTCGCCGACGTGGCCGGCCAGGACGAGGCCAAGGAGGCCCTGATGGAGGTGGTGGACTTCCTCCACGAGCCGGAGAAGTACGCCGCCATCGGCGCCAAGCTGCCCAAGGGCGTGCTGCTGGTGGGCCCGCCGGGCACCGGCAAGACCCTGCTGGCCAAGGCTGTGGCCGGGGAGGCCAGGGTGCCCTTCTTCTCCATCTCCGGCTCGGAGTTTGTGGAGATGTTCGTGGGCATGGGGGCCGCCAAGGTCCGCGACCTGTTCAAGCAGGCCAACGAGAAGGCCCCTTGCATCGTATTCATCGACGAGATCGACGCCATCGGCAAGAAGCGGGACACCGGCGGCTACGGCGGCAACGACGAGCGGGAGCAGACCCTCAACCAGCTGCTGGCTGAGATGGACGGCTTCGACTCCAGCAAGGGCGTGGTGCTCCTGGCGGCCACCAACCGGCCGGAGAGCCTGGACCCCGCCCTGCTGCGGCCCGGCCGGTTTGACCGGCGGGTGCCGGTGGAGCTGCCAGACCTGCAGGGGCGGACCGCCATCCTGAAGGTCCACGGCAGGGACGTGCACATCGACGGGGACGTGGACTGGGACGCCATCGCCCGGGCCACCGCCGGCGCCTCCGGCGCGGAGCTGGCCAACATCGTCAACGAGGGCGCCCTCCGGGCGGTGCGGCAGGGCCGCAAGACGGTGACCCAGGCCGACCTGGAGGAGAGCGTGGAGACCGTCATCGCCGGCGCCCAGCGGAAGAACGCCGTCATCTCCCCGGAGGAGAAGAAGATCGTGGCCTACCACGAGGTGGGCCACGCCCTGGTGGCCGCCCTGCAGAGCCACTCCGCCCCGGTGACCAAGATCACCATCGTGCCCCGCACCTCCGGCGCCCTGGGCTACACCATGCAGGTGGACTCCGGGGAGCACAACCTGATGAGCCGCGCCGAGCTGCGCAACAAGATCGCCACCCTCACCGGCGGCCGCTCCGCCGAGGAGCTGATCTTCGGGGAGGACAACATGACCACCGGCGCCTCCAACGACATCGAGCAGGCCACCAAGCTGGCCCGGGCCATGATCACCCGCTACGGCATGACCGAAGAGTTCGACATGGTGGCCCTGGAGACGGTGAACAACCAGTACCTGGGGGGCGACGCCTCCCTGGCCTGCTCCGCCGACACCGCCGCGGAGATCGACCGGCTGGTGGTGGACACCGTCAAGGCCGCCCACCAGAAGGCCCGGGAGCTGCTGAAAGCCCACGAGGAGCAGCTCCACGCCCTGGCCGGCTACCTCCTGGAGAAGGAGACCATCACCGGCGAGGAGTTCATGGAGCGGCTGAAGCTGTAACAGCGGCACCGGCCCGCAAAAGCCCGCGCCCCGGATTCCGGGGCGCGGGCTCTTTTTTTGCCTGATATGGGTGTTCAGCGATTGCTCCGCCTCCAGATGCCGATCTTCTCGGCCTGGGCGATGAGTTCCTCCCGGAAGTCGGGATGGGCGATGGAGATGATCTTCTCCGCCCGCTCCCAGGTGGAGGCCCCCTTCAGGTTGACCATGCCGTGCTCGGTGACCAGGTAGTGCGCCGCGGAGCGGGGGTCTGTGACGATGGTGCCCTGGGTCAGGGTGGGGACGATGCGGCTCTTGAGCTGCCCGTCCTTGCCCGTCATGGTGGAGGACAGGCAGATGAAGCTCTTGCCGCCCTTGGATAAGTAGGCGCCCATGACGAAGTCCAGCTGTCCGCCGGTACCGGAGATGTGCTTGAGCCCGGCGCTCTCGGCGTTGACCTGCCCGAACAGGTCCACATCCACCGCGTTGTTGATGGAGATGAAGTTGTCCAGCTGGGAAATCACGTGGACATCGTTGGTGTAGTCCACCGGCGCGGACATAACCTCCGGATTGCGGTTCACGTAGTCGTACAGCTTCTGAGTGCCCGCCCCGAAGGCAAACACCTGCCGGCCCTTGTCCAGGCTCTTGTGCTTTCCGGTGATCTTGCCGGCATTGGCGATGTCCACGAAGGCGTCCACGTACATCTCGGTGTGGACGCCCAGATCCTTCAGGTCGGACTGGGCGATCATGGCGCCGATGGTGTTGGGCATGCCGCCGATGCCCAGCTGGAGGCAGGCGCCGTTGGGGATCTCGGGCACAATCAGGTTGGCGACGGCCTGATCCACCTCGGTGGGCTCCCCGCCGCCGCCCAGCTGGGCCATCGGCGGGTTGTCCCCCTCCACCACGAAGTCCACGTCCCTGATGTTGATTTCACTGCCGGTCAGGCCGTTGACCCAGGGCAGGCTCGCATTGACCTCCACGATGACGACCTTGGCCTTCTCCAGCATGTCGGCCAGATGGGAGGCGGCCACGCTGAAGTTGAAGTTGCCATACTGGTCCATGGGAGTGACCTGGAGCATGGCCACGTCCACGGACACGTTCTCCCGGTAGAGGCGGGGCAGCTCAGAGTAGCGCAGGGGGATGAAGTACCCCATGCCCTTGGCGGCGATTTTCCGGTCCACCCCGGTCATGTGCCAGGCGTGCCAGGTGAAGTGGTCCCCGGCGTCCTCCGCCTTGCAGATCTCCGGCATCCACATGGTGACGCCGCCCCGCACCTTTACGTCGGTCAGCTCATCCTTCCGGGCCGCCAGGGCCTTGTCCAGGGCCACCGGATGGTTGGTGCACCAGCCGTAGTCCACCCAGTCCCCGGATTTGATCACCTTTACCGCGTTTTCCGCGGTGGTCAGCTTCTCCTGATACAGCTTTTGATAGTCCATGTCAACCTCCACAGTACATTTAAGATCATTGATACGCCCATGCCGCCGCCGTCTGACGGCGGCCGGCGGGATACACCGCTCTCCCAGGGAGCGCCGCCCGCTCCGTTCATCCATTCTGACAGAAAACTATTTTAATAAAGATGGTAACAGGCGCCCTGCGGCCTGTCAAGCACAAAAATACACAAAGCGCCCAAATTCGCCGGAGATTTGTGTGGGGGAGATCCGGCGGCAGGGCCGCGGCAGCGGCAGGGAGCGGCGGCGTGATGCAGAAATAAATCGTTGACAAGCCGGGGGGAATATATGATCATGGGGGAGAAAGCAGCCGCTCCGCCCCAGAGGGGGGAGCGCCGGGCCGCCCACATGCCGGCGGGCCGCCAGAGGGCGCGGGCCCCTGCTGCCAGCCCGCAAAACCAGTTTTCCAACAGAAGGCAGGCGATGATTGTGACCCGTGAAGTGATGGAACATATCTACCGCATCCCCGTCCCCCTGCCCAACAACCCGCTCCGCGAATTGAACTGCTACCTGATCCGGGGGAGGGAGCGCAGCCTGCTCATCGACACCGGGTTCCGGCAGGAGGCGTGCAGGCAGGCCCTCTTCGCCGGCCTGCAGGAGCTGGGCGTGCGGATGGAGGACACCGACGTACTGCTCACCCACCTGCACTCCGACCACACCGGCCTGCTGCCGGAGGTGGCCTCGCCGGAGAGCCGGGTCTACATCGACGACCTGGACCGGGACTGGATCGTGGGCAGGACCCGCTTCGAGCTGGAGCGGCAGGAGGACGGCCGCTTCGCCATGACCGGCATCCCGGCGGACATGCTGAAGGTGGTGTCCGACACCCACCCCGGCCGGCGCTTCGCCCCCGACCCGGACTTTGACCGCTACACCCACCTGTCCACCGGCGACACGCTGGAGGTGGGGGGCTACCGCCTTCAGGCGATCCAGACCCCCGGCCATACCCCCAGCCACCTGTGCCTGTGGATGGAGGAGCAGCAGACCATGTTCACCGGGGACCACGTGCTCTTTGACATCACCCCCAACATCACCCGCTGGCCCAACCTGGAAAACGCCCTGGGCCGCTACCTGGAGAGCCTGAAGAAGGTGCGGGCCTATCCGGTAAAGACCGCCCTGCCCGCCCACCGGGCCACCGGCGATTTCCACGCCCGCATCGACGCCCTGCTGGCCCACCACGAGTACCGGCTGGGCGAGTGCCTCAAGGTGGTGCGGGAGGAGCCCGGCCTGCTGCCCTACGATATCGCCGGGCGGATGACCTGGCGCATCCGGGCCAAGAATTGGGACGACTTCCCCATCGCCCAGAAGTGGTTCGCCGTGGGCGAGTGCCTGTCCCACCTGGACTACCTCAGGGCGGAGGGGTGCGTCCGGGAGGAAGTGTCGGACGGCCTGCTCCGCTACTACCCGGTATAACGCCGCCGGCGCGGAAGCGCAGACAGCTTGTGGAGGGGAGACTGATGAAGGATACCCAGAGCATGTGGACCAGCGGCCTGGTGCTGCGCCCCTCGGAGGAGGGGGATCTGCCCCAATTCTACCGGTGGGAGCGGCTGCCGGAGGTTCATCGGTTCTTCAGCATCTCCGCGGGACAGACCCCCGCAGATGTGGAGGAGGCCTTCCGGGCGGGGGAGGCCGACGAGGGCACCGCACAGTACACCATCCTCCGCCGCTCCGACGGCAGGCCCATCGGCCGGGTGGTGCTGGCCGGCCGGATCCCGGGGTGGAAGGCGGAGATCTTCCGCATCTACCTGGGGGAGCTGGACCAGCGGGGGAAGGGCTACGGCCGGCAGGCCATGCAGGCCGTCCTGCGCCGCTGCTTCCGGGACTGGACCATGGAGCGGGTCTATCTGGACCACTACACCGGCAACCCCGCGGCCCGGCTGTACCTCTCCCTGGGGTTCCAGTACGAGGGGGTGCTCCGGAAAAACTGCCGCAAGGACGGCGTGCTCCACGACGTGCACCTGATGTCCATGCTGCGGGAGGAGTACCTGCGCGCCAGCGCGGGCTGGACGGAGGAGTGAGGGCCTCCCCGCAGCGGGCCAATCCGCAGTCCCCCTGATCCAGGGCTTGCAGATTGGCCCTGTCCGCATTATAATGGGGAAAAAGGAGGGAACGCCATGGAACCCAATGCACCCCAGACCCCGGAGGGGGCGCTGGAGGCCCTGCAGAAGGGCTATGCCCGCTATCGGGCGGAGCTGGAGGACAGCCGCGCCACCGCCCTGTCAGAGGTGGTGGGAAACCTGTTCCGCTCCCAGGGCAACCCCAGGGTCAACCAGCTGGTGAGCGCCTTCGCCCCGGCGCTGGAGGAGTGGGTGGCCGGGCTGGCCGGCCTGCTGGCCGGCTGCACGCCGGAGGAGGCGGACGGCTACGCGGCCCAGGCCCTGGAGCAGATGCTGTTCTACCCCCGCCCCGCCGACCAGAGCGTGGAGTTTTCCCTGCAGGCCTTTGAGGGGTACGCCGCCCCGCTGCTCCCCTTCCTGGCCCAGGACCGCCGGGCGGAGACGGCGCTGCGGTACCAGCGGCGCAATCCGCCCCGCCGGATGCTGCCCAATCAAAGGAAGCTGTGGAAGGCCCTCAGCGGCCGCTGAGGCGCGCCGCCGGCCCCCTGGACAGGTCAGGGGCCGGTGCCGCGCAGGACAATGAAAAACGGGACTGCCGCCCGCCGGGCGGCAGTCCCGTTTTTGTTCCGCGGGGCGCTGAACGCGGGGTCAGACAGCCCGGTAGCGCCAGACGCCGCCCTCCCAGAACCGGATGACCCGCCCCAGCATGCGCAGATGGTCCAGATGGGCGATGCACTCCCCCACGGCAAACCACTTCTGGGCCAGGGGGAAGTCCTTCCAGCTGCTGGCCCGGATGCGCCAGCGCATGAATCCGGCGGCCTCATAGGCGGTGAGCTCCGGCCGCTCCCGCAGGATGGCGTGCAGGCCGTCCAGCCGGCGGGCGTGGTGCTCCAGCAGGGAATCCACCCGGGGGGCCAGCTCCCCACGGCCCCGGTGGCCGGGCAGGGACAGCCGGACGGGCATGTCCCGCACGGCGCGCAGGCTCTCCAGATAGCTGCCCAGGGCGTCCTCCATGCCCGCCCACGGGGTGATGTTGGGGGAGATGTCGAAGAGCACGTGATCCCCGGTGAAGAGGATGCCCTCCCGCTCCTCCCAGAAGCACATCTGCCCCGGGGTGTGGCCCGGGACCAGGATGCAGCGCAGCCGCCTGGAGCCCGCCTCCAGCAGGGCGCCGGGCTCCAGGGTGCGGTAGCGGGTGGTGGGCGCGGGGATCAGCGCCCGGGAGGGGTTCCGGGTCCGGTTTTGGACCAGCAGCTCCGGGGGAAACCCCTCAGAGCGGTAAAAGGCGTCGATGCGGGCCCACTGGTCGCTGCCCATGTGCTCCAGGTAGTCCCGGTCCGGCCCGCTGGCGTAGATCCAGCCCGCGTCCCCCGCCACCTCCGGAGCAAGGCCGGAGTGGTCGGAGTGGAGGTGGGTGAGCACCACGTCCACGTCCCGCGGGTCCACCCCCAGCTCCGCCAGGCCGGCGAAGAGGGCCTGGCGGCACTCCTCCTGCCGGAAGCCGGTGTCGATGAGCAGCTTCCGCTCCCCGCCGGTGAGCAGATAGCTGTTCAGCTCCCGCAGGGGATTGCCGGGCAGGGGCACCGGGATGCGGTAGAGCCCCTGCGCGATGCGCTCTGTCATAAAGCTTGGCTCCTTTCTTTCGTCTGGATCTGATTGTATCAGGGCATCCGGGCCGCCGTCAAGTGGCGGAACGGCCAGGCGCGGGGGGCGGAGGCCCGTTCGGTTTCCCTGGGGGACGTCAGCCGGATTGAGCGGGGCGCAGCCCGGGTCAACCTGGACACGCTGGCTGCGGTGGCGGCCCGGCTGGACTGCGACCTGGCCCAGCTGGTGACCGGCGTCTCCATCCGCCAGAAGCGGTACTTAAAGGGGGAGCTGAACAGCTGGTGGAGCGGATGGACGGAGGCCAGCGGCACCTGCTGCTGGCCTCCGGATAGGGCTGCGCCGCCGCGCAGGGGAAAGAGAAGGCGGACCCGGCCGCCGAAGGCGAAACCTTCGGCGGCCGGGTCCTATGCGCGCTGCCGCGCCGGCGTTCAGCCCTCCCGCTCCAGAAGCTCCTGCTGGATGTCCCACAGCTTCTGGGACAGGTCCACATAGTAGTTGTGGGGGTTTTCAAACCGCTTGACCTCGTCCCACAGCAGGTCGATCTGCCCGGCGCACCAGGCCCGCATCTCGGCGATGGGCGGGGACTGGTACACCCGCTTCCCCCCGCGGAAGATGGGCACCAGCAGCTCCCGGGCGGTAAAGTTGGAGACCACGCTCCGCTTCCAGGTGGCGTCGGGGTCGAAGAGCTCCAGGGGCTTTGTCTCGTCCACCGTCTCGTCGTGGAGGGTGATGAGGTCGGCAAAGGCCTTGCCGCTCTCCTTGTCGAAGAGGCGGTACACCTTCTTGAAGTGGGGGGTGGTGATCTTGGAGGGGTTGGCGCTGATCTTGATCTTGGGGATGATGCTGCCCGCCTTGTCCTCCACGGCGGCCAGCTTGTACACCCCGCCGAACACCGGCTCGCTCTTGGAGGTGATGAGCCGCTCCCCCACGCCGAAGGAGTCGATCCTGGCCCCCTGGAGGAGCAGATCCCGGATGATATACTCGTCCAGGGAGTTGGAGGCCACAATCTTGCACTCGGTGAGCCCCGCCGCGTCCAGCATCTTCCGGGCCTTGCGGGACAGGTAGGTCAGGTCGCCGCTGTCCAGCCGGATGGCGCAGCTGGTGATGCCCTGGGGGAGCAGCACCTCCTGGAAGGCGCGGATGGCGTTGGGCACGCCGGACTTGAGCACGTTGTAGGTGTCCACCAGCAGGGTGGCCGAGTGGGGATAGAGCTGGCAGTAGGTCTTGAAGGCGGTGTACTCGTCGGGGAACATCTGCACCCAGGAGTGGGCCATGGTGCCCCCGGCGGGGGAGCCGTAGATCTCGTCGGCCAGGGTGCAGGCGGTGCCGGCACAGCCGGCGATGTAGGACGCCCGGGCCCCCAGGATGGCCGCGTCGGGGCCCTGGGCCCGGCGGGAGCCGAACTCGCTCACCGGCCGCCCGTCGGCGGCCCGGACGATGCGGTTGGTCTTGGTGGCGATGAGGGACTGGTGGTTCAGGGTGAGCAGCAGGAAGGTCTCGATAAACTGGGCCTCAATGGCCGGGGCGCGGACGGTGAGGATGGGCTCCCGGGGGAAGATGGGTGTGCCCTCCGGCACGGCCCAGATGTCGCCGGTGAAGCGGAAGCTCCGCAGATAGTCCAGAAAGCCCTCGCAGAAGCAGCCCTTGTCCCGCAGGAACGCGATGTCCTCGTCGGTGAAGCGCAGGTTCTCAATGTAGTGGATTACCTGCTCCAGGCCGGCGGCGATGGCGAAGCCGCCCCCGTCCGGCACGGTGCGGAAAAACACGTCGAAGTAGCAGATCTGGTCGGCGTACCCCTCGGTCTGGAAGTAGCCGTTGCCCATGGTGAGCTCGTAGAAGTCGCAGAGCAGGGTGTAGTTCATATGTTCTTTCATGGTTTTTCAGCCTCCAAATCCGCCAGGCTCACCATGGGGCCCCGCCTGGCGGGGCGCCGCGATCAGCGGCGGAGGGCGGCGGAACTCACTTCCGGCGCCCGTAAATGTAGAATTGAAAAGGGGCCCCCGGTGAATGGAACATTCCCTGGGGAGACAGCCCGCAGAAGCCGAGGATATCCCTTCCCCTGCTTCACAGCCTCTATCGGTTCCGTACCGTGATCTGGAGGGCCTCCATCACGTCCAGGCCCTTGGCGTGGAGGGCCGGGTCTGGCCCGGCGGTGCAGGCGGCGTCCACAATGATCTCCGCCTCCGGCAGGGCGGCCTTGACCATGACGGCGTTGGACAGCACGCACAGGTAGGACACCAGCCCCGCCAGCTCCACCTGGTCATAGCCCTGTCCCTTGAGCCAGTTGGCCAGCCGCAGGGAGGGAAAGGTGCCCTTGCCGATGACTATGTCCCGGCTCCGGTCCAGGGCCCGGCCGGTCTCGCCATAGAGCTCCCAGCCCGCGGAGTTGAGGAGGCAGTGGGGCACCGGCAGCTTCCGGCCCTCCTGGGTATCCAGGTAATTGGGCTGGTGGGTGTCCAGGGTGAAGGCCACGTCGTCCCCGGCGGCCCGGTATTGGGCGATTTTGGCCGCAATGGGCCCGTCCAGCTGCTCCGCCCCGGCAAAGCCCAGGGCCCCGTCCACAAAGTCCTTCTGGTAGTCCACCACAATCAGCAGCCGTTTCACATCCGCCGCCTCCTTCTGTCAACACATCTGGGTATGGTGTCTGTCTGCCGTGCAAAGGCATGGAAAAATCTTTTAAATGCGCCGGTTTCCCGCCCCGTCGGGGCCGCCGGAGCCAGGTTTTGGAAGGGGCGGCTCACTCCGCCAGGGGGGTGGGGCCCATGGCCTCATGGAGCTCCTTGGTAATGGCGCCCTGGAACAGGCACACGGCGAAGCGGTGCATCTGCTCCAGCTTCTCGGGGATCTGGTCGGCGTTGAGCTTGCCGGCGGTGGAGAAGTCCCCGTCCAGGATGAACTTGACCTCCTTGTCGGTCTTGCCGCCGCCGATGAGGCCGGGGCCGGCGTGGAGCTTCATCCGGTAGCCCCCCACCAGAGGGCTCTCCACGTCCAGGGAGCACTTGGCGATCTCGCTCTCCTCCACGTCCGGCTCCCCCAGAATGCCGATATACTGGCCCTGGATCAGGTCGTCCCACAGCCGGCCCTCCAGGCCCAGCCGCTGGCGGGAGACGGCGTTTACATACCGCAGGCCGATGCGCTCAAAATAGGCGGGCTGGTAGATCTGGATGAACTGGGCCAGGGGGCGGTCCAGCCGGGCGGCGAAATCCTCCCACCGCTGGTAGGACACGGTGGACAGGGCGATGAAATCCTGGGTCAGGTTCAGCTTCCACCGGTTGTCCTGGGAGAGGAAGGTGTAGTTGGTGATGGGCTTCTGGGCCTCCAGGGAGGCGGTATTGCCCTTGCGCACCAGCTTGGGGGGCAGCTGCTCCTGCCGGGCGGCGTACTGGGGGAAGTCCCGGCGCACCGCCTCCTGGAAGGCGGCGGGGGGCTGGGCGCCGATGGCGAGGATGGTGGGGAAGCGCAGCTGGCAGATGACCTCCACCAGAGGGGTGCGGGCATAGGAATAGCGGTCGTATTGGGCAAACAGCATGGTCTGGCTGCTCCTTCCTTTGATAGAGTACTTCTATTGTAACCCATAGGGGGAAAAACCGCAATGCGGTTTCCCCTATTGTATCCCCCAACGGGCCGTCTGTCAAACCATTCGGCCTTGCCAATTTTGCCGGGAGGTGGTATGATGCAGGCAGAACCGGACAGGAGGGGCGGCATATGGAGCTGGAGCTGAGGCGGGGCGGGCGGACCGCCCGGGTGGAGACGCTGGGGGCGGAGCTGGTGTCCTATCGGGACGCGGACGGCCTGGAGTACATCTGGGAGGGCGACCCGGCCTATTGGGCGGGGCGCAACCCCCTGCTCTTCCCCGTGGTGGGGAACCTGCGGGACGGGAAGGTGTCCGTCCGCGGGAGGGAGTATGCCATGGAGCGCCACGGCTTCGCCCGACGGCGGGAGTTTGCCCTGGCGGAGCGGGGGGAGGACTGGGCCCGGCTGGTGCTGACGGACAGCCCCGAGACCCGGGCCGTGTACCCCTTCCCCTTCCGCCTGACGGTGGAGCAGCGGCTGACAGACAACGGCTTTGTGACGGCGGTGACGGTGGCCAACACGGGGGCGGAGGACCTGCCCTTCTGCCTGGGGGCCCACACCGGCTTCCGCTGCCCCCTGGAGGCGGGGGAGAGGTTCGAGGACTACGCGCTGGTGTTTCCGGAGAGGGAGACCTGCCCCACCCTGCTGCTGCGGGACGGCCTGCTGGACCGGCCGGCCGCAAGGCCCTGCCTGGAGCAGACGGACACCCTCCCGCTGGACTACCGCTGGTTTGACGAGCTGGACACCGTGATCCTGGAGGGGCTGAGGTCCCGCAGCGTCTCCCTGCGCAGCCGGAAGAGCGGCCGGGGGGTGCGGGTGTCCTTTGACGGCTTCCCCATGCTGGCGCTCTGGACCATGCCGGGGAAGCGGGCCCCCTACCTGTGCATTGAGCCGTGGCACGGCTGCGCCGCCTCCTGGGACGAGGGGCCGGAGTTCGCCGGCAAGGCCCACTGCATCACCCTGTCCCCCGGCGGGGCGCGCACCCTGGCCTATCAGGTGGAAACCCTTTGAAACTGGAAAAATCCGGCGGTCCGCCAAAGGACCGCCGGATTTTTTCCGGTTTTGTGCACCCTTTTCCCGCCGGGGAATAGGATGGAACAGACCGCCTGAAGGGAGGATTTCCATGCGGAATGAGTTGAATTTCTGGGTGGTGGGAGGCGATATGCGGCAGGCCAAGCTGGCGGAGCTGCTCTCCGCCGACGGCCACACGGTACATACCTACGCCCTGGAGGAGCTGGGCCCCCTGGCCGGCGTGCACGCGGCGGAGGACCTGGGGGAGGCGGAGCTGGCCGACTGCGTGGTGCTGCCCCTGCCGGCGGCGGGGGAGGGGGGGCGCCTCAACGCCCCCCTGTCCGGGTCGGCCCACCCCATGGAGGAGGTGCTGGCCGCCCTGCGGCCGGGGCAGGTGGTGTGCGCCGGGCGGGTGGACCCGGCCACAGCGGCCCTGGCGGAGGGCCGCGGCCTCACCCTCCACGACTACTTTACCCGGGAGGAGCTGGCGGTGGCCAACGCGGTGCCCACCGCCGAGGGGGCCATCCAGATCGCCATGGAGGAGCTGCCCATCACCCTCCACGGCGCCCGGGCGCTGGTGATCGGCTACGGCCGGCTGGGCCGGGCCCTGGCCCCGCGGCTCTCGGCCCTGGGGGCCAAGGTCAGCGTGGCGGCCCGGAAATACGCCGCCCTGGCCTGGGCGGAGAGCTTCAACTGGGGGACGGAGCGCATCGGGCAGCTGGCGGGCTGGCTGTGCGGGTACGACCTGGTGGTCAACACCGTGCCCGCCCCGGTGCTGGGGGAGGCGGAGCTGGAGGAGCTCAAGCCGGACTGCCTGGTCATCGACCTGGCATCCAAGCCCGGGGGCGTGGACTTCGCCGCCGCCGCCCGGCTGGGCCGCAAGGTGGTGTGGGCCCTCTCCCTCCCCGGCAAGACGGCCCCGGTGACGGCGGGGCGGGCCATTCAGACCGCCATCTACAACATCCTGAGCGAACTGGGAGGGTGAGTATGGAACATCGGGAAGGAACCATCCGGGTGGGGTTTGCCCTGTGCGGCTCCTTCTGCACCCACAGCAAGGCCCTGGAGGCCCTGGCGCGGGTGAAGGAGCGGTACGGCGACGTGCTGCCCATCGTCTCGGAGATCAGTGCCGCCGCCGACACCCGCTTCGGCACGGCCAGCAGCCTGCGGGCGGAGCTGGAGCGCATCTGCGGCCGGCAGGTGGTGGACACCATCCCCAAGGCCGAGCCCATCGGGCCCAAGAGCCTGCTGGACGTGCTGGTGGTCTGCCCCTGCACGGGCAACACCCTGGCCAAGCTGGCAAACGGCGTCACCGACACCACCGTCACCATGGCGGCCAAGTCCCACCTGCGCAACGGCAGGCCCCTGGTGCTCTGCCCCGCCACCAACGACGGACTGTCCGGCTCGGCCAGGAATATCGGGGCGCTGCTGGACAAGAAAAACGTCTACTTCGTCCCCTTCCGGCAGGACGACCCGGCGGGGAAGCCCACCTCCCTGGTGGCCGACTTTTCCCTGGTGCCGGACGCCGTGCAGGCGGCCCTGGAGGGGCGACAGCTCCAGCCGGTGCTGCTGGGCAGCGCGTAAAAACGGCCCCGGATTCCAAAGGGAATCCGGGGCCGCTTTGCCCCGCGCGCCGAACAGATCCCCGCAGGCGGGCGGCGCGCCGCTCTGCGGCTACAGCAGAACCACCCCGGCGTCCCGGCAGGCCTGGAGGGTCTGCGCATCCCAGACACTGGCCTGCACCTCCCCAATATGGGCCTTGCCCAGCAGGAGCATGCACAGCCGGGACTGGCCGATGCCGCCGCCGATGGTCAGGGGCAGCTTTCCCTCCAGCAGCAGCTTGTGGAAGGGCAGCTCCCGCCGGCTGTCGCACCCGGCGATGGTGAGCTGCTTGTCCAGGGCGGCGGCGTCCACCCGGATACCCATGGAGGACAGCTCAAAGGCCCGGCCCAGCACCGAGTTCCACACCAGGATGTCGCCGTTGAGGGTCCAGTCGTCGTAGTCGGGGGCCCGGCCGTCGTGGGGTTTGCCGGACTTGAGGGCCCCGCCGATGCCCATGAGGAAGGTCACCGGGTGGTCCTTCACCCAGGCGTCCTCCCGCTCCTTGGGGGACAGGTCGGGCCAGCGGTCCTCCAGCTCCTGGGTGGTGACGAAGGAAACCTCCTCCGCCAGCAGGGGCAGGGGGGTGAGCTGGGGGAACACGGAGCGCAGGGTGGCCTGGGTCTCCCGCATGGCGGCGGCGATGGTGTTCACCGTCTGCCGGAGGTAGTCCACATTCCGGTCCCGGGGGGCGATCACCTTCTCCCAGTCCCACTGGTCCACATACACCGAGTGGAGGTTGTCCAGCTCCTCGTCCCGGCGGATGGCGTTCATGTCGGTGTACAGGCCCTCCCCCACGGAGAACTGGTAGCGGTACAGGGCCATGCGCTTCCACTTGGCCAGGGAGTGGACCACCTGGGCCTCCCGGCCGGCGTGGGGGATGTCGAAGGATACGGGGCGCTCCACGCCGTTGAGGTCGTCGTTGAGGCCGGTGGACGCCTCCACAAACAGGGGGGCGGACACCCGGCGCAGGTGGAGGGCGCCGCCCAGGGTGTCCTCAAACAGGCGCTTGAGCAGGCCGATGGCCTTCTGGGTGTCGTACAGGTTCAGGCAGGGGGCGTACCCCTGGGGGATCACCGTCTGTAACATAGTTGGCAGGGCTCCTTTCCGGTGAGATGGCGAAAGATTCCGCTCCATTATACCGGAAAACGGCGGCGGGGGCAAGTGCGCGGCGGGGGAAAGCGCCGCCGAAATCGCGCCGTTCCGCCTGGGAGACGGAAAAGAGTGCTTGTGCAAGGGGGACGTTTTGTAGTATGATAGCGGGGCGTCTACATACACAGAGCCATACAGAGAAAGAGAGGATACCCTATGAACCTTTGGAAAGAGCGCGGGCCAGGCCTGCTCCTGTGCCTGTGCATCGCCCTGCCCTGCTGGCTGCTGGGCAAGGCGGTGCCGGTGGTGGGCGGGCCGGTGTTCGCCATCCTGGCGGGCATGGTGCTTGCCCTGCTTTTCCGGGAGAGGGGGCGAACCCAGGCGGGCGCCGCCTTTACCTCCAAGAAGATTTTGCAGTACGCGGTGATCCTGCTGGGCTTCGGCCTCAACCTGTCGGAGATCGCCCAGGTGGGGCTCCAGTCCCTGCCCATCATCCTGTCCACCATCACCACCTCCCTGGTGGTGGCCTTTGCCCTCCACAAGCTGCTGCGGGTGCCCGCCAACATCTCCACCCTGGTGGGGGTGGGCTCCTCCATCTGCGGCGGCTCCGCCATCGCCGCCACCGCCCCGGTGATCGGCGCCGACGATGAGGAGATCGCCCAGTCCATCTCGGTGATCTTCCTGTTCAACGTGGCGGCCGCCCTGCTCTTCCCCACCCTGGGGGGCGTGCTGGGCCTGAGCAACGAGGGCTTCGGCCTCTTCGCCGGCACGGCGGTGAACGACACCTCCTCCGTCACGGCAGCGGCCGCCGCCTGGGACGGCATGCACCCCGGGGCCAACACCCTGGACGCCGCCACCATCGTCAAGCTCACCCGCACCCTGGCCATCATCCCCATCACCCTGGCCCTGGCCCTGCGGCGGGCCGCCAAAGCTCGGAAGGCCGGCGGCGCGGGGGAGGGCGGCTTCTCCCTGAAGCAGAGCTTCCCCACCTTCATCCTGTTCTTCGTGCTGGCGTCGGTGATCACCACCGCCGCCACCGGGGCGGGGCTGGACGCCGGCTTCTTCGCCCCCTTCAAGGAGCTGTCCAAGTTCCTCATCATCATGGCCATGGCGGCCATCGGCCTGAACACCGACCTGGTCAAGCTGGTGAGGAGCGGCGGCAAGCCCATCCTGATGGGCTTGTGCTGCTGGGCGGCCATCGCGGCGGTGAGCCTGGCCATGCAGCGCGCCCTGGGCATCTGGTGACGGACGGGGCGCAAAAAAGCGCCGCTGCGTTTGCGCCGCCTGGCGGCACAAACGTCCTCGCTCCGCTCCCAGGGCATTTGATCCCGTTTGAGGCGGGCGGCTGCCCCCTCGAGCTCCCCGCCCCAGCGCAGGCGGATGCTGTGCAAAAGGGCTTTTCCATACAATCATAACCACCGGCCGTGCCGGTGGTTTGCACAAGCCCCCTTGGGGCATGCCCCGGGCAGAGCCTATAGGCTCG
>CALWXU010000032.1 GCA_944385585.1 uncultured Flavonifractor sp.
CGCTTCCGCACCGCCATCAAGGAGCCCATGGACATCGCCTTCCTGTTCTGGGCCATCGCCGCGGGCATTGTGCTGGCCGCGGGGCTGCTCCCCCTGGCGGTGCTGGGGAGCCTCTTTGTGGGGGCGGTGCTGCTGGTGTTCTCCCGGCAGAAAAACGGAGAATCCCCCTACATCCTGGTGGTCCACTGCGCCTCTCAGGACGAGGAGGCCCAGGTCCGGGCCCTGGTGGAGGCCCGGGTGCGGCGGCTCAACCTGAAGAGCAAGAGCGTCTCCCCCGGCGAGATTGAGCTGAACTATGAGGTGCGCCTCCGGGACGCGGACACCGGCTTTGTGGGCGAGCTGGGCGCCATGTCGGGGGTAAGCCATGTGGTGCTGGTCTCCTACAACGGGGACTATATGGGGTAGGCCCATGATCCGCAGCCGGCACATTGAAACGATCTGCGCGGCGGCCATGGTGCTGGCCCTGGCGCTGACGGGGCTGCTCTTCTTTGGGGAGGCCCTGGGCATCCGTCCGGCCCACGCGGAGCCGGAGTATGCCGGGCGCCTCTTTGACGGGCGCTATGTCCACAGCGTGGACCTCCAGGTGGAGGACTGGGACGCCTTTCTGGACAGCGCCCCGGCGGAGGCATATACCCCCTGCACCGTTGTGATTGACGGGGAGGCGTTTTACCAGGTGGGCCTGCGGGCCAAGGGGAACAACTCCCTGCGGCTGACGGAGCGGTATGGACTGAGCCGGTACAGCCTCAAGCTGGAGTTTGACCACTATGTGGACGGGGGAAGCTACCACGGCCTGGACAAGCTGTCCCTGGACGCCTCCTTCCAGGACAACAGCTATCTGAAAAGCTATCTGGTGTACGATATGATGGCGTTCATGGGCGTGCCGGCCCCCCTGTGCAGCTATGTCTGGGTGACGGTGAACGGGCAGCCCTGGGGCCTGTTCCTGGCCATTGAGGAGCCGGAGGAGGCCTTTGCCAGGCGGAGCTTCGGTGTGAACCACGGACAGCTCTATAAGCCGGACTACCGCTCCCTGCGGGCGGAGAACGCCGACGTGGCCCTGCGGTACATCGATGACGACCCGTCCAGCTACCCCAATATTTTTGAAAATGCCAAATTTGAGGCGGGCGCAGAGGACCAGGCCCGGCTGGTGGAGGCCCTGCGGGTGCTGTCCACCGGGGAGGACCTGGAGACGGCGGTCAATGTGGACGAGGTGCTCCGCTACTTTGCCGTCCAGGTGTTTGTGATGAACTGGGACAGCTATCTGGGGCACACCGGACACAACTACTTTCTCTATGAGGAGGACGGAGTGCTGTCCATCCTGCCCTGGGACTACAACCTGTCATTCGGCACCTACGCTCTGGGCATGACCGACCCCATCCGCGACCCCGGCGTACTCATCAACTGGCCGGTCAATACCCCCGCCCCGGGGGAGGTCATGCAAAAGCGCCCCCTCTACCACAACCTGATGAAAAACGACCGCTATTTCGCCATATACCGCGCCTATCTGGACCAGCTGGTCACGGAATACTTTGAGAGCGGCCGGTATGAGGCGGTGCTCCGGGAGACGCAGGCCCTCATCGCCCCCTATGTGGAGGCGGACCCCACCGCCTTCTGCTCCTACGCCGACCACCTTCAGGCTGTGGACACCCTGCTGGAGGTGTGCCGCCTGCGGGCCGGGAGCGTCCGGGGACAGCTGGACGGCCGATACCCCGCCACCCTGGCCCAGCAGGCGGAGCGGCCGGGGGAGGGCGTGGACGCCTCTCACATAGATCTGCACACCCTGGGGGATTTCCAGGATCTGGAGGATGCGTGGGAGAGACAGGCGGCAGCCGTGGCTGCGCTGGAATAGGACAGGAGGGCCTCAGGCCATGAGACGCCAAAACGGAGGGGCGCTGTGCGCTGCGATGCAGGGAGTGCCGCTGAGGGCGCTGGATTCCTGGCATTGATCAGGCCGGGCAGCATGGGCGAGCGCCCTTCCGCAAAAGCTGCATGAAAAATCAATCCCTCCAGGGCGGCAAGGCCGCCTTGGAGGGATTGATTCCATATAAGAGGACGGGCCGGTCAATGGCAGAGGCCCATGTAGGACGCCGCATTGCCGGCAGCTCCGGCTTCAAGCGCAAAAGCTGTTTCGTCCCCGGTTCTCAGACCCGCTTCCAGCGGCCGAGGAGGGACCTTTTGTAGTGCCTGCGCGCTTCCTGCGCCTCTGGCATGCTGGAGGCCCGGTCCAGAAAGCCCACGCCCATGGCGATGTCCTCCGGCATGCCCAGCCCCTCGCAGTAGATGCGGCCCAGCACATAGCAGCTGCGGGCCTTGTCCTTGGTCTCCCAGGCCAGCTGGTAGGCCCGCTGGTAGTCCGGGGCGGTGCCCCAGCCCTCCAGGCAGCAGTGGGCAAGGTATGGGCAGCTGAAGTCGTCCTTGCATACGTCGCGGTCCTGCTGGAAGTACCCGTAGGCCTTGACGCGGTCCTGGGGAACGCCCCAGCCGAAGAAGTAGGACAGCCCCAGGGCGTTGTAGGCCAGGCTCTCCCCCTCCTCCAGGGCCTTGCTGTAGCAGTAGAAGGCCCTGCCGTAATCCTGCGGCACGACCTCGCCATGGTGGTAGGCCTGCCCCAGACTGTACCAGAGCTTGGGCTCGCCGCCCTCGGCGGCCTTCCACCGCCACTCCACCGCGCCCGCCCGGTCGCCGGCCGCCTCCAGGTCGCTGGCGTGGACCCGCTGGTGCGGGGGGTAGCCCAGCTCCGCCCCCTCCCGGTAGATGCCCTCCGCCTTCTTCGGCTGGGGGTCGATGTACCCCTCGTCCCCCTTCGCATAATAGATGTAGAGGTTGTTGCCCGCCAGATACATGCCGCCCCGGAAGGCCCGCCAGAACCAGTCCTCACACCGGGAGATGCGGTCGGCCATATAGGCGCGGAAGGAGGCGTCATCGGAAAAGTCCTCCCGGCCCCTGCCCTCAATGGACAGGAAGTCCCACCAGAAGTAGGTGTTGCCCACGGCGTACTGGCAGAAGGGGTCGCCGCCGGCGGCCTTGTCCAGCACCTGCTGGAAGGCCTCCTGCAGGGTGATGGGGGCCTTGGCCTGCCAGACGGGGGTAAAGGCGCCGCTGCGCTTGGCCACCAGGATGCCCAGGGCGCTGCCCCGCTGGATGGAGCGGTGGAGCAGCTTCATAACCTTCTGGTCATCCTCCGGGAAGTGGTGGCCCGCCCACACGTACTGGGGGCCGCTGAGGCAGCGGGCCAGCACGCAGTCGGCGTCCCCGTCCCCGGCCTGGGAGGTCTGCACCAGCAGGTCGAAGCCCTCCTGTCCCCGGCGGCCGCCGGTGCGGTTCTCGTAGTAGATGTACTGCAGGGCCCGCTCCACGTTGTCGCTAAAAAATTTCCCCATGGTTCCTCCTCCTTCTCTGCGGCTCCGGACAGGGGCTCAGGTGCGCTCCCGCTGGGCCAGGAGGTCCGCCTCAAGGACCAGCAGTTCCCCGGCCCGCCGCATCAGCCCCGCGTCGGCCAGGATGGCCTGCCGCTGCTTGTCAAAGGGCTCCTTCACGGAGGCGTCGAACATGCTGCGCCGGCTGTTCATGGCCACATACAGATACGGCCCCACAAAGGTCAGGGCGATCTGGCAGCCCGCCGCGTCGGCGAACTGGACGATCTGTTCCAGCATCTGGGGGGTCAGCAGATAGAAGGCGTTGTGCTCGTCGGCGGCGAACACCTGGAACCGCCGGTTGAAGCCCTCGTGCTCCACCTGGATTTTGTGGGGGGCGGTGCGGCCCTTGAGGTTGGAGAGAAGCTCCTTCTCAAAGATCTGCAGGTGGCCGAAGCTCCACTTGGACCCCTCCGGCAGGGAGAAGCGCAGGATCTGCCCCTCGAAGATGGTCTCCACCCGGGACCGCTTCCCGCGGCGCCTGAGAGATTCCGTGACCACATCGCAGTAGGCGAAGGGTATGCCCTGGAAGCTGCCCAGGAGCAGATCCTCGCTCTTGAAATACTTCTGCTCGCCGGTGGCCACCACGCAGCTGTCCCAGACCTCCTGGTAGGAGAAGCCCCGGCTGGGGTCGTAGCGCAGGCTCTCAAAGCCGCCCGCGGCCTGGAGGGTCTGGAGCACGTACTTCTCCTTGAAGGCCCGGTTAAACCGGTCATAGTGCCACCGGACAAACAGGAAGTACAGCAGCAGGTAGAGGCCAAATGCCGCCACCAGGGGGAGCGTTACGGAGGCGGCGATGAGCTCCAGCTGGAGGCTGATCCCCTCCTGGGCCGACACGTACAGGGAGAACGCCAGCAGCGCCGCCGTCAGCCCCAGCCACACCACCGCAAACAGGACTGAGGCGGCCCGGTTCCACCGCCGGGCGTTTTTCTGCAGGGCCTCGATCTCTTTCTCACTCATCCCGCTTTCCTCCTCAGTCGAACCGGGCCTCAAAGGTGCGCTTGCTCTCGTCGGCCTCGTAGAAATCCGCCGGCCCCATGCGGCACAGGGCGGCCACGATCAGCCAGGGGAAGGTGCGCACCGTCTGGTTGTACAGGGAGACGTTGGCGTTATAGAGCCGCCGGGCCGCCTGCAGGTGCTCCTCCACATTCACCGCCGCCCGCTGGTACTGGTCCAGGGAGATCCAGGAGTTGAGCAGGGGGTACTGCTCGCACAGGGCGTCGATGCCGGCGGTGACGCCGTTCAGATCCCGGTGGGCGGAGGCCAGGGCGCTGATCCTCTGGTTGACCGCCGCGCTCCGCTCCTGCCCGGCCCGCTGCATCCTCTCGCCGGCCTGCTCCCGGAATTCCCGGGCCGCCTCCCGGCCCCGGGGCCCCCTGCGGAAGCGGCCGCGCTCCAGGCTGCGGCGGATCTGCTCCACAGTCCGGCTCTGCCGGTCGATCTCCTGGTCGATGCTCCGCACCGCCTCCGCCGAGGCCGCCTCCTGCAGGTCCAGCCGGCGGTGCTCCCCCGCCGTGCCGCTGCGCAGGGCCGTCACCCCTGTGAGGGTCTCATACTCGTGGGAGAGATACTTCTTCACCGCCGCCAGCAGCTCATTCAGCAGATCGCACCGCTTTTCCAGGGCTACGTCAATGCCGGAGCCGGCCTCCTCCACCTTGACGGCCAGCCGCTGCAGGCGGTTGTAGATCAGCACAAATCCGATGGTCAGCAGCAGGAGAACCCCGACTACAGCCAGTCCGATAATCACTCCGGGTCCCATATTCCCAATCCTCCGTTCTGTTTCCCAAAATCCACTCCGATGGGGTGCCGGCGCCGTTTCCACACCAGATACCGCTGTATTGCCACCATTATAAGGGATTCTTACCCGCTTGGCAAGAGCGCCGTACCGGGAGCCGCCCCGCCGCAGCACTTGTAGAGCTGAGATATCTGTATTACAATAGGCAGTGAAAAGGGGTGGAAGCCGTGTATCTCAGTGACGACGCCCGGGCGGTATTTGACGCCATGCGGGAGGGGATCACCATCATCGACACCGAGGGCCGCATCGTATTCGGCAACCGGGCCTATCTGGAGTTTCTGCACAGGGATCTTGGAAGCGATCCGGGGCCCATCGAAGGGCGGCTCCTTCGGGAGCTGCGCCCCGGCGCCCGGCTGCCGGACGTACTGGCAGTGGGAAGGCCCGTCCTCCACATTACCCGCAAGGAGATCCAGGATTTCTATTTCGTCAATATGTACCCGATTTACGAGGGCGGGGAGCTGAAGGGCGGCATCTCCGTGGTCACGTTTCTGGAGGACGCCTATCAGGCGAAGGAGGAGCTGGAGGCCATGGAGGCCCGCAGCAGGCAGGTGCTCCGCCGCATCAACCGGGCCAACAGCGCCCGGTATACCTTCGATGATATCGTGGCAGTGAGCCCCGAGGCGGTTCAGGCAAAGGAGCTGGCCCAGCGCATTGCCGCCACAGACGCCACGGTGCTGCTGGAGTCGGAGAGCGGCACGGGCAAGGAGCTCTATGCCCAGGCCATCCACAATGCCAGCCCCCGCTCGGCAGGGGTATTTGTGGCCATCAACTGCGCCAATTTCAACGCCAACATGCTGGAGTCGGAGCTGTTCGGCTATGCGGAGGGGGCCTTCACCGGCGCCAAAAAGGGCGGCAAGATCGGCCTGTTCGAGGCCGCCGCCGGCGGCACCCTCTTTCTGGACGAGATTTCCGAGATGGACATCGGCCTGCAGGCCAAGCTGCTCCGCGCCCTCCAGGAGCGGCGGTTCCGCCCGGTGGGGGCCATCAAGGAGATCGACGTGGACGTGCGGGTGGTGGCCGCCTGCAACGCCTCCCTGCCCGACTATGTGGCGGAGGGGAGGTTCCGCAAGGACCTGTACTACCGCCTCAACACCTTCGCCCTCCACATACCGCCCCTGCGGGAGCGGCCCGGCGACATCCCCCTGCTGGCCCGCATCATCCTGGACGAGCTGTCCCACAAGCTGCGCCGTCCCTTCTCCCTCACCGACGACGCGGTGGAATGCCTCCAGGCCCACGACTGGCCCGGCAATGTGCGGGAGCTGCGCAACGCCCTGGAGTTCTCCGCCTATCTGTCCACCTCCGGGGTGATCAGCCGGGCCGCCCTGCCCAGCAACCTGGTCCGCCGGCACGAGGACGCCGGCCTCACCTTGGCCCAGCGGACCCGGGAATTTGAAAAGCGGGAGATCCGCCGCCTGCTGGACAAAAACGGCTCCAATCTGGAGGGCAAAAAAAAGACCGCCGCCCAGCTGAGCATCTCCCTGGCCAGTCTGTACAACAAGCTCAACGGATAATTCCAATATCTTAGAAATCGATTCTAAAATACTGGAATTTGAACGGCCTCAGGCAATTTGGGCTGCTTATGGTAGGTGACTGCCTGGCCTGTTTCCAGATTTTTAGAACTTCTTTCCGCCCCTTTCCGCGCCTCCTGACAGCCGACTCCCATCACAACTCCCTGCGCCCCAGGGGGTTGCGCCTTTTTTTGGCGCTTTTCCCCGTTTTGGCATCCGACTTGCATATAGATTGGGGCGTAAGCAACATGGGAGAGGTTGCTAAATCAAAAGAGGAGGTTTCTACATGTTAGCAGCACTTGGCTTTATCACGGTCATAGCCATGCTCATCCTGATTATGACCAAAAAAGCGTCGCCCGCGGTGGCCCTGATCATCGTTCCACTGGTCACCGGCATCATCGCCTGCGCGTTCATCGTCACCGACCCGGAGGGCGCCCCTGGGGTGGTCAACTTCGCGGCCAACGTCAAGAGCCTTGGCGGGATGATTGCCGGCGATGACGGACTGCTGTCCGTGGCCGCCACCGGCGTCATGTTCATCTTCTCCATCCTGTTCTTCGGCATCCTGACCGATGCCGGCACCTTCCGCCCCATCATCGGCGGCATCACCAAGCTGGTGGGCACCAACCCCATCCTCATCGCCATCGGCACGTCTATCCTGGCCATGATCGTCCACCTGGACGGCTCCGGCGCGGTCACCTTCCTGATCTGCGTGCCCCCGCTGGTGCCCCTGTATGACGCGGTGGGCATGAAGCGCACCACCCTGGCCACCATCGTCGCCATGTCCGCCGGCACCATGAACATCCTGCCCTGGGGCGGCCCCACCCTGCGCGCCGCCACCGCGCTGGGCTTTGGCGACAACCCCGTGGCCTTCTTCCTCCCCGTGCTCCCCGCCGTGCTGGTGGGCCTGGCCCTGGACGTGGTTCTGTCCGCCCTGCTGGGCGCCCGGGAGAAGGCCCGCCTGGGCACCGTCAAGCTGACCAGCGCCGAGTTCAAGATGGCCGAGCTCACCGAGGAGGAGAAGAAGCTGGCCCGTCCCCACCTGTTCGTGGTGAACATCATCCTGATCATCGCCGCCATCGTCACCCTGCTGTTCTCCGGCTTTGCCCCCGCGGTGGTGTTCATGATCTTCTATGTGCTGGCCACCGTCATCAACTACCCCAAGGTGGCCGACACCAAGGCCCGGGTGGACGCCAACGCCAAGAGCGCCATCATGATGTGCTCCGTGCTCTTCGCCGCCGGCGCCTTCTGCGGCATCATGACCGGCACCGGCATGATCACTGAGATGGCCAACACCCTGGTATCCATCATCCCCCACTCCCTGGGCAGGTTCTTCCCCGCCATCGTGGGCATCATCGGCATGCCCGCCTCCCTGCTCTTTGACCCCGACTCCTTCTACTACGGTGTGCTGCCCGTGCTGGCGCAAACCGCCGAGGGCTTCGGCGTGGCCGGCGCCGATGTGGGCCGCGCCGCGATCCTGGGTCAGATGACTGTGGGCTTCCCGGTCTCCCCGCTGACCCCCTCCACCTTCCTGCTGGTGGGTCTGGCCGGCGTGGATCTGGGCGAGCACCAGAAAAAGACCATCCCCATCCTGTGGCTGGTCTCCCTGGTTATGGTGGCCGTGGCTGTGGTAACCCGCGGTATCGCCCTGTAACCCTGTCCATCCTTTGGGTGCGGCGGCCCCATGGGTCAGCCGCCTGTGGGCCGCCGCACCCCGCTCTCTCATATGAATTTCTCGGAAAGGAAGAAGCTGTGCAATGAAAACCATCCGTATCGGCAGCGGCGCGGGCTATGCCGGCGACCGCCTGGAGCCCTCCCTGGAGCTCATCGAAAAGGGCAACCTGGACTACATCAGCTACGAGTGCCTGGCCGAGCGCACCATCGCCATCGGCCAGCAGGCCAAGCTGAAGGACCCCGCCAAGGGGTATAACGGCCTGCTGGAGCACCGCATGGAGAAGGCCCTGCCCCTGTGCTGGAAGCACAAGGTCAAGCTCATCACCAACATGGGCTCCGCCAACCCCCAGGCCGCCGCCCAGAAGTGCATGGAGATTGCCCGGAAGCACGGCCTCACCGGCATGAAGATCGCCTGCGTCACCGGCGACGATCTGCTCCCCGTCATCGACAAGTATAGGGACGCAGAGGTATGGGAGACCGGCGAGCCCCTGTCCAAGCTGCCCGGCGAGATTGTCTCCGCCAACGCCTACATGGGCGTGGAGGGCATCCTGAGGGCTCTGGACCAGGGGGCCGACGTGGTGATCACCGGCCGCGTGGCCGACCCCGCCATCTTCATGGCCCCCGCCATCCACGAGTTCGGCTGGTCCCTGGAGGACTGGGACAGGCTGGGCAAGGGCACCATGATGGGCCATCTGCTGGAGTGCGGCGGCCAGGTTACCGGCGGCTACTTCGCCGAGCCGGGCAAGAAGGACGTGCCCGGCGTGGGCCACCTGGGCTTCCCCATTGTGGAGATCGCCGAGGACGGCTCCTTCTTCGTCACCAAGGTGCCGGAGGCCGGCGGCATGGTGACGGTGGAGACCTGCTCGGAGCAGATCTGCTACGAGATCCACGACCCAGAGAACTACCTGACCCCGGACGTGGTGGCCGACTTCAAGCAGGTCACCTTTACCGAGGTGGAGAAGGACAAGGTTCGGGTGGAGGGCGCCTCCGGCAAGCCCAAGACGGAGACCCTCAAGTGCTCTATCGGCTACAAGGACTGCTTCATCGGCGACGGAGAGATCAGCTATGGCGGCCCCGGCTGCGTCCAGCGGGCCAAGCTGGCCCTTGACATCCTGAAGGAGCGGCTGGAGCTGGTGGCTCCCGATGTGTTCGATGAGCTGAAGTTTGACCTCATCGGCTGCAACAGCCTGTACTGGAACCCGGATTACCAGTACAGCCAGGAGCCCAGCGAGGTCCGGGTCCGGGTGGCCGGCCGGGCCAAGACCCGCGCCGACGCCGACCTTATCGGCAACGAGGTGGAGGCCCTCTATACCAACGGCCCCGCCGGCGGCTGCGGCGCCGTCAAGCGTACCCGGGACATCGTCTCCGTGGCCTCCATCCTGGTGAGCCGCTATGATGTCAAGCCCGAGGTCGAGCTGTTTGAAGTCTGATTCTGGACAGAAAGGAAGCGTTGAGCCATGAAACTCTGGGATATCGCACACTCCCGTACCGGCGATAAGGGCAACATCTCCAACATCTCCCTCATCGCCTATGACCCCAAGGACTATGAGCTGCTCCGCGAGAACGTGACCGCCGAGCGGGTGAAGGAACACTTCAAGGGGATGGTCAAGGGCGAGGTAGTCCGCTATGAGCTGCCCAATATCCACGCCCTCAACTTTGTCATGTACGCCGCCCTGGGCGGAGGCGTCACCCGCTCCCTGTCCGTGGACATGCACGGTAAGGGCCTGTCCTCCTACCTGCTGGATATGGAGATCTAAACGCCGCCTGCGCGATTGCCCGAGAGGCTGGCGGCCTGTTGGGAAAACCGCTGTTCCTGGGGCGGGCGGAGCAAACGGCGGCCGGGTACATACGCACGAAGAGCATATCCGCCCTGAGACGGAGAGACAGGCGCCCCGGAAAGCCCCTCCGTCACGGCGGTGCCCTTTGCGCGCCGAGTTTGGGGAATATGCTCACCAGTGGCAGATACCGCCTGAAAAGCCGCCAGGCAGCATGCCCGCAAAAAGACTCAGAGGAAGAACGCCCCCACAGGGCCCGGTTTGGGCCCTGTGGGGGCGTTCGATTTTTGTACGAAAGAAAAGGGGGGGGCGGGCCGCAAGCGGCCGCCCTCTGGTCACAAGCCCCGCGGTGCAGGGCAGGTCAAGGGGGCGCAGGATTTCACCGCGGAGAAAAGCCCGGCGGACGCTGTCCGGGAAATCCGGATTTCAAAGGGCAGGTGGCTCCCCCCAAATGAGTGCGCCCGGCTGTGGCCGAAAGGGTGGCCGCCGTCCGCCTTCTGCCTGTACCGCCGGGTCGCCCACGTTGTCCCAGTCCTTGATGAACAGTCGAACCAGCCCCATGAACACGCCTCCAAATCAAGGAAATCTAAAGAGAGGTTTCTTATCGTTATCCCATGGCGGAGGCGCTCCGTCAAGGGGAGAACGGGCGGCATGGGGCCTGTCATCGAGAAGGGCCGCCTGTCTTGACCTCTGACCGCCCCATACAGCTAGGTGTACAACCATGGGAAGATCATGGCGGCTCTTAATTTTTCTCGCAAAGCGACGATAGTATAATAGAAAGATTTTTATTCCATTGTCTCTTGTAGATGTAGATATAATAAATCAGATTGGGGGGAATTTAGCATGAACTCAATAGGACCTATCGTCCCATTGGTGAGCTATTATCTCAACCCGACCACCAAACAGATGGAGCTTACCGACAAAACCATTGATTATGATGCTGTTATGAAAATAGCGCAAGAACAGTTGGAGGAGCTGAAAAAGAACCCGGTGGGCAAAAATACGCTGACCGATGCAGAGATTCAAGAGCTGGCACAGAAGTACGATCCACAGAAAATGACCCAGAAGGAGTTCGACAGCTTTATCCGCTATCTGGAGGAGAAAGGCATCCTGAGCAAACTGGAGACTTGCGACATTGGGATGTCTTTTACCAGAATCATCCCCGGATATAACGGGTTGACGGAATCTGTGGGGGCGGTTTCCACCCAATGGGTCAATACCTTAGCTGATATGAATGGCAATGCCCTCCAGTTTGTCCAGGCCAAGAGTCAGCTGCAGGGATTAGGTTACTATGGACAGGTCCAACATGGTGCCTATTCCAAAGTGTTAGATATCTTGAACCAGATAAATGAAACCAGGGGTGAATCTGCAAGTAGCCAGACTTCCCCGGTCGTTGAAAATCATTTGAGCAGCTTTCAACTGGCGATTGACCGTGTTAAGAGCGAGCATATCCAAACGGTGTAAGTTCTTTGTAAGCAATGCCCAATCAAGAGCAGCTATTTTCATTTTGAAAACGGCTGCTCTTTTCTTTTGCCTGCGGGCAGAACGGAGGCTTTCTATTTCCTGTAAAATTGGGGCTTTCCCCGAAAGGGGAGGCCGGGCGGCGGCCTCAGCCCCCGGCCTCCTGGAGCAGGCGGGCCCGCTCCCCCTCCAGGCTGTCCTGCTCCCCCTTCAGGCCGCGGTCCATCTCCTCCAGCCGCCGCAGGGCGTCCAGCACCCGCATGTGTACCTCCGACACCCCGTCCTGGGCGTCGTGGATTCTGGACTGGACATACCAGTCGGCGAACAGGCCGTCGAAGAAGTAGTCGGCAAAGGTGGCGAAGTCGCCGATGTACACCTGGGGAACGTCCATGCGCTGCACGTCGGCCAGCTCGGTGCGGAACCGGGACAGGCACTGCTGGGCGTAGCCGATGCCCGCCTGGGCGTCGTCCAGGTGCCCGTGCTTGGCTATGGTGGACAGCAGGCCGCCGCCGAACATATCCCAGGTGCCCCAGTCCTCAGCGCTGTCCAGGCTGTCCAGCACGGCGGACAGGGCCGTCTCCGCCGAGCGGCCAGCGGAGAGGGCCTCCAGGACCTCCCGGCGCTGGTGCCCCAGAGCGTCCAGCTGCTGATCCAGCTCCGTGAGCCGGGCGCCCGCCGCCCCGCCCAGCTGCTTGAGCAGCCCGGCCTTCTCCTCCAGCAGGGCGTCCCGCCGGATGCGGTCCACCCGCAGGCCGTCCTTCTCCCGCAGCAGCTCGCCGATGCGCCGGTCGATGTCCTCCAGATCCCGCCGGGCCTGGTCATACTGGAGCTTGGCCGAGAGGGCCTCCCGCCGCTCCTGGGACAGCCGGACCTCCCTGTCGCCGGTGAGGGAGAGCAGCAGGGCCCGCAGGCCCCCCTTCTCCAGCCTGTCCACGTCGTCCTGCTCCTCCCGGAACAGGCGGCCGGTTTCCATCACCCGCCGGTCCCGCTCCGCCCGCTGGGCCTGGAGGTCCCGCAGCTGGGCCTCCAGCTGCTCCTGCCGGGCCTGGGCCTCGTTGAGCTGCTTGAGCTCTGCATTGATCTGGTTCAGCCGCTCGTCCATGTCTGTTGGCTCCTTTCGATTGTCTCCTCCGTCACCCGGAAGGGGTGCATGTCCCAGCACCGGTCCCCGTCCAGAAGCACGCTGCTGTCCAGCAGCAGCTTCAGCGCCTGGCCGGCCGCGGACTTGCCCACGCCCATGGGCCCGCCGATGAGATACAGGGGTTTCATGGACTCCTGTCCCCTCCTCAGACCATATTTTACGATAGGCGAAGCAAAAGCGCAAGGAAATCGGCTGGACTTATGGCGGCAAATCGCGTAAAATATTCCTATCCCATTTGATAAAGGAGTATCCCATGGAACCCATCATACAGATCCTGGCCAAGGAGCTGGATAAGCGGCCGGAGCACGTGGAGAATGTGGTGCGCCTCATCGACGAGGGCAACACCATCCCCTTCATCGCCCGCTACCGCAAGGAGCTCCACGGCGCCATGGACGACACCGCCCTGCGCGCCCTGGCCGACCGGCTGCAGTACCTGCGCAGCCTGGACAAGCGGCGGGAGGAGGTCAAGGCCTCCATCGAGGGACAGGGCAGGCTGACGGAGGAGCTGTCCGCCGCCATCGACGCCGCCGCCACCCTGGCGGAGGTGGAGGACCTCTACCGGCCCTACAAGCCCAAGCGCCGCACCCGGGCCACCATGGCAAAGGAGAAGGGGCTGGAGCCCCTGGCGGCGCTGCTCTACGCCCAGGAGCAGAACGGCCCCGCCCCGGAGGAGGCCGCCGGGGACTATGTGGACGCCGAGAAGGGCGTGGAGCGCGTGGAGGACGCCCTCCAGGGGGCAGGCGACATCATCGCCGAGTGGATCTCCGACGACGCGGACATCCGCAAGCGCCTGCGGGAGCTGGTGTGGCGGAAGGGCTATCTGGTCTCCGCCGCCGCGGCCAGGGAGCGGTCGGACACGGTGTACCGCCTCTACTACGACTTCAAGTCCCCCCTGAACCGGGCCATGGGCCACCAGGTGCTGGCCATCAACCGGGGCGAGCGGGAGGAGATCTTAAAGGTGAGCGTGGAGATGGATCGGGAGGCCGCCCTGATCCCCATCCGCCGCGCGGTGCTCCGCCCCGGCTCCCCCGCCATGGCCTTTGTCCGCGCCGCCGCGGAGGACGCCTACGACCGGCTGATCTTCCCCTCGGTGGAGCGGGAGATGCGCAATCTGCTCACTGAGCACGCCGACGAGGGGGCCATCCACAATTTCGCCCTCAACCTGAGGCCCCTGCTCATGCAGCCGCCGGTGAAGGGGAGGGTGACCATGGGCCTGGACCCCGGCTACCGCAACGGCTGCAAGGTGGCGGTGGTGGACGGCACCGGCAAGGTGCTGGACACGGCGGTGGTGTACCCCACCTTCGGGGAGAAGAAAAAGCAGGAGGCCATCGACGTGCTCGCCAAGCTGATCCAAAAGCACGGGGTGGCCCACATCGCCATCGGCAACGGCACCGCCAGCCGGGAGACCGAGCAGATGACGGTGGAGCTCATCCGCCAGGTGGGCGGCGGGGTCAGCTACATGATCGTCAACGAGGCGGGGGCGTCGGTGTACTCCGCCTCCAAGCAGGCCGCCCAGGAGTTCCCCGACTTCGACGTGAACCTGCGAAGCGCCGTGTCCATCGCGAGAAGGCTACAGGACCCCCTGGCCGAGCTGGTGAAGATCGACCCCAAGAGCATCGGCGTGGGCCAGTACCAGCACGACATGCCCCAGGCCCGGCTGGACGAGGCCCTCTCCGGCGTGGTGGAGGACTGCGTCAACGCCGTGGGGGTGGATCTCAACACCGCCTCCGCCCCTCTGCTGTCCTATGTGGCGGGGCTGAACAACACCACCGCCAAAAACATCGTGGCCTACCGGGAGGAGAACGGGGCCTTCACCGCCAGAAGGCAGGTGCTCAAGGTGCCCAAGCTGGGCCCCAAGGCCTTTGAGCAGTGCGCCGGCTTCCTGCGGGTGCCGGAGAGCAAGAACGTGCTGGACCGCACCGGCGTCCACCCGGAGAGCTACGGGGCGGCGGAGCAGCTGCTCGCCCTGTGCGGCTATACCCTGGACGATGTGGCCGCCGGGGGCATCGGGCAGCTGCGGGAGCGGGTGAAGGAGCGGGGCGAGGAGCGGGCCGCGGCGGCCTGCGGCGTGGGCGTGCCCACCCTGCGGGACATTGTCTCCGAGCTGATGAAGCCAGGCCGGGACCCCCGGGACGAGCTGCCCCGCCCCATCCTGCGCACCGACGTGCTGGAGATGAAGGACCTCAAGCCGGGCATGGAGCTCACCGGCACGGTGCGCAACGTGATCGACTTCGGCGTGTTTGTGGACATCGGCGTCCACCAGGACGGGCTGGTCCACATCTCCCAGCTGGGCGCCCCCCGGCGGGTGCGCCACCCCTCCGAGGTGTGCGCCGTGGGGGACATCGTCACCGTCTGGGTGCTGGAGGTGGATGAGAAAAAGAAGCGCATTTCCCTCACCATGAAGAAACCCCAGTAGGGGCGGCCTGCGGCCCCCCGTAAAAGGAGGAGCTTTCCATGAAAACCATCGGACTATTGGGCGGCATGAGCTGGGAGAGCACGGTGACCTACTACCAGCTCATCAACGAGGCCGTGAAGGAGCGCCTGGGCGGGCTCCACTCCGCCAAGCTCGTGCTCCACAGCGTGGACTTTGACGAGATTGAGAAGTGTCAGTCCAGCGGCGACTGGGCCCGCAGCGGGGAGATCCTGGGAGAGGCCGCCGCCGGGCTGGAGCGGGCGGGGGCCGACTTCATCCTCATCTGCACCAACACCATGCACAAGGTGGCCGGCGACGTGCAGGCCCACATCTCCGTGCCCCTGCTCCACATCGGGGAGGTGACCGCCCAGGCCCTGCTGTCCAGGGGCGTCCGCAGGGCCGCCCTGCTGGGCACCCGGTACACCATGGAGCAGGACTTCTACAAGGACAAGCTGGCCTCGGCGGGGATTGAGGTGCTCATACCCGATGCCGGCGACCGCTCGGAGCTCAACCGCATCATCTTCGACGAGCTGTGTGTGGGCAAAATTCTGCCGCAGTCCCGGGAGAAATTCAAGGCCGTCACCGAGGCGCTGGCAGGCCAGGGGGCCCAGGGGGCCATCCTGGGCTGCACCGAGATCGGCCTGCTGCTCAAACCGGAGGACACCCCTGTCCCCCTGTTTGACACCACGGCGCTCCACGCCGCCGCGGCGGTGGAGCGGGCGCTGGAGGAGGAGTGACCGTGATTCTCAGCTTTGACGAGGCCGGCGAGCTGCTGGACGGGATGGCGGAGGAGTTCCCGCCGGAATTCTACGAGGAGCTCAACGGGGGTATCTCCCTGCTGCCGGAGGCCAGGGAGGACCCGGAGGGGGGGCCCGGCGAGCTCTACATCATGGGCGAGTACTGCAACGACATGATGGGCAGGTATATCAACCTCTACTACGGCTCCTTCGCCGCCCTGGCGAAGCTGGAGGACTGGACGGAGGAGGACTGGGAGGACGAGCTCTACACCACACTCTCCCACGAGCTCACCCACCACATGGAGGGCCGGGCCGGGGAGCGGGGCCTGGAGATCAAGGACGAGCAGTTTATGGAGGAATTCCGGGCCGAGCGGGAGGAGTCAGGCCGTCCGCCGGAACCCCCGGCATCCAGGTAAAAAGAAAGGGAGGAGGCGTGCCCATGCAGGAGCAGAACGGGGCGGTCAAAAAGCGGGGAGGGCTGGGCTTCGAGGACATCGGCGAGCTGGCCACCCAGGCGGCCTACTGCACGGAGGTCAATATGACCGAGGGTGCCAGGGAGCTCTTCGGCCTCACCATCCCCTTTACCCAGAGCAAATATGTCTACAGCTACGACGTGGTGATCAAAGCCGGCCTGGACTTCGGCGACATCGACTGGACGGTGTCTGACAGCACCATCACCGTGCGCCTGCCGGAGACGCGGATTCTCAGCAGCGAGGTGGACCTGGACTCCTTCCAGGTGTATGTGGAAAACGAGAGCATCTTCCGCCCCATCAGCCTGGAGGAGAACAACGAGGCCATGAAGGCCCTCCAGGCGTCGGCCCAGGAGAACGCCGTGGCCAACGGCCTGCTGGATAACGCCCGTGCCAACGCGGAGACGATCCTCACCGGCTTTTTCGCCGGCGCCTACGACCTGGACGAGTACACGCTGCGATTTGTGGACCGGTAGGGCGCGGGCGGCTCCCAAAGCGGCAGGACCCCCCGGTATGCGTGCATACCGGGGGGTCCCTCTGTCAATTCGGTTGTCAGCCCTCCGGCTCACGGACGATCTCCCCGCCGTCCAGCTGGACGGCGTAGGTGATCTGCACGCCGTCCTCCGTCCGCTGGAAGCGCCAGGACAGCCCGTCCTCGCTGAGGCCCAGGGAGGTGAGGCCCGCCGCGTCCTCCGCCGTCAGGCCCAGGTGGGCCAGCAGGGCCTCCAGGGCCGACGCCTCATCCAGGGGGGCCTGGGTGGGCGCCGTCATCATGGTGGTGAGCCCCGCCTCCCCGGCGACCTGCTCTGTCTCAGGCAGGGCGGCGTCATAGGGCTCTGCGGCCCGCTCGGCATTGGCGGCCTTGCCGCGCTCCTGGTCAGCTCCGCTTTCCGGGGCGGAGGATGCCGAAATCGCGTCCTCCGGCGCCTGGGCGGCCTCCACCGCGGGGAGCTCCGCCCCTGCGGCGGGGGGAGCCCCGGATGAGCCGCCGCCCATGCTGAGGGAGGGCAGGACAGCCCGTCCGCCGAGAAAGACCAGCGCCGCAGCAGCAGCCACGGAGACCCAGGCCTTCCACCGCCCCGGGGGCCGCTTTCTGGCGGGGAAGGGGACGGTTTTTTCCGCCCGGACGGCCTCCAGCACCCGGTCCTTCAGCTCCGCCGGGGGCTCTGGGGCCAGAGCGGGGAGGAGGCGGTGCATGGCCGCGAAATCATCCGCCAGGGCACGGCAGTCCGGGCAGTCGGCCAGATGCGCCTCCAGCCAGGCCGACTCCCCGTCGGTCAGCTCGCCGTCCAGCTCCGCGCTGATGAGCTCCAGGGCCCGCTCACAATCTGTCATGCCGTTCGCCTCCTTCCGCAGAATGGCCGGTCAGTCTTTAGACGGCGGTTTGCCGAAAAAGTTCCCCTGTTTCGTCAAATAGTTCCGCAGGGCCAGCCTGGCCCTGGCGATGCGGGACTTGATGGTCCCCTCCTCCGCCCCCAGCAGATGGGCGATCTCCCCGTAGGACAGGCCCTCCAGCTCCCGGAGGATCAGCACCCGCCGGTGGTCCTCCGACAGGGCGGCCAGGCCGGCGCGGAGGGCCTCCTGCAGCTCCCGCTGCTCGGCCTGCCGGTGGGGGCTGTACCGCTCGTCTGGCAGCTCGGCCTGGCGGGGCGCATCCTCATCGTCCAGGGAGATGGTCATGGACAGCCCCGCCCGCCGCTTCTCCCGCCGGAGGAAGTCAATGCACACGTTGCTGGCCAGCCGGTAGAGCCAGGTGGCGAAGGAGCTGTCCCCCTGAAATCTGGCCAGGCCCCGCCAGGCGTTGAGAAAGGCCTCCTGACTCAGCTCCAGCGCGTCGTCCGGGTTGCCCGTCATCCGCAGGGCCAGGTGGTACACCCGGCCCTGGTTGGCCTCCACCAGGGCGGCGAAGGCGTCCTCGTCCCCGGCCTGCGCCCGCCGGACCAGCTTCTGTTCCTCTGTCACGCCTGCTTCGCCACCTTTCGTCCTCTGGATTCAGCCATGCCCCGGACAGAATCTGCAGGGGCGCACCTGTGTGCGCGCCTGCGGCCCGTCGTCAATCCCTCAGATCCCGCTTGATGCCCGCGGTGATGCGGTCAATGTCCTCCAGCGTGGAGATCCTGCTGATCTGTTCCTTGTAGTAGCCCGCGTAGGGCACGCCCTTGAGATACCAGGCGTAGTGCTTCCGCGCCTCCAGGCAGGCGATGTGCTCCCCCTTCTGCAGGGCGGAGAGGCGGAACTGCCGCACCGCCGTGCCGCACCGCTCCGCCAGGGGCGGCAGGGGCGGAATCTCTTTCCCCTCCAGGGCGGCCTGGGCCCGCTGGAAGAGCCACGGGTTGCCGAAGCAGCCCCGGCCGATCATGGCCATGTCCGCCCCGGTGTATCTCAGGATGTGGGGGGCGTCCTCCGGCTCAAACACGTCGCCGTTGGCGATGACGGGGATGCTCACCGCCTCCTTCACCGCCTTGATGTAGTCCCAGTTGGCCCGGCCGGAGTACATCTGCACCTTGGTGCGGCCGTGGACCGCCACGGCGGACACCCCGGCCCCCTCCATGGCCTGGGCGAACTCCACGCAGTTGATGGAGCCCTTGTCCCAGCCCAGGCGGAATTTCACGGTGACGGGCCGGCCGCCCGCCCCCCGGACCACCGCCTCGGCCACCTTCACCGCCAGCTCCGGCGTGCGCATCAGCCCAGAGCCGTCGCCGGAGTTGGCCACCTTGGGCACCGGGCAGCCCATGTTGATGTCGATGATATCCGCCCCCGACTTCTCGGCGGCGATGCCGGCGGCCTGCTCCATGCAGGCCGGGTCGCTGCCGAAGAGCTGCACCGCCGCCGGGTGCTCCCCCTCCCCCAGCTGGAGCAGGGGAATGGACTTCTTGTCCTGATAGCACAGGGCCTTGGCGCTGACCATCTCGGTGACGGTGTAGCCCGCCCCCAGCTCCCGGCACACCGTCCGGAATCCAAGATCCGTCACTCCGGCCATAGGCGCCAAAGCCAGCCTGCTATTTATGTTGATTTTGCCTATTTTCACAGTGTCCCCCAATGTGTTATAAATAGTAAGCGTATCATACCACAAAGGCGGGCTTTCGGCAAGGTATGGAATGGCCGGCGCCCGGCGATCCTACAGCAAATGAAACGAAAAGGAGTTTTTACCATGGATAAGTACGTCTGCGACATCTGCGGCTATGTGTACGACCCCGCCGAGGGCGACCCCGACAACGGCGTGGCCCCCGGCACCCCCTGGGCGCAGGTTCCCGACAGCTGGGTCTGCCCCCTGTGCGGCGTGAAGAAGGAGCACTTCTCCAAGCAGTAAGCGGCAGAAAAGGCCGCCCGTACCGATTGCCGGTACGGGCGGCCTCTTTTTCGGATATGGGTGTCCCGTCCGCTCAGAAGTACTTCTTCACGCCGTCGGTGGCCAGGGAGGCGTCGGCGCTGATGGTGACGGTGAACTTGATATTGTTCTTTTCAGAGAAGCTGTTCAGCCAGTCCAGGAACTCCTCCACCGCGTGGTCGGTGGCCTCAGACTTGACGATCTTGGTCAGGCTGTCGATGAAGATGTGGGTAATATCATAGTTGCTGGCGTACAGGCCGCTGATAAACCCCTTCAGGAAGTCGTAGCTGTTCATATCGTACTGGCTGGCTTCCACCAGGCGGATCTTATAATGAATGTCATAGGTCAGCTTGGGCCCGCGCTCCAGGCAGACCACATTGCCGTTCTCGCTGTGGACGGCGGAATTAATGAGCTCGATCATCTGCTTGGTCTTGCCGGTGCCCTTGACGCCCATGATCACTCTCACCATAGTTAT
>CALWXU010000033.1 GCA_944385585.1 uncultured Flavonifractor sp.
TGGACGCCCTTCCAGAACCACAGCTCCCCGTCCAGCTCCCGGGCCGCGGCGGCCAGGGCCGCCGGCTCCCGCCGGCGGAGGGGGGCGGGCCACTGGCTCCAGGGCGCGCCGTCATGGCGGCCCTTCAGGGCCATGAACAGGGCGTAGTCGTCCAGCCAGTCCGCCTCCCGGGCGCAGAAGGCGGCCAGCTCCTCCAGCCGCCGGGCCCGCAGGCGGCGCACCGCCTGGCGCAGCACGGGGAAGCGCTGCCGGTACAGCAGGCCGTAGTCCACCCGCTCCGGGTTCTCCCCCCAGTCCAGGCCCTGATACTCCTCCGGCTTCAGCAGGCCCTCGGCGCACAGATCGTCCAGATCAATGAGGTAGGGGCTGCCGGCGAAGGAGGAGAAGGCCTGATAGGGGGAGTCGCCGTAGCTGGTGGGCCCGATGGGCAGCACCTGCCAGTACGTCTGGCCCGCCCGGGCCAGAAAATCCACAAAGGCGCGGGCCTCCGCCCCCAGGGTGCCCACCCCCCAGGGGGAGGGCAGGGAGGTGAGCGGCATCAGAATGCCGGCACTTCGCATCATCACAACACACTCTTTCTTGGTTTTGACGTTCAGGGGGCCGGGCCCAGCACCCGCACGCTCTCCCGCTGGAGGAGGGTGAAGGGCACCGCCTCGTGGATGGGGGGCTGGGCATAGTGGATGCCCCGCAGCAGGGTCTGCACCCCCCGCTCCGCCAGCTGGGCCGTGTCCTGCCGGATGGTGGTCAGGCGGGGCACGCTGTAGGCGGCGGAGGAGGTGCCGTCATACCCCACCACCGAGATGTCGCCGGGCACGGACAGGCCCTGGTCGGCCAGGGCCCGCATGGCCCCCAGGGCGATCACGTCGCCCAGTGCGAAGAGGGCGGTCAGGCCCGGCTCCCGCTCCAGCAGGCGCTTGGCCGCCCGGTAGCCCTCCGCCATGGAGTAGCGGCAGGGCTCGTACTGTCGGGCCGGATCGAAGTCCAGGCCGTTGCGGGCCATGGCGGCGTAGACGCCCCGCAGGCGCTGGGAGCTGATCTGCTCCCCGGACAGGTTGCCCCCCAGCACGCCGATGCGCCGGTGGCCGCAGGCGTACAGGTAGTCGATCACCTCGCCCGCCGCCGCCGCGTCGTCGGTGGTGAAGCTGGACAGATTGTCATAGCCCAGGCCCCGGGCGCTGTTGGTCAGCAGCACGCAGGGCACGGTGAGGGAGCGGAACTCCGTGCGGAAGAACTCCAGGTCGCCCCCCAGGAAGAGAAAGCCCTTGGGCCGGCGGAGGCGGGCGAGCTGGACGGCGTACTGCACCTCGTCGGCGTCCTCGTCCAGGTAGGCCACGTACACCTCCTCGCCGTTGTCCTGGAGCCGGGACTGAATCCGCTCCAGGATATCCGCAAAGAGCAGGTTCTGGGTGCCCTTTACCAGCACCGCCACCGCCGACTGGGCCTGCATTTTCAGATGGCGGGCGTTGGAGTTGGGCTGAAAGCCGTGCTCCCGCACCACGGCCAGCACCCGCTCCCGGGCCTGCTCGCTCACATCCGGGTGGTCATTGAGCACCCGGGAGACGGTGCCCAGGCTGTATCCAGACAGCCGGGCAATGTCCTTGATGGTCATACCACATCCCAATCCCTCTCAAAAATCCATGCACAGCCGAAGGGGACGGGGGAGCGGCGGGGCCGCTCCCCGGAGGCGGCTCAGCCCTTGACCGCGCCGGCGGCCACGCCCTTGATGATGTGCTTCTGGCACAGCAGGTAGACCACGATGATGGGGATGATGTTCAGCATGATGGAGGCCATCATGGGGCCCATCTCCACCCGGCCGTAGCTGCCGCGGAAATACTGGATCAGGATGGGGATGGTCATGTAGCCCTTGGTGCGGTCCAGGGTCAGATAGGGCAGCAGGTAGTCGTTCCACAGCCACATGGTCTCCAGGATGCCCACGGAGATCAGGGTGGGCTTCAGGATGGGCAGCACCACCATAAAAAATGCCTGGATGGGGTTGCAGCCGTCGATGAGGGCGGCCTCCTCCACCTCGATGGGCACCGACTTCATAAAGCCGCAGAACATAAACACGGCCAGCCCCGCGCCGAAGCCCAGATAGATGATGCAGATGGTATAGGGGGTGTCCAGGTTCAGCCGGTTGGCCGTGGAGGACAGGGTGAACATGACCATCTGGAAGGGGACGACCATGGAGAATACGAACAGGAAGTAGAGCGCCTTGGCGTACCACGCCTTCACGCGGGTGATGAACCAGGCGCACATGGAGCAGCAGACCAGGATCAGCACCACCGACGAGACGGTAATGACCAGGGTGTACCAGAAGGCGGACAGGAAGCCCTGGGACATGATGGCCTCCGCATAGTTGGCCAGCCCGCCGAAGGTCTCGGCCGTGGGCAGCTCGAAGGCGGTGCCGGTGGAGATGGCCGTCTCCTTTTTCAGGGAGTTGAGCAGGATCATGACCACCGGGTAGATCCAGGCCACGCTGAGCACGGCCAGCAGGACGGAGAGGAAGCGGTCACGGGCCGCATGTGCTTTTTTCATTACTGCTGCACCTCCTTGGAGCGGGTGGCCCGCAGCTGGATGACAGAGATGACGACGACCAGGACGCAGAAGATCACGGCCTTGGCCTGGCCGTACCCCCGCCAGGAGGGGCCGGAGCGGCCATAGAAGGTATTGTAGATGTTGAGGGCCAGCATCTCGGTCAGGTGGCCGGGCTCGCCGTTGGTGAGGGCCAGGTTCTGGTCAAAGAGTTTGAAGCCGTTGGTCAGGGACAGGAACATGCAGATGGTGATGGAGGGCATCACATTGGGGATCTTGATGCGCCAGAGGATCTGCCGGTCGCTGGCCCCGTCGATGCGGGCGGCCTCCAGGTAGTCGTTGGGGATGGACTGGAGCCCGGCGATGTAGATGATCATCATGTAGCCGATCTGCTGCCAGCACATGAGGATCAGCAGGCCGATAAAGCCGTAGGGTGCGTGCAGGGACAAAAGGGGCTTGCCCAGCAGGGTGAGCACGCAGTTGAGCAGGATGTTCCAGATATAGCCCAGCACGATGCCGCCGATCAGGTTGGGCATGAAGAACACGGAGCGGAAAACGTTGGTGCCCTTGATCCCCCGGGTCAGGGCCAGGGCGATGGCAAAGGCCGCCACGTTGATGCAGATGGTGGACACCACCGTAAAGAGGGCGGTGAACCAGAAGGAGTGGAGGAAGGACTCCTCCGTCAGCGCGTAGATATAGTTCTGGATACCGTTCCACTGGGCCGTGTCAATGGTGATGAACCGGCAGAAGGACAGATACAGGCCCTGCAGGAAGGGCCAGATAAAGCCGATGGCAAACGCCGCAAACGTGGGGATCACGAAGACAGGCCAGAAACGCTTGATTGCTTTTTCCATATTCTCTCTCCCTCCCATGGGCCGTTTAGGATTCCGCCGCCGGGGCGGACAGATAGCAAACGGGGTGGGCGGTTTCGCCCACCCCGTTTTGCCGTATGCTGTGGGAAATCGGGTCTATCGCGGAGATCAGGCGCCCAGCATCGCGTACTCGGAGGCCCAGTTGTCCACGAAGGCGGACACCACGCCGTCCCAGTCGCCGGTGCCGGCGGCGTAGGCGGTCAGGGCGGAGGACAGATCGTTCTTCCAGGTCTGGGAGGGGATGGTGGTGAAGTCCCAACGCACGGGGGTCTTGCCCGCGGCGGTGTACTCGTCGTTCTGCTTCATGAACAGGTTGGTGGGCTCCAGGCCGCCGTTGAAGGGGATCACGAAGCCCATGCCGGTGCCGCCGGAGGGCATGGCGCCCTCGCCGCCGCACATGGCATTGGTGCCGGTCTCAGAGGTGACGCACCAGTACATGAAGTCCAGGGTGGCCTGGATGTCCTCGGGGTCGGCGCTGGCGTTGACGGCCCAGTAGTTCTCGGTGCCGGTGCACAGGCCCTGGTTGGCCTCGTCGCCCACGCCGATGTAGATGGGGATCATGGCCAGATCGTTGTCGGTAAACAGGCCGTCACCCACCAGGTTGGCGTACTCCCAGGAGCCGTTCTGGAAGAACACGGCCTCGCCGGCCAGGAACTCGTTGCGGCTGTCATCGCCGGTCATGCTGGACAGGACGGCGGGCTCGCAGGTGGCGTTGTTGATGTACAGGTCGAAGATGGCCTTGTAGTTGTCCAGATAGGTGCCCTCGATGGCGTCGGTGGAGGTGACGCCCTTGTCCTCATACTCAAAGTAGATGGGCAGATTGGCCAGGTGGGTCTGGAAGCGCCAGTCGGAGGAGCTGTCCATACCGGCGGAGGAGAAGGCGGCGAAGCCCAGCTCGCCGCTGCGGGCGGTGATGTCCTCGGCCACAGCCTTCAGATCATCAAAGGACTGGATGTCCTCCACGGTGTAGCCGGCCTCGGCCAGCAGGGTCTTGTTGACAATCAGGCCGTAGGATTCCACCGCCATGGCGACGGCCAGGGTGGCGTCGCCCTCGGTCAGGGCGTAGGAATCGCTGGACAGCTCACCCAGGATGTCGCTGCCGGTGAGATCATAGCAGAAGTCCTTCCAGTTCAGCAGGCCGTTCAGGCCGTTGATGTGGAAGAGGGTGGGGGGGACGTCCTTGGCCATCTCGCTGGTCAGGGTCTGCTCGTAGGTGTTGGACGCGGCGGTGACCACGGTGACGGGCACGCCGGTCTCCTCGGTGTAGATCTGGGCCAGCTCCTGCCACTGAGCGTCCTGCTCAGGTTTGAAGTTCAGGTAGTAGACGGAGCCGTTGGCGGCAGTTCCCGGATCACTGCCCCCGGGATCAGAACTGCCGGACGGATCAGAGGGTGTGCCGCAGCCGGCCAACAGAGACAGAGACAGTGCGGCGGTGAGTCCTAATGCAAGAAACTTCTTCATTACCTTGACCTCCTAAATAATTTTCTGTTCTTGAATGCTCTATTGGAAACGTTTCTGGAAACGTTTCCAATCTTGACACACTTAATTATACATATATCTGTGCGAAAAAGCAATGAGAAAGTTGTTATGTGATTATAATTTGGATAAAAAGACGAAACTATATATTCAGATTTGTGAAAAACAACAAATATTGAACTTGCATACCTCTCAAAATTTGCTAAATCGAGGCGGATGAGCCACTACAATTTGATTAGGGCAAAATGGTCGGAAGCAGAACTGGGCAACAAAAAAGCAGCAAATCTGTTCAGACTTACTGCTTTCGCTGGCCGCGCCGGTGGGCGGCTGGTATTCAGTTTTAGGGCTTATCGGTCAAAGCGAAATTTGAATAGTCGGAGTCGCTGGAGGCCAGGATGAAGGAGTCGGTATCATTGTGGAAGAACTCCCGGCAAGTGCCGGTGGTCAGGCGGATGTCCACCAGAGATTTGTTCTCCTTGATGCGTTCAATGAGGTTATGAATACAGGAGATGATCTGAAAAATTATGAGGTAGATTGGGGAGATAGGATGTATTGATTTTTATCACATAGATGAGGGCCTCCACAGCTGGGGTGAGCTCTCATTCTTTATTGATGGCTCAAAAATGGCTCAAAAGATTTGTTTTTGTCTGCTTTGAAATTCCACCACGCCGGATACGGCAGGCCATAACCTTCGTTCCCCACTTCCCGTCTGACCCTGTTCACCAGCCGGAACACCTCCCGCCAGCAGTGTAGATCACTGCCCGGATACCTCTGCCGCAGGTGTTTCAGGGCCGTCTTTCTCGCCTTTGTAACCCCATCCGGGGAAAGCATCTCCCGCAGGCCCAGCTCATCGGCGGACAGCTTTTCGTAGCCGTAGACGCCAAAGGTGTGGCCCAGGATGGAGCGGTCCTTGGCACTCAGTGACCGGAACAGCGGTTCCAGCAGTTCCAGACATACCTTTCGGTAGACGATCTGCTCGGCGGACGCCCCCTGCCGGTGGGACAGGAGCCGCTCCAAGGGATCGCCCACCTCATCTTCCTTCCGCAGATCAAATACAGAGAGAAAATGGGTATTGTACCCGGTCAGCCGGGCGGCCACCGTCTCGGAAATGCCCATCTGCGAGGCGATCTCCGCCACGGATTTGTCCTCCGTGTAATAGAGCCGCTGGGCTAACCGCACCCGTTCCATCTCGTACTTACTCAGGGCCATGACGCCCAGGTTGGCCTCCAGATAGCGGTACATCCGCCCCCGCAGGAAGGGGTAGAGCCAGGTGGTCAGTTTCCCAGCCTCCTCGCCGTAGCCGCCGGCCTGGAGCCGCTCCCACAGCTCCAAACTCCCCTCGGCGCACAGATCCTCCATCATTGTCACCGCTGCGGCGTCTTTACACCCAAATTTTCTGGCCGCGTCCAGGGCGATGGCCCGGATAAAGTTCTCCAACTGTCCGTAGAGCTGATCAAAGGAACTGGCATCACCAGCCTGAACTCGCCGGTACAGCTCCTCATTCGTCACAGACCACCGCCCCCCTTTCTTCCTGTGGTGAAACTCAGTTCTTCTGCTTTGGCCTCCCTCTGGGCCTGCTCTTTCTCTGGACGCCGCACAGCGGATACAGTTTCTCTTTGGCCAGAGAGGTGTTGAACGCCTCGTAGCTTGTCCCCGGTTGTGTCCGGGCCGTGTGGTAGAGCTCCTGAGCCTTCTCCCGCAGCAGCTCCCGTTCCTCCGCCGTAATATTGTCCCGCGACTTGTCCTTGTCGATCCGCTGGAAACAGCGGTAGAGGGCTTGGGATAGGGGACTGTCCTCCGCCTCCTCCTTGACCCTCCGGAGCCGGTAGCCCAGCTGGGCGCAGGTGTACTTGGAATCGTTAAGGTTGGGCAGGTCGCAATATTTGGCGTGGTAACCCTTTTGCAGCAGGAAAAACCGCCCGCAGTTCTCACACCGGCGAATCAGGTGGCCAGCCTCCAGTCCCTTGTAGAAGTCCAGTTTCAGCATGGTCTGGAGCCGGTCTGCCTCGTAGTACTCGTAGACCTTGAACGTACCGGAGCCGGGGGAGGTCTCCCTGGGGATCAGATGGAGCCGCACATCGTCCATGCGGGTGTAGAATCCAGTTCCGTCCACGGGGTTGGCGATCCACTTGTGAGCGCGCTCGTGGAACAGGAATGTGTGCAGCGCCGCCACATAGTTGTCCGGCGTCAGCCTGTCCAGTTTGGAGAGTCCTTTGCGGATGAAAGCCCGCAGCGTCTGGCAGACGGAGGCGATGTCCATGAGGACTTTCCCGTAAGTCTTGCAGTAATTTTTGTAAAACTCCCACTTCATCTCCAGCGGCCCAGGCACGATTAACAGCGCCCTGGTCTTTTCCGGCGGAGCCGGTGGGACCGGTGGACGGGGAATCGTCTCTTCAAACCGCTCACCGTTGATCTGATATGCCAGATAGTCTGAACCGCCATACTCCTCCGGGTGCTCCAGATAATTTTCGTAGTTTAGGATCTGCTCCAGGATCTCCAGATCCCGCTCTTTCGGTTCCAGATTTTCTTCCGGGAACAACGTGTATTGCTCTGTGAGCGTCCGCGCTTCATAGAGTACCTCCGGGTTTTCTTGAATCAGGCGAAGAATTCTGTGCTGGATCAGGGATTCGTGAAGCCGGATCATCTCCTCGTTTGCGTTGAACCAGTTCTGCATCTGGCGATTCTTTTCGTAGCGATCTATATTCTCCATCGCTCTGCCCGTCGTCCGGTGTAGCTCCTGGTACTCCTCCGGGGAGATGTTCAACACCTCCCCGGTCAATTCTCCCAAGGGATACTCCCGGTCGTTCAATCCTAATACCTTCTCCCCAATGTAGAAAGCGATGGATGTAAACAAGATGGCCACCTCTTTTTTGTCCGCAAACGATTTTAATTTGTCTGCCGTTTCTCTGAGTGTATCAAAAAAATCTCCACAATACAAGTAGAAGGGCGAGGATCGCGTGCCGGCGGTCCCCGCCCTTACTCTTTTTCGAAGGGAGATTTTTATGAAGAAGTTAGACACCATTGACGCGGATACCCTGCTGGGAATCCCCTATGAACCGCTCTCGTTTGTGGTGGAGGATCTGCTGCCCCAGGGCCTCCACCTGCTGGCGGGAGCGCCAAAGATCGGCAAGTCCTGGCTGGCCCTGTGGCTGTGCCTCCGGGTATCTCAGGGACAACCCCTTTGGAATTTCGCCACAAACCCCTGCGAAGTCCTCTATCTCTGCCTGGAGGACAGCTTCCAGCGCATCCAGAGCCGGCTGCTGGATCTCTCAGAGGACGCACCGCCCACGCTGCACTTCGCCGTAATGTCCCAGCAGCTCCACAACGGTTTGCTGGAGCAGATGGAGCAGTTCCTCCGGGAACATCCGGCCACCGGGCTGGTGGTCATCGACACCCTCCAGCGCATTCGGGCCGCAGGTAATGGGGCCGATCTCTACGCCAGCGACTACCGGGACATCGGCGTCCTGAAAGCATTGGCGGATCAGCACCGCATCGCCGTCCTGCTCATCCACCACCTGCGGAAGCTGAACGACGATGACCCCATGAACATGATCTCCGGCACCACTGGCCTGAGCGGGGCCACGGACTCCAATTTTGTGCTCCGCAGGAGCAAGCGCAAAGAGAACACCGCCACCCTCTACTGCACCGGCCGGGACATTCCATACCGGGAGTTGTCTCTGGAGTTCGACATCGAGAGCCACATCTGGAACCTGCTCTCGGACGACTGCGGACAGGCGGAGCAGTCCTGCGGGCGGATACTTTTTCTTCTTTCTGCCTTACTGCGGGAGCAGCCAGAGATCTGCGCCCCTGCCAAAGTCCTTCTGGAAAAGATCGACCCTGACGGTACGGAGGGGCTGACGCCCAACAGCTTCTCCCACAAGCTCCGCAAAAGCGTTGACGCGCTAAGGCGGAACGGCATCATGACGAGCTTCCGAAAGAGCAACGGGGAGCGGCTCATCTGCCTGAAAAGGGCCGATGGTGTCGATGATCCCACTGCCGGAAACACCGTCACCATCGACCCTGCCAATTGAGTTGTGGAAGAAAATGCGACTGGGGCCGGGGATGCGGATTCCTCCCTTTGGGGAGGGCAAGCATCGCGTCCGGCTATACGCCGGCCACTGTTCCGGGGCGCTGCCCCGACCCCCGGTTTTCACGGGGAGCTATGAGGAAGGAGTATCCATGCAGAGAGAAAAGAAAAGCGAGATCATCACCCTGCGGGTAACGCCGCAGACGAAAGAGCGCATCCGGGCCAAGGCCCAGGAACTGAGTCTGACCGTCACCGACTACCTGTGCCTCTGCGGTCTGGGCAAGAGGATCGTCCGGGTGGACGGTCTGGATCAGGTGCTGTCCGAATTGAAGGCCCAGGGGCGCAACCTGAACCAGCTCACCACCCTGGCCAACATGGGCAAGATCACCGTGGTGTATGGGGATCAACTGGCAGAGGGCTACGCCCAAATCAGCGAACAGCTCCGGCAACTGATGCGGGAGGCAAGCAATGGGGCCCCCGCACGAGCCCAGCGAAGCGGGTCGTGTGGGGAGAGGAGACGCCCCGGAATGAATGAGCCTTCAGCCTCTCAGGCTGGAGGCGAATGATATGGAGGAGGTGTCGACGATATGGCTACCTTCACCGCTGTCAAGAACCGGGGCGGAGGGCGGGGCGCGTTAGGCGGAGTGCTGCGGTACAGCCAGCAGGATGAAAAGACGCTGTGGGAGGGGCGGCGGCTGGTGACCGGCTGGAACTGTACTGCCCAGTCCGCCCTCTCCGAGATGCTGCTCACCAAGGAGCGGTATCGGAAAACGGACGGGCGGCAGTACTACCACTTCGTCCAGTCCTTCGCGGAAACAGATGACCTGACGCCCCAGGAGGCCCACGCCATTGCTCTGGAACTGGTCCAGCGGGAGTTTCCCAGTTTCGAGGTGCTGGTGGCCACCCACATCGATACCGACCACCTGCACAGCCACCTGATCGTCAACAGCGTCAGCTTTCAGGACGGCAGGAAGCTCCACCAGAGTGCCGCCGATCTCCAGACCCACCGGCTGGCTAATGATGAGATCTGTGCCGCCCACGGTCTGAATATCCTGCCTCCACCTGAAAAGCAGGTCAAGCAGAAACGGATGGGCAGCCGTGAGTACCGCTCCGCCGCCAAGGGCGAGAGCTGGAAGTTCCGGCTGATGAACACCATCGACCAGTGTATGCGGTACGCTACCACCAAAGATGATTTTATGTCCTTGATGGAGAGCGAGGGCTACCAGGTGCGGTGGACGGACAGCCGGAAGAACATCACCTACACCACGCCGGAAGGGATGAAGTGTCGGGGCGACCGGCTCCACGAGGAAAAGTACACCAAGGAGGTCATGGAACGTGAATTCCGAATCCGGGCGGAGATTGTCCACAGAGGAACTGAAACGTCTGAACCAGCCCAAGACTATGCCGCCGCAGTCGGGCCCCATGTCTCCAGCACATCCGACCCAACAGGAATGGGACGAGCTACTGGCACGGCTGGAACGCCTGGAGGCCAGCGTTGGCCCACAGGAGGCCCTGCTTCGGACGTTGGGCCGGCAGGTGGGGCGGCTCCCCACCCAGGCCCAGTTGGAGGCGCTGGCGCGGGATGTGGCCCAAATGGGGGCGGAGCTGAAACAGGCTGGGAAAAAGAGAGAGCGATGGTTTTCTCTGCCCAGGATCAGGCTTCCCAAACTGTGTCTGCCGTACATCCCCTGGAGCAGCCTGCTGTTGGGGCTGACGGCTCTGCTCCTGACTGGGGGCGTGCTGTGGGCGGTCTGGTTCAGCTGGGAAAAGCTGTGGAGCGCAGCCCAGACGCTGATCCCGTGAGGGACGCCACCACCACGCACCAGCGCACAGATAAGAAAACCCTCCGCAAGGAGAGGAAGAAAAAGATCGCCCTCGGCCACAAGGAGGACGACCATGAAGAAGAACCGACTTGGCATCAGACCATGAGCTGAGGCCAACCGTTCCCTGATATGGGAAGAAAGGCGAATATGAAAAAAGATTACGAGGAGTATCGGGACACCGGCGTTCTGGGCGGCTACCACCCGGAGATGGCCGTACTGCAGGAGCAGCGCGGCGGAGAAGTCCTGACCACATTCCGGGACACCAATTACCAGCGGCGGGAGGATCACCTGGAGAGCCAGCGGGAGATGCTCATCCGGGGGAAGGTGTTTCATGTGACCTCTGTGTTTCCCAGTCAAGCCATAGCGACGCCTACGGACAAGCTGCTCTCCCTCATTGACGCGGAGTTTGCGGATCAGGGCCACAGCGCCTGATGTTTCAGTAGACTTGGGGGAGCCGGTGGGGTATACTGTCCTTACCCCATACCGGCTTGCCCCAAAAGAAGGAGGTTACAGAATATGGCAAGCCAAAAATATAACATCCTCTATGGCCGGCTCAGTCAGGAGGACGAGCGGCAGGGGGAGTCAAATTCCATCCACAACCAAAAGCTGTTTCTGGAGAAGTACGCGGCGGACAATGGATTCGAGAACACCCTCTTCCTGGCCGACGACGGATACTCCGGGACCAACTTCGAGCGGCCCGCTTGGAAGAAGATCGTGGAGATGATCGAGAACGGCGAGGTGGAGACCCTGATCGTCAAGGATCTCAGCCGTCTGGGGCGGGAGTACCTGCAGGTGGGTCAGCTGACGGAGCTCTACTTTCCTGAGAAGGGCGTCCGGTTCATCGCGGTCAACGACAGTGTGGACTCCCTGGTGGAGAGCAGCAACGACTTCAACCCCATCCGCAACTGGGCCAACGAACTCCACGCCAAGGACACCAGCAAAAAGGTGCGGGCCATCAAGAAGATGCAGGCGGAGCGCGGAGAGCGTTCTGGCTCCAAACCACCCTACGGGTACAAGAAGAAGGATAAGGACTCCAAGGAGATCATACCGGACGAGGCGACCGCCCCTGTGGTATGCCGGATCTTCGAGCTGTGCGCCGCTGGGAAAGGGCCCAACCAGATCGCCAGAATCCTGACCAGAGAGCAGATCCTGAACCCGACCAACCAGTACTACCAGGCCACAGGAGCGGCCTGCAACCACCTGGACACGACCCGCCCATATAGCTGGTGCGGCAAGACGGTGGCAAATATTCTGGAGAACATCGTCTACCTCGGCCACACGCTCAGCATGAAGCACACAACGCTCTCCTACAAGAACAAAAAGCAGATCAAAAGGCCGGAGAGCGAGCAGATCCTGGTGAAGAACACCCATGCGCCGCTGGTATCGCAGGAGCTATGGGAGATCGTTCAGGAGGTGCGCCGGCACAAACGCCGCCCGCCCAAGCACATGGAGGAGCCGAATCTATTCTCTGGCTTGGTCTACTGCTCCGACTGCGGACAGTACCTGGTTCTCTGCCGGACGGAGAAGATGCGGGAGGATCAGTACTACTTCCGGTGCTCCACCTACGGCAAGCGGGGCAAGGACGCCTGCACGCCCCATCAGATCCGGGAGGCCGACCTGAAACAGATCGTGCTGGATGACCTGCGCAGGGTGACCCACTTCGCCCGGATGAAGGAACGGCAGTTTGCTGAGTACATCAACCAGAAGAACACACTGGAACTGCGGCGGGAGATCAACCGTGTGCAGAAGGAGCTGGACGCCATGCGCCGCAGGGATGGAGAACTGAGCGCTCTGTTCAAGCGGCTCTACGAGGACAATGTGCTGGGACGTGTGACCAACGAGCAGTTCCGGATGCTCTCCGCCGACTACAACGAGGAGCAGAAAGAGCTGGAGTCGGCTATCCCCGCGAAGGAGGAGCAGTTGGAGCAACTGAAAGCCTCTGTCGCCAATGTGGACGCCTTCATCGAGAAGGCCAAGCAGTACACCGCCATCGACGAGCTGACACCCCAATTGCTGCGGCTGTTCATCCAGCGCATTGAGATCGGGGAGCGGTCGAAGAAACACTCCCGCTCCGCTGGCCAGAGCGTTCGGATCGTGTACCGGGACATCGGCGCGCTGGACGCGCCCATGCGGGAGGGCGACCATGCACCGCGCATAGCCAAAGAAATCACAGAGAAAGAAGCAATCATCCGATTGCTGGCATGAAAACACAGAGGCGGACGGTTTCCGCCGTCCGCCTCTGTGCCTGACAATTCACCCGGTTCAGAAAATGTACCTATGGGAACCATCAGAAGGGGCGTCCCTTTGCTTTTGTCTTTAGACGCTCCGGCATACCGGGACAGGGCCGGGATTCAGCCGTGCAGCTCCAGGAAGCTGTCGACCGTGGTCTGGAACAGCTCCTCCGAGAAGTTGAGCCGCATCAGCCTGGCCCCCTGGACGGCAAAGTATACCGTCGTCTTGTCCGTGGTGACCTTGAACAGCGCCTCGGTCCCGCGCCCCTCCACCTGGAACAGATATCCAAATTCCACCTTTGTATACGCCAGATTTCCGTAATCGTCCTTTTCCCGCAGCGCGCCCAGCGCCGCCTCGGCAAGGTTCTCCTTCAGCGCCCTGTTTCCGATTTCGTTCCGCTCCTTGGGGGGCTCCGCCTGCTGTTTCCGCGTGAAAAAATTCATGTCCCGATTTCCTCCGCTCATCCATTCTGATTGTTCGCCCTGTTTTCCACAGGGCATGTACCGGGCGGAGCGGGCGCCCTCCCCGCGGAGGGTTTTCCATATGTCTGGAGGATGGGCGCCCGGGCTGGCGCCCATCCTCGGTCCTGTCCGTTCTTATTTCTGCCTGGCGTCGCAGATGAGCTTGACAATCTGGATCACCACGGTGGGGGCCAGGGCCAGCAGGACGATCTCGCCCAGGTTGGCCGCACCGAAGGCGGGAGCCACCAGGAACAGTCCCTTCAGGCCGGGGATGAACAGCACCGCCAGCAGCAGCACCACGCCGGCGAAGAAGGCCATGACGGAGTACCGGTTGGTGGAGAACTTCAGCCGGAAGATGGACTCGCTCCCCCGGCAGTTGAAGCCGTGGAACAGCCTGGCCAGGGTGAGGGTGGCAAAGGCCATGGTGGAGGCCATGGCGGCGTCGCCGCCCTGATAGCCCAGGTAGAAGGCGATCATGGTGACGATGGCGATGAGCAGGCCCTGGCCGCCGATGCGCAGCAGCAGGGGCCGGTTGAGGATGGGCTCCTTGGGGTCCCGGGGCTTCTGCTTGAGCAGGCCCTTCCGGGCGGGCTCCATGCCGATGGCGATGGCGGGCAGGGAGTCGGTGAGCAGGTTGATGAACAGCAGGTGCACCGGCTGGAAGGGCACGGGCAGGGCCAGCAGGGAGGCGTAGAGCACGCAGAAGATGCCGGCGGTGTTGCCCGAGAGGAGGAACTGGATGGCGTTCTTGATGTTGGTGTACACGCTGCGGCCGTTGACCACCGCCTTGACGATGGTGGCGAAGTTGTCGTCGGCCAGGATCATGGAGGCCGCGTCCTTGGACACCTCGGTGCCGGTGATGCCCATGGCCACGCCGATGTCGGCCTTCTTCAGGGCGGGGGCGTCGTTGACGCCGTCGCCGGTCATGGACACGATCTTACCCTTGCGCTGCCAGGCGTTGACGATGCGGATCTTGTGCTCCGGCGACACCCGGGCGTAGACCGAGATGTGCTCCAGCCGCTGGTCCAGGTCGGCGTCGGTCATCTGGTCCAGCTCCACGCCGGAGACGGCCTCGTCTCCCTCCAGGAAGATGCCCAGCTGCTTGGCGATGGCGGTGGCGGTGACCTTGTGGTCGCCGGTGATCATGACGGTGCGGATGCCGCCCTGCTTGGCGTCGGCCACGGCCTGGATGGCCTCGGGCCGGGGCGGGTCGATCATGGAAATGAGGCCGATGAAGGTGAACTCGTTCTCGTCGTCCAGGGTCAGAGGCCGGACAGAGTCCAGCTCCTTATAGGCGAAGGCCAGCACACGCAGGCCCTCCATGGACAGCTCCATGTTCACCCGGGCGATGGTCTCCTTCCGCTCGGGGGTCATCTCCACCTTGCCCTCCCGGGTGAGGAGCCACTTGGAGCGGTCCAGCAGCACGTCGATGGCGCCCTTGGTGAACAGGGTGGGGGTGCCGTCGATGTCGTGGAGGGTGCTCATCAGCTTGCGGTCGGAATCAAAGGCCAGCTCGCCCAGGCGGGGGTGCTGCGCCCGGTAGGTCTCCTCGTCCACGCCGAAGCGCTCCCCCAGCATAACCAGGGCCACCTCGGTGGGGTCGCCGATGGAGGCGCCGGTCTCCTGGTTGTTGGTGGCGTCGCTGGCCAGCAGGGCGGCCTTGAGCAGCAGCCGCTGCACGTCGTTGACCAGGTCCAGGTCGTCCCCCTCCAGCAGGGAGCCGTCGGCGTACACCTTCTGGGGGGTCATCTTGTTCTGGGTCAGGGTGCCCGTCTTGTCGGAGCAGATGACGGACACGCTGCCCAGGCTCTCCACGGCCTTGAGGTCCTTGATGATGGCGTTCTGCCGGGCCATCTTCTGGGTGCCCATGGCCAGCACGATGGTGACAATGGAGCTGAGGGCCTCGGGGATGGCGGCCACGGCCAGGGCCACGGCGAACATGAGGGAGTCCAGCACCCCCATGCCGGTGCGGAAGATGGACAGGGCGAACACCGCCGCGCAGATGACCAGAATGACCATGGCCAGCTTGGCGGAGAAGTTGTCCAGGCTCTCCTGCAGGGGGGTCTTGCGCTGCTGGGTCTGGTTCATCAGGGCGGCGATCTTGCCCAGCTCGGTGTTCATGCCGGTGCCGGTGACCAGCACGGTGGCCCGGCCGTAGGTCACCAGGGAGCCGGAGAACACCATGTTCTTCTGGTCGCCCAGGGCCACCTGGTCGGCGTCGATGGCGTCGGCGGTCTTGTCCACGCCCTCGCTCTCGCCGGTGAGGGAGGACTCATTGACCTTCAAAGAGAAGTTCTCCAGAATGCGGCCGTCGGCCACCACCATGTCGCCGGCCTCCAGCAGCACGATGTCGCCGGGCACCACGTCGGCGGAGGGGATCTCCACCCGGGCGCCGCCCCGCAGCACCTTGGCGGTGGGGGAGGACATGGCCTTCAAACTCTCCAGGGACTTCTCCGCCTTCACATACTGGACGGTGCCCAGGATGGCGTTGAGAATGAGCACGGCGAAGATGACGATGGTGCTCTCCACATTCTCCGACACGGCGGAGATCAGGGCGGCGATGATCAGGATGATCACCAGCAGGTCCTTGAACTGCTCCAGGAACACCTGGAGGGTGCTCTTCTTCTTGCCCTCGGACAGCTTGTTGGGGCCGTACTGCTCCGCACGCCTCCGGACCTCCGCCTCCGACAGGCCGTGGGCTGAGGCGCTCTGGCTCTCCAGGGCCTGCTGGGCCGTCTGCCGATAATAGGGTTGCTCGCTCATAGGGCTTCCTTCCTTTCCGGTCGTCTGTGGGCGGAGGGTGCAAAAAAAGACCTTCCGCCAACTGCCGTATGCACAGCAGTTGTCGAAAAGTCTTGTTACCGCGCCGGGCGCATGCCGCCAGGCCGGAGAACCGGGCCGTGGTGTTGACGGCATGACTTTCAAACTACTCCCTTTTCAACTGCCGGTATTATAGCACGCCCATCCCGGTTTGTCAATCTCATTGATCCCACTTTTTGCCCGGCTTATTCCACATTTTCGCCGGCAGACGGCATATCCGCCCACACATACCCCAGCTGGGTCAGGTCCTCGGCGGAGTAGGTGGTGCCGTCGGCGCTGCGGGTGAGGTCCACATAGTGGGCGCCGCCGTCCTCGGCGAGCTGGTTCCAGAAGTGGGGCGCCCCGTTCAGGGTCCCCTCCACCAGGCTGGAGCCCACCGACAGCTCCTCACTGAGCAGCTGGAAGGCCAGGGCCATGCCCTCGGCGTCGGCGCCTTCCCCCAGCAGGGCGTCCCACGCGGAGGGGCCGCCCTCGGGGTCGTAGCGCAGGCGCTCCCCCGCCGTCTCGAAGAGCATGGCCCGGCGGGCCGACGGGGACTGCTGCTGGGGGCGCAGGGTGAGGAGCAGGGATTCCATCTCGTCCTGGAGCGCCCCCCGCTTCTGCCGGAGGACGGCGGCGTCCTCCGGGTAGGTGAAGAGGATCTCCACGATGCGCTGGCTGCCCGTGTCGGGATAGAGGGCGACGCTGAACTCCGGCATGCCCATGGCGGATGCCGGCTCGTCATAGTAGGCCTGCCGCACCAGCGCGGCGATGGCCTCGCCGTCGGCGGTGAAGTAGCCCACCCGCAGCACCAGCTCGCTCTGGTAGTCGGCCAGGGCCTGCCCCACCTCGTCGCGGATGGCGCTGGTGCCGGTGACGTTGACCAGGCTGCTGATCTGCTCCCGGGTGCGGCGGTAGGAGATGGTGATGGTGGCCTCGTAGGTGGTCAGCACCCGGGTATACTCGTTCTTGATGAAGTCCACGGCGTAGGCCCCCAGTGGGTCGTCCTTGGCCACCTCCAGGCAGGCCCGGTTCAGGTCCTCCTCCACGTCCCCGCTGTAGTCCACCAGCTGGAGCTCCCCCTCCTCCGTCCCCTGGGAGACGAAGAACAGCACCGCGTTGACCAGCTCGGAGTAGGTGCCGGCCTGGATGGTGGAGGACCCCTCCCCCACGGCGGGCTGCTCGGTGTACGGCTCCACTGCGGTGTAGGGCCGGTCCAGCAGGGCCGAGCAGCCCGTCAGCGGCAGGGCGCAGCACAGGGCCAGCGCCAGGAAAGCTCGTCTCATGCCGCGCCTCCTCCCGTTTTCTTTCAGTAGCCCAGGGGCTCGTTCACCAGCACCACCTCGGCCCGGCCGATGCCGGTGGGCTTTTCCCACAGCACCGTCAGCGCCCGGCAGATGCGCTCCGGGCTCTTGCAGTCATAGCACTTGTCCCCCCTGGCGGCGCAGGGGGTCCGCCTCCCCAGCCGCTGGGCGTTCTTGGGGGAGGCGATGTTGCGGGCCCGCCACAGGGCGGCGTCGTAGTCCGGGGCGATCTTGTTCACACCCACCACGAAATAGACCTCCTCGTGGCCGAAGATGGTGGAGGCCACCCGGTTGCCCGTGCCGTCGATGTTGACCAGCTCCCCGGTCTCCGCCAGGCCGTTGACGGAGGTCAGGTAGATGGGGGCCGCCGCCGCGTCGGCAAAGCTGTCTCCGCGCCAGTGGCTGCGCACATCGGCGTGGGCGGACAGGCGGTCCAGGAGCCCCATGTCCCGCAGGGTGACCGAGCCGCCGTGGCCCACGGTTTTGCCGTCCAGCTTTTGGTCTAAGTAGTCCAGGGCCTCCACCGCCGTGTCAAAATATGTCACGTCGAAGCCATGGGCCTCCAGGTTCTCGCGCAGTCTCTCGTAGTTGGGCATGTGTAGATCTCCTTTCTAATGATCAATTCCAATCACACAGCGTGTGGTGGGGACGGCGGGTCGCAGGGCCGGCGGGCGCAGGGCCGGCCCGCAGGCGGTCAGACGGAACTCAAAAAGAGAGGATGTACGGAGCGGGCCGCCCCCGCAGGGGCCTGCTCCCGCCCCTGCGGGGCAAATCCGGCCTGCGTGCCTGCGCAGCACACGGCCCCCTCCGGGCGCCTCAGAGGTCGTTCTGCTTATATTCCCGGAACCCGTCCCCCAGCACCTCATGGGCTTCGCAGACAATGAGGAAGGCGGCGGGGTCGATCTCCTTGACGGCCCGCTTGAGAAAGACGATCTGCTTCTGCTTGAAGGCCACCAGAAGCACCTTCTTCTCCTGGCCGGACCAGCCCCCCTGGCCGTGGAGGATGGTCACGCCCCGGTCGATGTCGTGGATGATGGTGTGGGCGATCCTCTCATACTCATCGCTGATGATATAGGCCACCTTGGCATTGTCCATGCCGTAGAGCACCTGGTCCATGACGAAGGAGGACAGGTAGAGGGCGATGACGCCGTAGAGGGCGCTGTAGATGCTGCGAAAGGCGGCGGCCACCGCCAGGATCACCAGCAGATCCACCGCCAGCAGCAGCTTGCCCATGGGCAGCCAATCAAATTTCAGCTTGAGCAGCCGGGCGATCAGGTCGGTGCCGCCGGTGGTGGCCCCCTGGAGGAACACCACCCCCAGGGAGGCCCCCATGAGCACCCCGCCGAACACGCAGGCCAGGAAGGGCTCCATGGGCTCAAAGGTGTAGACCAGGTGGAGCAGGTCGATGAACACCGACGAGATGAACATGGAGTAGAGGGAGGACACCAGCAGGTGGCCCCCCAGCAGCTTCCACCCCAGGAGGAACAGGGGCACGTTGAGGATGATCACCACCGTGCCGATGGGAATCCAGGGGAGGAAGTGGTTGATGATCTGCCCCAGGCCGGTGATGCCGCCGAAGCCGATCTGGTTGGGCTCATAGCACCAGTTGAAGCCAAAGGCGTACACCGCCGAGGCCAGGGTGATCCACAGATAGGGCAGCAGGTAGCGCCTGCACACTTGCTTCATAGAAACTCTCCCTTACTCATCCAGCAGGGTCAGCTGTTTTTCCTCCCGGTCCTCGTCCCTGAGCAGCATCCCCGCGATGGGCAGGGAGCGGGCCCGGTAGCGGGCGGCGTTGACGATGGGGGTGTCGGCCAGGGGCCGGGCGCCGGCCACCTGGTACCTGGGCTTGAGGGTCATCACGTTGACCCCCTGGGTGGAGCGGGTGGTCTTGGGGTTGAGGGCG
>CALWXU010000034.1 GCA_944385585.1 uncultured Flavonifractor sp.
GGTACGCCGGTCATCCGCCAGGTCGTCCCAGGCGTCCACCAGGTAGATCCACCGCCCCACGTGGTAGAGCAGCTGCCCCAGCGCCCGATCCCGGGCGGCATCCCCCGAGGCGGGGGCGGCCCCGGCCAGCAGCCGGGCGAAGGTGTCCGCCGTCCGATCCAGGGAGGGGCAGTTCTCCCGCTCCAGGGCCTGAAGCTCCTCCAGGCAGCCCCGCACCGTCCGGTCGAACTCCGGCCGGTGGCCGGCGGCCCGGCGGTAGCCCCGCCGGAGCAGGACGGACAGCAGTCGGGCGGCGGTGCGTGCCCAGAACGTCCCGTCGGCCACGGTGTCCCGCAGCTTCCAATAGCTCAGAATCGTCCCGGCGTCCGCCGCCGCATCCACGCCGCCGGCAATGGCACAGGTCTTTTTCCGGCACCACAGCCGGGCCGGGCAGCGCCGCCGCTCCGTCTCCGGTCTCCCCCCGTCCAGCAGCATGGCCAGAAAGGTAAAGTCGTAGTTGAGAAAGAACCGGGCAAAAAATCCGTGCCGCCTCCCCAGGCTGCTGCACAGGCCGCAGTAAAGGGCCTCGTAGTCCCGGAGCTGGCGCACCTTCAATTCGTCCCGGTTGGGGCGCACGTAGCCGAACATCAGTCCCCGGCGGCAATGGCGGTGATGCGGAAGGAGATGGACTGCTGCTTCCGCACACGGCGATCCCACAGCACGGCCAGCACCAGCCCCAGGGCAAAGCCTATGCCGCCCACACCGGCGCTGCCGCCGCCGGACATCCCCAGGGCCGCCGCCGTGAAATAGCCAATGAAGAACAGCAGGAAGGGTACCACGTACACCATGACTGCCGCCCCCAGCACGCCCTTGGTGGAGGACTCCACTGTCACCATATCGCCGGGCTGGGCGCCGATGCCGTTGGCCGCGACCACGGAAACCGTGGAGCTCACCATCAGCTCGCTGCAGCCGCCGCCGCACTTGGAGCAGTCGTGGCCGCAGGCCGACTGCCGCTTGACAGATACCTCTGCCCGCCCGCCGGGCAGAATGCGGGTCACTTTTGCGGTTTGAACCATGTCAGGATCACCTTTTCTCTAAGATCTGGTAATGGAGATGGAAACATTGTAGGTACCCACGACCCCCACCTCGCTGCTGCCGTCCAGGTAGACCCGGACGGGCACCGTCCGGGTGCCGGTGGAGGGATCCAGATCGGACAAATCTGCCACGATGCGGATCTGGGAGGCGGTCACGGCATCCAGGGCCTCCTGGGGGCCGCGAACCAGCACGGTGCAGGACTGGGTCACCAGATCTGCCTCGTAGCCCGCCGGCTTGTTGATGATCTCGATGTTGTCCACCTCCAGGGTCTTGGTGGACAGGCCCTCCACCCGCACCGTCACGGTGGCCTCCGCCGGGCCGCTGACATTGGTGAGGGATGCATCCAGATTGATGGGCATCTTCTCGGTCTGGGTGCCGAACACCGTGGACAGGTCGATCTCACCCAGGCTGATGCTGTCCAGCTCGGCCAGATCCGCCGCCTCACCCGAGACGGTAATGGTCAGCGGGTCAATCTCCACCGTGACGTCGTCCTCCGTGGCTCCGCCGCCTGGGATGATGTCCACCGTCAGCTGTACCTCTTTCAGCTGCACAATGGGCAGGGTGGCCAGCACCGTCTCGGGGGAGCTGTCAAGCTGCTCGGCATTGGCAACGGGCTCCCCGTTGGCGTCCACCAGGGTATAGCTGCAATTCTCCATATAGGTGGTGCTCATCTCCTCCTGGGACACCGTCACCAGGGCGTGATCCACCTGGTTTACCAGCTCCTCCTGGCCGCTGACGGTGACCGTCTCCGGCGCAAAGGAGAACTCCTCCCGCTGGTAGCCCTCGGCCACGCTGCCGTTGAACACGCCCTGTACCGGCACATCCTTGGAGGCCCAGCGGGACACGGTAAAGTCCACGGTTCCCGGGCTGGTATACTGTACGTCGATGGAATCCAGCACCGTGATGGAACGGGGGAAGCTGATGTTCCGGGTGGTGATGGACACGCTCTGTTCTCCCGGCTCAGCGATGCCGGAGACGTCAATGGTGACGGTGGTGTCCCCCTGGTTCAGACGGCGCCACACGTCCCGGGTGGCCCGGATGCGCAGGGACACAGTCTGCTCCGCCCCCTCGGAGATCATCAGCCCCCGCTCCTCCAGGCTCTCCAGGCCGCTGTACACCACCTGGACATGGCTCAGAGTGTTGGTCACTTCCGGGTTGGCCTCCCTGCCCACATAGAGCCACAGGACAAAGGCCAGCAGGACGGAGAGAATGACATAAATCCATTTGCTGTTAAGAATCTTCTTTCCCATCCTGCTTATCCCCCTTTACAAAACGGAGCAGGCTGCCCAGCTTGAACTTGGCCGCCGAATCGTCCTGCACCGGCTCCGGCATCAACTCATTGCGCAGCAGCCGCTCCAGCGTCTCCGGCGCCAGGTGGCGCTTGAGCATGCCGCCCACCGCCACGGAGATGGAGCCGGTCTCCTCCGAGACGATGGCCACCACCGCGTCGGTCTGCTCGCTGGCGCCGATGCCCGCGCGGTGGCGCATGCCCAGCTCCCGGGACAGGTTCACATTGCCCGACATGGGGAGCATGCAACCCGCGCCCACGATCCGCCCGCCGCGGACGATCACCGCGCCGTCGTGGAGGGGGGCCTTGTTCCAGAAGATATTTTTCAGCAGCTCGGCGTTCACCGTGCAGTCCAGGGCGGTGCCCGTCTTGATGGCGTCGTCCAGCATGTTTTTGCGCTCAAAGACCATCAGCGCGCCGGTCTTGCTCTTGGACAGGGAGGTATAGGCCTCCACCGTCTGGGTGATGGCGCTGTCCAGCTCGTTGCGCTCCTCCTGGTTGTTGAATACGTTTCCCAGCGTGGTTCGGCCCATTTTCTCCAGAAAACGGCGGATTTCCGGCTGGAACAGAACCACCAGGGCGATCACGCCCCAGTCCACCACCTGAAGCAGCAGATAGCTGATGGTGTTGAGCTGAAAATAGGTGGAGACCAGCAGGGCGGCCAAAAAGAGCAGGATCCCCTTTGCCACCGCACCGGAGTTGGTGCGGCGCATGAACATGATGAACTTGTAGATGATGAAGGACATGATCGCAATGTCGATCACGTCGGAAATTCCAAACGGGGTTACCATACTCCAGAACTGCTGGAGCAAATAGATAATGCCTTCCATGTCCACCGTCTCCCGCTCCCGGCACCGCCGGCGTCATTGTTCCAACACAGACCGCTCAAAGATTCTTTAACCAGTTTATTATACTGTATTCCCAGTCGGTTGGCAAGTAGAAGGGAAATCAATTTTCTGTGAATAAACCTGCGGCGGAGCGGGCACCGGAAAACGGCGCGCCTCCGCGCTGTCGTGCTTCTGAACAACAAAAAAATAGCCGCACCGGGCGGCTATTCAGCGTGTCGAAAAAGACTTTTTCGACACGCTGATGAACTTTTTGAAACTTCAAAAAAGTTTCAAAAAGTTGTTTGATCCAACGTGAAAGGGAACCCTGACGGTTCCCTTTCACACTATCCTTCCCTCCGAATCCTTTGGCTGGAGGGTTTATCGACAGTCTCGAGGCGGCCTCCGAAGCCGGAGGCCGCCTCTCGCATACAGCTCCCCAACCAAAGCGGAGCTTACAGGATCATCTGGAAGAACTGGAACAGCAGCTTGGCACCGTAGAAGATGATGATGACGCCGCAGACGATGTTGATGACCCGGAGGATCTTGTCGTTGAACTTGGCGGAGAAGCAGGAGATCAGCACCGTGATGCCGAAGAACCACAGGAAGGAGGCGGAGGAGGAGCCCAGGATCAGCTGGGTGCTCACCGCGCCGGGGTTTCCCGCGTGGAAGCCGCCGAAGAGCATGGTGCCGTCGATGAGGGCCTGGGGGTTGCACCAGGTGACCACGAAGGCCTTGGCGGCGATCTTGGGCAGGGGGATGTTTACATCCACGCTGTTGTCCATGGTTGGGTGATCCCGCAGCAGGCCGATGCCGATCCAGATGACGATGCCGCCGCCCACCAGCAGAATGACCATCTGGAGCCAGGCAAACCGGCTCATCAGCGCGCCGATGCCGAAGAAGCAGGCCAGGGCCAGGCTGATGTCGAAGAAGATGACGATCAGTGCGGTGAGCAGGGCCTTCCGCCGGGGCTGGGTCAGGGCGGAGTTGATGACGAACAGGTTCTGCATCCCGATGGGTGCGACGTAGGCCAGACCGATGCCCAGGCCCTGGAGATATGGCGGCATAACATGATTCCTCCTAAAAAAGTCTTTCCTTCTCTTTCTGAACCTGGTATTATAATATCACCTGCACCGGAAATTGACAAGGACGCAGAAATTTCATACCAGGTAAGGAGGAACTGACCTGATGGCCATGGAACACGACAACTGCCCCTGTATGGATACCTGCCCCCTGAACCGGGCCATGGGCCTCATCGGCGGCAAATGGAAGATGCAGATACTCTGTTCCCTCTACAACAACGGCCCCACCCGCTACAATCAGCTGAAAAAGACCCTGGACGGGGTGTCCAACACGGTGCTGGCCAATGCCCTGCGGGAGCTGGAGGGGGACGGGCTGGTCAAGCGGCGGGAGTATCTGGAGGTGCCGGTGCGGGTGGAGTACGAGATCACCGAGCCCTGCCGGCGGCTGATCCCCATTCTGGATGAGCTGGGCAACTGGAGCCTGACGGTGCAGACCGTCCGGGCATAGAGCTTCATGCGCCATTGGCACGCCGCGGGCAGAGGCAGACGCAGCGGCGCCTCCCAAAGCCCTGCCGTGCAAAAGCACAGCAAAACGCCGCGGGCAGAGGCCCGCGGCGTGGGTCATGGCTCAATATCTGTGGGTCATGCGGAACCACAGGTGGCTCCAGAAGGTGTCCTTTACATAGCCCTTGGAGACCCGGAATTTCCACTCGGCCTCCCGGGCCTGCTTGCGGCAGGAGCGCTCATCGCGGGTCATGTCGTTTGGAGGCGGCAGCTCCGCATTGAGCCTGCCCTTCAGACATTCAGCGGGGAACGAGATATTCATGACGGACTCCTTTCCGGCCGGTACGGCCCTTTCTGCCTTCATGATAGGATGGGGAGGGGAGAAAGTCAAGAACAAACTGGTTACAAACCGCCGGCGGCCCGGGGCTGCTGCGGCTGTTTGGATAGAGAATCTTCAGAGAAGGGGAGAGAGCATGGACGCAATTGTGACTTTCATCAACTGGCTGGACGACTTTATCTGGGGCATTCCCATGATCGTCCTGCTGCTGGGCACCCACCTGTTCATGACGGCCCGCACCGGCTTCATTCAGCGCAAGCTGTTCACCGGCATCCGCCTGTCCGTCACCAAGGACCCGGATTCCCCCGGCGACGTGAGCCAGTTCCAGGCCCTGACCACCGCCCTGGCCTCCACCATCGGCACGGGCAACATCATCGGTGTGGGCACCGCCATCTTCCTGGGCGGCCCCGGCGCGGTGTTCTGGTGCTGGATCGCCGGCGTGTTCGGCATCGCCACCAAGTACGCCGAGTCCCTCATCGCCGTCAAGTACCGGGTGCGCACCAGGGACGGCAAAATGCAGGGCGGCGCCATGTACGCCCTGGAGCGGGGGCTGCATATGAAGTGGCTGGGGGTGGCCTTCGCGGCCCTGGCCACCCTGGCCTCCTTCGGCATCGGCTGCGGCACCCAGATCAACGCCATCGCCGAGGTCATTGAGAACAACGTCCCCTTCCACATCCCGCCCATCGCCATTGGGATTGTGGGCGGCATCCTCACCGCCATCGTCATCATCGGCGGCATCCAGTCCATCGCCAGCGTGTGCGAGAAGCTGGTGCCCTTCATGGCCATCTTCTACGTGCTGGGCTGTCTCATCATCCTGGGCATCAACATCGACACGCTGGTGCCCGCCATTGGGGCCATCCTCCGCCTGGCCTTCACCCCCGGCGCGGTGGCCGGCGGCCTGGTGGGTCAGGGCCTGCTGGTCGCCCTGCGCTTCGGCGTTGCCCGGGGCCTGTTCTCCAACGAGTCGGGCATGGGCTCCGCCCCCCTGGTGGCCTCCGCCGCCCAGACCCGCAACCCGGTGCGGCAGGCCCTGGTGTCCTCCACCGGCACCTTCTGGGACACCGTGGTGGTGTGCCTCATGACCGGCCTGGTGCTGGTGACCACCATCATGAAGAACCCCAGCATCAACATGGACAGCGTTACCGACGGCGGCCAGCTCACCACCCTGGCCTTCTCCCAGATCCCCGTGCTGGGCCCCATCATCCTGGTGGTGGGCATCATCACCTTCGCCTGGTCCACCATCCTGGGCTGGTCCTACTACGGCGAGCGGTGCGCCCAGTACCTGTGGGGGAAGAAGTCCCTGCTGCCCTACAAGCTGATCTTCGTGGCGGTTGTGGTGGTGGGCCCGGTGCTGGCCCTGGATCTGGTGTGGACCATCGCCGACATCCTCAACGCCCTCATGGCCATCCCCAACCTGATCGCCGTGCTGCTGCTCTCCGGCGTGATCGCGAAAGAGACCAGGCACTACTTAAACAACCTGGACGAGGTGGACAAGACGGAGATCCCCTGCGTGGACAAATAAAAAGTCAAAAGTTCTTGACATTTTGGGCGTATGGGTGTATCCTCCTAAATGTAAAAAGCCTTTGACATTTAGGAGGTGCACGCCATGAAAAACTTCGGATTCCAAAAGATGGACGAGATGGAGCAGCAGATCACCCTGCGCGCCTGCCGGGCGGCTTGGGTGTTCCTGGTGCTGGCCCTGTTTATCTGGGAGGTGTGGGAGCTGATCCAGGGCGGGGACACCAACCTGCCCGCCTTCCTGTTGGGAACCCAGGTGGTGATCTTCTGCCTGGCCCAGTGGCTCGGCCGGGCCCGGGTGGGGGATGACCGGGTGAAGCGGGAGGTGGTGATCTGGATCATCCTCACCGCCGCCCTGGTGCTCTTCGGCGTGCTACTGGCGCTGGGCGTATGAAGAACCGGGTCAAAGAGCTGCGCAAGGCCAGGGGCCTGCGGCAGGAGGACGTGGCCAAGCTGCTGGGGGTGACCCGGCAGACCATCAACGCCATCGAAAACGACAAGTACGACCCCACCCTGGCCCTGGGGATGAAGCTGGCCCGCCTGCTGGAGGTTCCGGTGGAGGAGCTGTTCACCCTGGAGGGATAGCAGAGGCGCGCCCGCCGGCAGAGGGCGCGCCTCTGGCGCGTATGGGAAAAAGCAAACTGGGAGGAAAACCGCCATGAGAGACGAGAACATCCGCATCCGTGCGGCCGCGCCGGAGGACGCGGCGCAGCTGCTGGACATCTATACCCCCTATGTGGAGCGCACCGCCATCACCTTTGAGTACGACGTGCCAACCCTGGAGGAGTTCCGGGGGCGGATCGCCCGCACCCTGCAGAAGTACCCCTACCTGGCGGCGGAGGGGGGCGGAGAGCTGCTGGGCTACGCCTACCTGGGCCCCTTTGTGGGCCGGGCCGCCTACCAGTGGGCGGCGGAGACCTCCATCTACCTGCGGATGGACCGCAGGGGACAGGGGCTGGGCCGCGCCCTCTATGGGGCCATTGAGGGGATCGCCAGGGCCCAGAACGTCACCAATCTGGAGGCCTGCATCGGCCGGCCGGCGGAGGAGGGGGACCCCTGCCTCACCGACGGCAGCGTGGCCTTCCACACCCGCATGGGCTACCGCATGGTGGGGGAGTTTGACCGATGCGGGTACAAATTCGGCCGGTGGTATCACATGGCCTGGATGGAGAAGCTGCTCGCGCCCCACGCGCCCAGCCCGGCCCCGGTGCGCCCCTTCCCGGAGGTGTCCGCGGCGGAGCTGCGCGCCCTGGGGGTGGAGCCGGAGGCCGGGCGGCCGTAACCGGACTGTAACCGGATTGTCAACGAGAATAGAAGAATGATGTCAATCGAAATGCTATCCTCTCTTTAAAAGAGCCGCGGCAGATGCGGCCTCCTTGGAGGTGCAGCTCGTGAACAGAAAGAAATTGACAGCCCTTGCCCTGGCGGCCGCCCTGGGCCTCTCCCTCTCCGCCTGCGGCGGGACGGCCGCCGCGCCGGCCCCCTCCGTCTCCCCCCGGCCCCCCGCCCCCACCCAGACGCCGGAGCCGTCCCAGGACCCATCCGCCGCCCAGGCCGCGGCAGACCCCCTCTTTTCCCAGCTCAAGGATCTGGAGTTTTACTTTGCCAGCGGCGCGGGAGGGTGGCGCACCGTTCTGCACATCGACGGGAGCGGGGGCTTCTCCGGTACATACAGCGACAGCGACATGGGGAGCGGCGAAAACGGCATCCACAGAATCCAGCAGCGCTGTGACTTCGCCGGTCAGCTCACCCAGCCGGTGCAGGTGAACGACTACACCTACTCGGTGCGCATTGACCGCATCGAATACGAGAAGGAGGCGGGCACCGAGGAGGTCATTGACGGCACCCAGTACTGCTACACCGACCCCTACGGCCTGGAGGACGCGGAGGAGCTCCTGATCTACCTGCCCGGCGCGCCTCTGGGCCAGCTGCCGCAGGAGTTCCGGAGCTGGGTGGGGTACAGCGAAAACACCAGGGACGAGCTGCCCTTCTACGCCCTGAACAATGCGGTGCACCAGCAGGGCTTCTCCGGCTACGACCGGCTGGAGAGCATCCGGGAGAGCCTGGAGGGGTGGGTGGAGCCCTACGCCGCCGAGCTGGAGATGGAGCTCACCAGCGGGGAGCTCACCCAGGAGGTGTGTGAGGAAAAGGCCGGGGAGATGCTTGCGCTGTGGGACGGCCAGCTCAACGAGCTGTGGGACTGCCTGGAGCAGCGGCTGGACCCGGCGGAGCTGGAGCCCCTGGCGGCGGAGCAGGCGGAGTGGAACGCCTGGAGGGAGGAGCAGGCGGCTCAGGCCGGCGCGGGGCCCCACGAGGGCTACACCCAGGCCGCGGCGGAGGACATGGCGGCGGCGGAGCTGACCCGGGACCGGGTCTATGAGCTGCTGGACGATCTGGACCAGAGCGGGACATGAAAAGACGCGGATGGGGCAAAGACCCCATCCGCGTGTTTGATTGACTGGAGTTATACCGGCGAGCGATATTGCTCGGCGTATTCCGGGTAGCGGGCGGTGAGCTCCTCCGAGATGGCCCGGTACTCCTCCGCCGTGATGTCCCGGGTGCGCTGGTAGAGATAGACCGTCACCCCGTCCTGGAGGTGGAAGGACACGTCCAGCCGCTCATAGGCGGTGCCGATGCCGGTGCCCTCCAGCACCGGCTGGGCCAGCACGGTGACCAGGTGCTGGTTGTCCTCCCCCAGGTGGTACTGGATGGGGTCGGCCACCACCAGGTAGTCACACTCCAGGGCGGCCCAGGAGAAGCCGTCCCGCTTGTCCACCGTGGCGAAGTTGACAATGGAAGTCTTGGGGCCCTCCGGCTCCGGGATGCCCACGGAGCGAAGGACGGCGTCGTAGATGCTGGAGTTGAAGGTGAAGGAGGAGGCAATGATGGCCGCGGTATTCTCCTCCTCCGCCGACAGGTTGTCCACATACGCCCGCAGGGCCACCAGCTGGGCGATGTCGGAGCGCTGGGGCGGCACAAAGGTGAAGGTGGGCAGGGGGGAGAGGGTGGTGATCTCCTGGGGGCTGGAGGGCTGCACCCGGGGGAGGAAGGAGCTGCCCAGCACACACAGGGACAGGGCCCAGGCCCCCACCCTGACGGCCCGGAGGTGGGGCAGGGCCTCCAGCCCCAGGGCCAGGGCGGCGCACAGGGCGGGCAGGTAGAGCAGCAGGTGCTGCTGTCCGTGGGACTGCACCCGGGTGAACAGGAGCAGGCACAGCACCGGCTGCACCAGGGTGAGCAGGGCGGCGTACCGGGCCCCTGGCCGCCGGAGCAGGGTCCACACCACCGCCGCCAGGGCCAGGGCCAGGACGACCCAGCCAAAGTAGCGGCACAGCATCACCGCGTCCACCCACCGGCCCTGGTTATAGGCGGAGTAGGTGTCGAAGTAGCTGCCCCCCAGCACCTGCTCCACCAGGAAGCTCTGCCCGAAGAACAGGGAGCAGACAACCCCGGAGGCGCACAGGGCGGCGAAGGACTTCCACTGGCTCCGGCGGACCGCCAGGGCCGCCAGCGCCGCCAGGCCGAAGGACACGGTGAAGAAGAAGAAATACCGCCGCAGGAGGAACACCAGGGTGAGCAGGGCGCCGGTCAGGATCCCCCGCGCGCCTTGGGGCCGGCTCTCGTCGGTGTAGATGACAAAGGCCCAGATGCCAGCCCCCGCCGCCGCCACGTCCACAAAGCCGGTGAGGGCGGTGTAGAGCAGCATGGGGGTGGCGCAGGCCAGCAGGGCGCCGCCGCGGCGCGTCCGCCGGCCCAGGGCCAGCATCCCCGCCAGGGCGGGGAGGACGTACAGGTTGGCGATGGCGAAGCTGTAGACGTACCGCCCGGTGCCCAGCAGGCGCATCACCAGGGAGATGGGCCAGGAGAGCAGATAGTTGTACTCCTGGGTGATCACGCTCTCCAGCACCAGCCGTACCTGGGCCAGATCCAGGGGCTGTCCCGCCAGCAGGGTGCTGGAGTTCCAGTAGATGGCGCTGTCCCAGTAGTAGATGGTGGCGCTGCCCGCGCTGTACAGGGCGGTGAGGATGTTGACCACCAGGACCAGCACCAGCATGGTCTTGCCGCAGGACAGGCCCAGGGGGCCGAACTGCCGCAGGGCGGTGCACAGGGCCAGCACGACGGCGGAGAGCATCAGGCCGCTGCCCAGGGCGCAGAGCAGCCGGAAGGGGGCGGCGCCGATGAGCATCCCCCCGGCGTCAAACAGGCCGTAGCTGGTGTCCAGCAGGGCCCCCAGGGCGAAGGCAGTGGCGCCGGTCAGGGCGGTTTTCCAGCCGGGGCCGAAGGGGAGCAGCAGCCGGGGGACCAGCCCCAGCTTCCACACGGCGAACACCGCCGCCCCGGAGAGGGCCGCGGCGGCGGCCAGAATCCCCTCGCCGGGGATGCGTCCGTACAGCACCGCCCAGAGGCGCACCAAAACCAGGCCGGACAGGCAGCCCCACGCCGCCAGCCCGGCCAGACCCTGGAACAGGATGGTTTTTTTCATGCCTCAGCCGGGCGGCCAGGTCATGTCCCGGCCCGCCAGCACGTGGAAGTGCAGGTGGGGGACGGTCTGACCCGCCTGCGCCCCGCAGTTGGACACCACCCGGAAGTCGGTGATGCCCAGCTCCTTGGTGACCTGGGAGATCACCTCAAAGGCGTGGGCCACCACGGCGGAGTTCTCCGGGGTGACCTCCCCGCAGGAGCCGATGTGGGCCTTGGGGATCACCAGAAAGTGGGTGGGCGCCTGGGGGTCGATGTCATAGAAGGCGTACACCTGGTCGTCCTCGTACACCTTGTTGGACGGGATCTCCCCCGCCGCGATTTTGCAGAACAGACAATCGCTCACGAAATAACCTCCTTTGCCTGGAAATGCTGCTCCCAGTATAACACAATGCCCATGCGCCGTAAAGTAGCACAAACAAGGGAACAGGCGGCTGCCCCGCGATTGCGTAAAATAACAGGGGAAGCTGGTAGAAATTGACCCTTGGACCTGGTACAATGAAATATACGACAGAGCGGCAGATTGGGATTGAGTTTATGAAAGGAAAACTAATATCAATGAAATTTCAAACGATTGTACTTGAGGGGGATAAGAATACAGAAAAGAAGTACAATGCTGAAAACTTTCCTGTAAATACAAAAAGTGCCTATTTACATCGCAAATGGATGGAACGCCGCCTCCCTCTGTATAACAGGAGTTTCTATCCTTGTCGTACTTTTGTAATTTTAGACCGCTTTAATAATGAAGTATTTCACATTAGTATCCCAACCTTGCCCCGATAATTCCCATTTATCCGGGGGACAGCAAAGCCAGCCGAGCCAGTCCACGGCAAAAGAAACGGCGCATACGCGCCGCCCAATCTGCGGTGGGACCCCGGCGGCCGGCGCAAAAAGGGGACGCGGCCGGGCCGCGTCCCCTTCATAAGCTGGCGCATAATTTTAGAATATCTCTTAGTAGGAGACCCCCTGCCAGATCATGGCGTCGGCTGTCCCAAAACGCGGAGCGTTTTGGGAGCCCTGTTGGATTTGACATGCTCGGGGCAAGTGAATTGCCCCTGCGCCGAGGTTTTCGCCGGGGGCGAAAACGCTCGCACGGCGCATGCGCGCCGCCCCATCTGCGATGGGGCCCCGGCGGCCGACGTAAAAAGGGGACGCGGCCGGGCCGCGTCCCCTTCGTTCACTGTCAGGAGAATGGATATCTCGGATTAGTAGCTCACGCCCTGCCAGATCATCGCGTCGGCCACCTTGAGGAAGCCGGCGATGTTGGCGCCGGCCACCAGGTTGCCGGGCATGCCGTACTCCTCGGCGGCCTTGGCGGAGTTGTGGTAGATGTTGGTCATGATGCCCTGGAGCTTCTGGTCGACCTCCTCGAAGGACCAGCTCAGGCGCATGGAGTTCTGGCTCATCTCCAGGCCGGAGGTGGCCACGCCGCCGGCGTTGGACGCCTTGGCGGGCGCGAAGAGGACGCCGTGCTCCTGGAAATAGGCCACAGCCTCGGGGGTGGAGGGCATGTTGGCGCCCTCGGCCACGGCGAAGCAGCCGTGCTCCACCAGGGCCTTGGCCCCCTCCAGGGGCAGCTCGTTCTGGGTGGCGCAGGGCAGGGCGATGCCGCAGGGGACGGTCCAGATGCCCTGGCAGCCCTCCACGTACTTGGCGGTGGGCACGTAGTCCAGATAGGTCTTGATGCGCGCCCGCTTGACCTCCTTGATCTCCTGGATGACCTTGTAGTCGATGCCGTTCTCGTCCACGATGTAGCCGTTGGAGTCGCTCATGGCGATGACCTTGCCGCCCAGCTGGGTGGCCTTCTGGTTGGCGTAGATGGCCACGTTGCCGGAGCCGGAGATCACCACGCTCTGGCCCTGGAAGGACTTGCCGGCGGCCCGGAGCATCTCGTCGGTGAAGTAGCACAGGCCATAGCCGGTGGCCTCGGTGCGCACCAGGGAGCCGCCGTAGCTCAGGCCCTTGCCGGTGAGCACGCCGTTGAACTCGTTGCGGATGCGCTTGTACTGGCCGAACAGGTAGCCGATCTCCCGGGCGCCCACGCCGATGTCGCCGGCGGGCACGTCGGTGTCGGGGCCGATGTGGCGCTGGAGCTCGGTCATGAAGGACTGGCAGAAGCGCATGACCTCATTGCTGCTCTTGCCCTTGGGATCGAAGTCGGAGCCGCCCTTGCCGCCGCCCATGGGCAGGCCGGTGAGGGAGTTCTTGAAGATCTGCTCAAAGCCCAGGAACTTGATGATGGACAGGTTCACCGAGGGGTGGAACCGCAGGCCGCCCTTGGAGGGGCCGATGGCGGTGGAGAACTGCACCCGGTAGCCCCGGTTGACCTGCACCTTGCCCTGGTCGTCCACCCAGGAGATGCGGAAGAGCAGGCTGCGCTCCGGCTCCACAATCCGGTCGATGACGCCGGACTTGACGATGTCGGGCCGCTGCTCCGCCACGGGCTGGAGGGATTCCAGCACCTCGCCGGCGGACTGGAGGAACTCGGGCTCGTGGGAGTTCTTCCGGCAGACCTCCTCATAGACGCCCTGGAGATACGAGTTGGTAAACGTAAATGCCATGTTGCCAAACCCCTTTGCATGGCGGCCCGCGTGGACCGGCGGGCCGGAATTTAGATTTTGTGGAGGCAGCGCTGAGATCCACTCTGCCATAGTAAAGCCTATTATAATCAGTTTGCCCCAAAATTGCAAGTAAAAATTCTGTGATTGCAAAAATGACGGGGAAACCGCCGCGTTCACCGGCTAATCTGCAAAAAAAGAGAGATGCCATTCATTTTGGGCTGCGTCCAGGTGCGGCGGGATTGCGGAGCGCCTCCAAATCTGCTATCATGAAAAACAGCCCGCGGCACGCCCCCGGCGCGGCGGGGAGAGGGCCGCAGCCGGGCGGGCAGCCATCATGCTATTCCAGATGGAAGAACTGCCAGGAGTAAATGAAGATTTGTGCGTGGAGCGGTTTCTTCCGCACGGCTGCATCACCGGGGCGTCGGGCGTTGGAGGAACTCTCTGGTATTGACGTGGAAGGGTATGATTTCACGGTTCCCTGCATCATGGGGGAGGAGGATGGAACGCCCTTGGGGGAGTTTATTGTCCGCCTCGATAGATGCTTTTCCATTGGCGGCCCCCTTTTGGAATAGCAGCGGAGGGCCCTGCCCCGGCGGAGCCTCCGGCCGGGGCGGACAAAAACCGCTTTGACGAACCGGCCGGCTTGTATTATAATAAAAGCGGGATAGGAGGTGTCCTTATGAAGCACATTGTGATCACCATCGGCCGGGAATACGGTTCCGGCGGGCGGCTTGTCGCCAAGAAATTGTCGGAAGAGCTGGGCATCACCTTTTACGACAAGGAGCTGATTTCGGCGGTGGCCAAAAAGACCGGCTTCTCGGAGAATTTCATCCGGGATACGGAGCATCAGCGGCCCACCAACAGCTTCCTGTTCGACCTCTATACCGTGGTGCAGACCCCCTCGGTGCCGGATCAGGTGTTCATCGCCCAGTCCAGGGTGATCAAGGAGGCCGCCGCCAAGGAATCCTGCGTCATTGTGGGCCGGTGCGCCGACTATATCCTGCGGGACGACCCCAGCCTGCTGCGGGTGTTCGTCCACGCCCCGCTGGAGGAGCGGGTGCGCCGGGTCCGGGAGGAGTACGGCGTCCAGGAGCCCAACCTGGAGGCCTATGTGCTCCGCCAGGACAAGGCCCGGGCCTCCTACTACAACTACTTCGCCAACGGCCGCTGGGGCCAGAGCCGGGAGTACGACCTGTGTGTCAACAGCCATATGGGCATCGACGCCGCTGTGTCCGTGATCAGGGCCGCCGCCCACGCCACGGCCGGGGAATAGCCGCATACCAGAGGCCTTCGGGACCGCCGCGCTGCGCGGCGGTCTCTTTTTGTGCCAGAGGCCGGGAGACGCCGGCGCACCAACAGGGGGCTGGCGCATAGGATGGTGCGAGGGAAGGAAGGGCCCTGTTTCAATCTCTGCTAGGAGGTATTGCAATGCCTGAGAAGGTCATGCCCGGCCCGGTGCCCGATACCGCCGGTATCCGCGAGGCCGTGTGCATACACACGAAGAAGATCTATGATTCCTGCAAAGATAAGGACTGTATTGAGGATCTCCGCTTCTATCCCACCCAGAGCTGCCAGGCGGTGATCGACCGGGCCGTCAGCGTCAAGGCCGGCAAGGCGGAGCTGCTCTATGTTTACATCGACGTGGAGCCCATCGGCTTCAACCGGGGCTTCTACACGGTGGACGTGCGCTACTTCTACAAGGTGACGGCGGACGCCTTCGTGGGCGCCGCCCGGCCGGTGGAGGTGTGCGGCCTGTGCGTCTTTGACAAGCGGGTGATCCTGTTCGGCAGCGAGGGCAACGCCAAGGTGTTCACCTCGGAGTTCCGGAAGGAGCATATGGATGAGCAGCAGATGGGCCGCACCAACCTGCCCACCGCGGTGGTGGAAATAACCGCCCACAATTAGATAGGTAGAATCAACCAAAACCAACCTATATCACATAAGGGGACAAGCCATTTTTACCGCTTGTTCCCTTTTTATATCCCGATTACCCGCCTAAATGTAAAAGTATAGCCATCTGGTATTCCATGGTGTGAAGATATTCCAAGCGCTGTATACCAAGGGAGCCACACCGTGCGGATATATAGCAGCACTAACCCGAAAGGTGGTTCTTATCATATAGAAAAGGGACACCTGTCCGTTCAAAAACAGGTGTCCACATATTCATTCAAATATGGCATCGTAGTAGTTGTTCCAATCAAAACTACCAATTCTACCAGGGTCACTTACATAGAAAGATACGGTATAGCTGCTACCGGCGGGGATATTCTCAATAAAATCTGTCGCTTCATCGAAGACCACATTATTTGCGTCATATAGGGTAATATTAAATGTTGTGCTATATGTGTAATTTGTGTTATTCTTCAGCGTCCAATAAACCTCATTGCCGGAGATGTACCACTGAAAACTATCGGAATTCATTTGGCTCGCAATGTCATCATCTAATGCTTCATATGCACGAAGTAAGTTTTGTTGATCTTCACAGGCGGACACATAAATAGCAATAAAATCTGTATTATCGCTCAGAAAGTCATATTGCTCATATAGATCTCGCAAAACTTCATATCTGGCAACAATTCCTTTCTGCCATTCAATTTGCACCTCAGAAAAGTTATCATTGCCAAGCGCATCCTTTTGCATATTCAAGCCGTCAATGTATTTGATAGCGAGCGTTTTGAGATTTTCATCGAAGAAAGTAGCGTCCTTATATTCCTCTACATAGACCAGCTCAGTATTAACAACAGTTTTGTTGTCGTAGTTCTCATTACTGACACTATTTATTCTGTCGAGAACAGAGACTTCCAGCGCAGACAAAAAATCATTGTCCGCATTTTCGCTCATTCCCTTTTCCCTTGTAGCAAGTTCCAGCAGGTCAGCACTATCTTCATAGTCGAGATTAGAAAGGTATTCTATAGCAAGTTCCCAATCTTCCGAAGTAATTGCCTCAATTCCTAACTGATACCTACATTCGGAGGCTTTACTGGACGCGTCCTCATAATTCGGAATATCATCAAATATTTCCAACGCCGCCTGGTAGTCGCCTTGATTCATCTTATCAATAGCGTCCTGATATTTTGTAGAACTGCAACCAGTGAGCATTAAGAAAATCAACATAAGCGGGAGTAGTAACTTTGCCCTTGATTTGATTGTCGTCACTGTATTTCACCTCGTTCTTTCGTCTCATTACCCTAATTATATCATCCTTTCAGAGAATGGCAACTCAAAGCAGCAAAGAAGTTTCCGTTTGCAACAGCGTTTGCGGTATGCTCATGTAAAAAGGGGCGTATCGTCAAATGCTGTATTTTTCTGTTAGGTTAAAGGATCTCAGGGAGGGGAGACATATGACACAAGGCCAACTTGCTCAGCGTGTAGGAGTTACCAGAAGCATGATTTCCGCATATGAGACCGATATACGGTTCCCTCAGCCTAAAACCTTAATCCGTTTGGCCTCAGTTCTTGGCACAACCACAGACTACCTCTTGTGTGTGGAGGGGCGCAGAATGATTGATATTTCTGGCCTAACTGAAAGAGAAGCCGCAGCAGTAAATGAGATGGTAACGCTCTTTTTGCAGAACCATGAAGCTACACAAATCAAGGAGGTCGTTTGAGAGTGAAGAAACTGTTGTCACTATTATTGGTGGTAACTCTGGTTGTAGGGATTTCAATTCCCGCTCGTGCAATCGAATCTACAGAACCTGAGACACCACCACAAGAGGAAACATCCCCCATTGCGGTGGTTTCCTCCTTGGATGAACTTATTCGAGCTGCTGATAATGCAAAAGACGGAGACAAGATTGCCTTGGGAAAGACCATCTATATCAATGGCGAGACTGTATCGACGGATAAGGAGATTACACTTATCCGGGCAGAGGATTTTACATCGGGCAATATGGTGGTAATTTATAACGGGATTTTAGAAGGTTTCCGTTTCCGGGAATCCTCATCTGCTGGAGTTATCAACATTCGGCCTACCCAAGACAGCGAAATTGCTGTTAAGAATTGTATATTTGATGGCGGTGGAGTTGGAGAAGGTATATCAATTATAGGGACAATCGACCCGCATCAAGTGACCATTAGCAGCTGTGAGTTCTCGGACTGCTACCATCATTCTGTCAGCGCAAAAGCAAACACAAATGTAGAAATAGAAGACTGCTATATCCACGATACTTATTACGACTTGGGAGCCAGCGGAGCAGTGCAAAGCTCGGGAAATCTTACCCTTACACGATGCACAATCATCAGAAATACATCGTGGGCGAATGCAGGAGTCATGTGCAGTGGCAGCACACTGGTAATAGATGACTGCCAGATTAAAGACAATACGATTATGTCTCCTGATAGCGGCATTGCTGTCGATATCCTGTGTCTCGATACGGTCTGGAGCATCCTGAGTGACGGTAATACCGCAGATGCTGGCTATTATGAAATAACGACAGGGGAAAAAATCGATCTGCCCGTTAAAGAAAGAATCGACACTGCAAAGTTAATCTACCTCACCGATGAGGAAGCAAAGGACTATTTTGCACCACCTGAGGACGTTGGTGAGGACACCACACTCCCAGGAGACGATGAGGGTGATAACGAAAATCCCGCTCCAGATGATAATACCAATATCCCCGATGATGGCGATGGAGACGATGGGGACACACCATCAGACGAGGTTGGAGATAGCGATGATAACGGCAATAACGAAGATGCTGGTGAGGATGAGAATGAGCAGCAACCAGAGACTACACCTCCCTCAGAGGACGGGGACGGCGTACAGCCTCCAGAAGATGAGCAGCCGCCTGAACCCAATACTCCGCCTGCTGACGATGACAAAGACACCTCAGACAGCGACCAGGGCGGCACAGAGCGGCCAGAAAAGCCCGCAGAGGATGACTCCAATAGTGGGGATGATTACACACCGTCCAGGCCGCACAAGCCCACACAGCGCCCCTCTAAGCCGTCAGAGGACAATGAAAAACCAGAAGAGGATAGTGCGTTCCCCCTGACAGGGGTAACTTTGCAGGTGTCCGAATCCCCGGCAGATATTGCTACGGCAGTATCTGCCGGGGACTTCTTTTTGTCTTATGCACCCTTGGGGGTGGACTGACCTTTCGGCTGTGGCAGTTCCACACAGCCAATGTCATTGTAGTGGATCTCCACTGTCTGCTGAGCGTGCTTGCTCCATTTCACGTCCTTTTCGTGGACCACGATCTTTTGGATGAACAGTCGCAGCAGCTCCGGCGTCAGCTCCTGGATGTCCGTGTACCGCTTTGCCAGGGTGATAAAGTGGTCTGTGCCGGACACCTGCTCCCGCAGCTTCTGGATGGCAGTTTCCTTCTCCGGGATGGCCTTGTTCAGCATTTCCATCTCCTGAGTGTAGCTGCCGGAGAGTGTCTGGAACTGCTCCGCTGTGATCCGCCCCAGGACGCTGTCCTCATAGAGCCGCTTGAAAATGCTGTCCAGCTCCTTGCTCCGCTTCTTCATGGCGGTCAGTTCCCGTTCCAGCCCACGCATCTCTCTTCGGAGTTCTGCGGACTGCCTGCTGCCGATGTACGCGGCAAACTCCTGGGTGTGCTCCCTGGCCATTGCCGTTACCCGCCGCAGGTCCTCCAGGACCACATCATCCAGCACACACTCCCGGATATAGTGGGCGGTGCAGAGGGTGCCGTCCTTCTTGTAAGTCCGGCAGGTGAAGTGATTGTAGGACCGGCTCATGGTATGGGCGCGGTGGAGCACCATGGTACTCCCGCAGTCGGCGCACACCACCAGCCCGGAGTACTTGTTCTGCTCGTCCATCTTGGTAGGTCGCCGTTTGTGCTG
>CALWXU010000035.1 GCA_944385585.1 uncultured Flavonifractor sp.
CTGTCCCTCAACCCCACCAAGATCTCCGGCACCTGCGGGCGGCTCATGTGCTGCCTGAAGTACGAGCAGGAGGCCTATGAGGACGCGGTCAAGCGCATGCCCAAGAACGAGTCCTTTGTGGAGACCCCCGACGGGGTGGGCACCGTCACCCAGGTGAACCTGCTGAAGGAGACGGTGAAGGTGCGCCTGGACGACCAGCCGGAGAGCCCCAAGTGCTTCCACAACTGCGAGATCTGCGTGGTGCGCAACGGCAAGGGCAAGCTCCCCGAGGGGTACGTGCCCCCGCCGCCGGAGGAGCTGGCCAAGCTGCGCAAGGTGACCCCGGCGGAGGAGCCCCGCCGCCTGGCGGGCAGCCTGGACGCCGCCCTGAGCCACCTGGGGGTGTCCCCCGCCGCCGAGGCCCCGGCCGAGGCTCCCGCCCGCCGCTCCCGCCGCCGGGGCGGCAGGGGCAAGTCCGCCCAGCAGCAGCCCGTCCAGCGGGAGGAGCGGCCCGCGCCGCCCCCCAAGCCCCCCGAGAACCCGCCCGCCGGGGAGAAGGGCGGGGAGAAGAAGCGCCCCCACCGCCGCCGCTGGCGGGGCAAGCCCCGGGGCGGGGAGAAGGGCCCCAGGCCGGAGGCGTGAGCCTCCGCCCTTGACAGGGGCGGAAAAGGGTGTTATGATCCCCTCTGCAATCCAATCTCAATTGCCGCCGGGTAAAAAAGCGCAGGCGACCGTACCGTTAGGCCTTGAAGGTACGGCTGCCCGCGCTTCTTTTGCGCCGCAGAAGAGAGGAGTTTTTTGTATGGCTTGGCTGTTTCTGCTGGTCGCCGGGGCACTGAGCCTCCCGGCCCGCCCGCGCATTCCCGCCTGATCCGGGAGAGACGGCCCCGGTTCGGTCAACACCACGGCCTCCTGTGCGGAGACAGGAAAAAACGGCATGGCCCTGGCGGGCCATGCCGTTTTTGCAGCCTCAGCTCTCTTGGGACGGCCCTCCGGTCCCCGACAGCTCCTTGGCCTGCTTGCCGGACAGGTGCTCCACCGTCATCTCCAGCATGCACAGGGGGGCCCACTCGCTGTCAATATACCTGTCCCGGTTTTCCCGGGTGTCGGCCGGGTGGTATTTGACGGCCAGCTTCTCCACGGCGGCGCGCTTCTCCCCGTCGTCCTCGATCACCCGGATGCGGCCGAAGGCGATCACGCTGCGGAAGTAGGTGGTGTACTCCGCCGGCACCACCTGGTCCTGGTCAATGACGCAGAAGCAGGCCTTGTCGCACCGGGCGATGGCGTCGAGCTTGTGGCCCGCCCTGGCGCAGTGGAAGAGCAGCCTCCCGTCCTGGTAGGCGTAGCTCAGGGGCACGGCGTAGGGGTAGCCCTCGTCCCCGGACAGGGCCAGCACCCCGGAGGTCCCCCGGGCCAGTACCGCCTCGCAGTCCGCCCGGGACAGGGCCTGCTTCTTTCTTCTCATATCACGGAACATCAGCGCTTCCCTCCTCGTCGCCGCAAAGTCCGCTTGGTTCCATTTCCGCCTGCGGCGAAAATTTCACCCGCTCCCTTGCGTCTCCTCTTCCCGCGCGGCCCGCTTCGCTGGGCTCGCGCGGGATTACCTGAACCTGCGGCTCTCTGCCACTGCTAATTCATCGCATCGATTATTATACGGGTTGTCCGCGTGGATCCCCACCCGGCTTTTGCCGGGCGGGGGCCCCATATGGATTTGACATGCTCGGCGGAAGTAAATTCCGCCTGCGCCAAGGTTTTGACTGCGTCAAAACGCTTGTACGGCGCAAGCGCCGCCCCGCTTTGCGGGGCCCCAAGGGCCACGCACCGCCCTTACTTATATTTTCGGCTCTCCGCCACCGCCAAGTCGTCGCAGCGGTTGTTATACGGGTTATCCGCATGGCCCTTGACCCAGTGGAGGCGGACGGTGTGCTTCTCGCACAGCTCCAGCAGCCGCTCCCACAGGTCGGGGTTGAGGGCCGGCTTCTTGTCCGCCTTGACCCAGCCCCGGGCCCTCCAGCTCTTGGCCCAGCCCTTCTGCAGGGCGTCGATGACATATTTGGAGTCGGAGTAGAGCTCCACCACGCAGGGCTCCTTCAGCGCCTCCAGCGCGGTGATCACCCCGGTGAGCTCCATGCGGTTGTTGGTGGTGTGGGCCTCCCCGCCGGAGAGCTCCTTGCGGAACTCCCCGTACTGCAAAATGGCCCCCCACCCGCCGGGGCCCGGATTGCCCGAGCACGCCCCGTCGGTGTAAATGGTGACTGTTTTCATATTCCCTCCCTGGGGGGGAGCGTCTCCCTCAGCCCTTTTTCTCCTCTGACAGGGCCTCCGCCGCCCGGGCGGCCTCGGCCTGCTCCCAGGCCTCCACATCCCGGGCGGTGGAGGTGTACTCCCGAAACAGCTTCCACGCCGCCGCGGCCGCCGCCACCAAGGTGCACAGCAGGCCCACCCAGCTGAAGCCCGGGATGAGCAGGAAGATGCACACGGCAAAGAGGATGCACACGGCCCCGGCCGCGGCGATGACCACCTGCGCCCGGCGGGGGCGGAAGCCGCTCTTCTTCTCCATGGCTCACGCCTCCCCCTGGGTCTGGTCGTCCGGAGCCTCGCCGCCGGGCTCCTCCTCCTCGTGGTCGGTGCGGGCGAAGGAGATCACCTTGGCCCCCTCCTCCAGGTTCATGATCTTCACGCCCTGGGCGGCGCGGCTGTAGGTGGAGATGCCGGCGGCGGCCATGCGGATGATCACGCCGGCGTCGTTGATGACCAGGATGTCGTCGGCGTCGCTGACCACCTTGACCCCCACCACGGCCCCGGTCTTTTCCGTCACGTTGTAGCCCTTCAGGCCGTAGCCGCCCCGCTTCTGCAGGCCGTCGGCGCGGATATACTCGTCCATGTCGGTGCGCTTGCCGTAGCCGTTCTCCGTGACCATGAGCACCTGGTGATCCCGCTTGGCCCGGGCGGCCCCCACCACCCAGTCGCCGTCCCGCAGGTGGATGCCCCGCACGCCGCAGGCGTCCCGGCCCATGCAGCGCACGTCGGTCTCGTGGAAGCAGATGGTCATGCCGCCGTGGGTGGCGATGAGGATGGCCTGGTCGCCGTCGGTCTCCCGCACGCAGATGAGCTCGTCCCCCTCCTCCAGGGTGATGCAGCGGATGCCCGCCTTGCGGGCGGTGTGGATGGAGGACAGGGGGATGCGCTTGACGGTGCCGCTGCGGGTGACCATCACCAGGTAGCGGTCCTCGGGGAAGTCCCGCAGGTGGATCATGGCGGTGACCTTCTCGTCGGACTCGATGGGCAGGATGTTCACCAGGTTGGTGCCCTTGGCGGTGCGCCCGGCCTCGGGGATCTGATAGCCCTTCTTCCGGTGGACCCGGCCCTTGTTGGTGAAGAAGAGGATGAAGTCGTGGGTGGAGGCGGTGAACACCGTGTCCACATAGTCCTCCTCCTTGGTGGCCATGGCGGTGATGCCCTTGCCGCCCCGGCGCTGGGCCCTGTAGGTGGAGGCGGCGGTGCGCTTGATGTAGCCGCCGGCGGTGAGGGTGAACACGCACTCCTCCTCCTGGATCAGGTCCTCGATGTCGATCTCGTCCTCCACGTCCTGGATCTCGGTGACGCGGTCGTCGCCGTACCTGTCCCGGATGGCGGTGAGCTCCTCCTTGAGCACGCCGCGGATCTTCTCCTCCGAGGCGAGCAGGTCGTTGAAGTAGGCGATGCGCTCCTCCAGCTCCTTGTACTCGTTCTCCAGCTTCTCCCGGTTCAGGCCCTGGAGGGCGATGAGGCGCATGTCGCAGATGGCCTGGGCCTGCACGTCGTCCAGGCCGAAGCGGCCCATCAGGTTCTCCTTGGCGTTGTCGTAGCTGGAGCGGATGATCTGGATGACCTCGTCGATGTGGTCCTGGGCGATGAGCAGGCCCTCCAGCAGGTGGGCCCGCTCCTGGGCCTTCTTCAGGTCGAAGCGGGTGCGGCGGACGATGATCTCCTCCTGGAAGGCAATATACTCGTCCAGGATGTGCCGCAGGGAGAGGATTTTGGGCTGGGACTGGTTCTGCACCAGGGCGAGCATGTTGATGGCGAAGGTGGTCTGCAGCTGGGTCTGGGCAAACAGCCGGTTGAGCACCACCTGGGGGTTGGCGTCCCGCTTGAGCTCGATGACCACCCGCATGCCGTTGCGGTCGGACTCGTCCTGGATGTTGGAGATGCCCTCCAGCCGCTTGTCCTCCACCTGGTCGGCCATGTTCTTGATGAGCTGCCGCTTGTTGACCTGGTAGGGGATCTCGGTGACGATGATGCGGGTGCGGTTCTGCCCGAACTCCTCAAACTCGGTGCGGGCCCGGATGCAGACCCGCCCCCGGCCGGTGGCGTAGGCCGCCCGGATGCCGGAGCGGCCCATGATGATGCCGCGGGTGGGGAAGTCGGGGCCCTTGATGTGCTCCATCAGGTCGGACAGCTCCGCCTCCGGGTTGTCCAGCACGCAGATGGCCGCGTCCACCACCTCCCGCAGGTTGTGGGGCGGGATGTTGGTGGCCATGCCCACGGCGATGCCGCTGGAGCCGTTGACCAGCAGGTTGGGGAACCGGCTGGGGAGCACCCGGGGCTCCTTCCGGCTCTCGTCGAAGTTGGGATCCCAGTCCACCGTGTCCTTCTCGATGTCCCGGAGCATCTCGTCGGAGATGCTGGACATGCGGGCCTCGGTGTAACGGTAGGCGGCCGGGGGGTCGCCGTCGATGGAGCCGAAGTTGCCGTGGCCGTCCACCAGGGGGTAGCGCATGGAGAAGTCCTGGGCCAGGCGCACCAGGGCGTCGTACACCGACGCGTCGCCGTGGGGGTGGTAGCGGCCCAGCACGTCGCCCACGCAGGTGGCCGACTTCTTGAAGGGCTTGTCGGCGGTCAGGTTGTCCTCGTACATGGCGTAGAGGATGCGCCGGTGCACCGGCTTCAGGCCGTCCCGCACGTCGGGCAGGGCGCGGCCCACGATGACGCTCATGGCGTACTCAATATAGGACTGCTCCATCTCGTGGACCAGGTAGGAGGTCTCGATCTTCTGGTCCGGGAAGCGGATCTCCTCCGGGTCGTATTGGGGTCTTTTACTCATGTATCTGCCTCACTTTTGTATCTCATCCATGGACGGAGGGCGGGCCGCCGTGGGCGGCGGCCCGCCCTCCGTCCCTTCCGTAGGGGCCGGCCCCTTGGCCGGCCCGCATGTTCCCGCCCTTTAATAGTCCAGGTTCACGGCGTACCTGGCGTTGCGCTCGATGAACTCCTTGCGGGGCTCCACCTTCTCGCCCATGAGGATGGTGAAGGTCTCGTCGGCGGCCACGGCGTCGTCCAGCTCAATGCGGCGGAGGGTACGTGTCTCCGGGTCCATGGTGGTCTCCCACAGCTCCTGGTAGTCCATCTCGCCCAGGCCCTTGAAGCGGTTGATGATCACCTTGGTGTTGGGGTTGTCCCCCCGCAGCTCGGCGGAGATCTGGTCCCGCTCCTCGTCGGAGAAGGCCACCCGGGTGGTCTTGCCCCTGGTCAGCTTGTAGAGGGGGGGCACGGCGGCGTAGACGTAGCCGTGCTCAATCAGGGGCCGCATGAAGCGGAAGAAGAAGGTGAGCAGCAGCGTGCGGATGTGGGAGCCGTCCACGTCGGCATCGGCCATGATGATCACCTTGTGGTAGCGCAGCTTGTTCAGGTCGAACTCGTCCCCGATGCCGGCGCCCAGGGCGGTGATCACGGGCTGGAGCTTGTCGTTGCCGTAGACCTTGTCGGCCCGGGCCTTCTCCACGTTGAGCATCTTGCCCCACAGGGGGAGGATGGCCTGGAAGCGGCTGTCCCGCCCCTGGGTGGCGGAGCCGCCGGCGGAGTCGCCCTCGACGATATACAGCTCGGTGAGCTCCGGGTTGACCTCGTTGCAGTCCCGCAGCTTGTCGGGCATGGCCGCGCCGCCCAGGGCGGTCTTGCGCCGGATGGACTCCCGGGCCTTGCGGGCGGCCTCCCGGGCCCGGTTGGCCATGAGGGCCTTCTCCAAAATGGCCCTGCCCACCGCCGGGTTCTCCTCCAGGTACTCGGTGAGCCTGTCGGTGACGATGTTGTTCACCAGGGTGCGCATCTCCGAGTTGCCCAGCTTGGCCTTGGTCTGCCCCTCGAACTGGGCCTCGGTGAGCTTGACGGAGATGACGCAGGCGATGCCCTCCCGGCAGTCCTCGCCGGACACCTTCTCGTCGTCCTTGAGCAGCTTCATCTTCCTGCCGTAGGCGTTGAGCACGGTGGTCAGGGCCCGCTTGAAGCCCTCCTCGTGCATGCCGCCCTCGGGGGTGTGGACGTTGTTGGCGAAGGAGACGATGGTCTCGCTGTAGCCGTCGTTGTACTGGAAGGCCACCTCCGCCATGGAGTCCTCCTTCTGCCCGGACATGTAGATCACGTCGGGGTGGATGGGGTCCTTGGAGCGGTTGAGGAAGGTGACGAACTCCCGGATGCCGCCGGCGTAGTGCATGGCGTCCTCCTGCTCCCGGCCGGGGCGCTGGTCCACGGTGCGGATGCGCAGGCCGGCGTTGAGGAAGGCCTCCTCCCGCATGCGGGTGTGGATGACGTCGTAGCTGTACTCGGTGACCTCGAACATCTCGGGGTCGGGCTTGAAGGTGACCTCGGTGCCGTGGCGGTCGGTGTCCCCCACCACCTGCATGGGCTGGGTCACCTTGCCCCGGGAGAACCTCATCTCGTAGATCTTCCCGTCCTTGTGCACCCGCACCGTCAGCCACTCGGAGAGGGCGTTGACCACACTGGCGCCCACGCCGTGGAGGCCGCCGGACACCTTGTACCCCCCGCCGCCGAACTTGCCGCCGGCGTGGAGGATGGTGAACACCACCTCCAGGGCGGGCAGGCCGGTCTGGGGCTGCACGTCCACGGGGATGCCGCGGCCGTTGTCCACCACGGTGATGATATCCCCCTCGCCGATGGTGACGGTGATCTCGTCGCAGTAGCCCGCCAGGGCCTCGTCGATGGAGTTGTCCACAATTTCGTACACCAGGTGGTGCAGGCCGCTCTCCGACGTGGAGCCGATATACATGCCCGGCCGCTTGCGCACGGCCTCCAGCCCCTCCAGCACCTGGATCTCGGAGCCGCCGTACTCGTGCTCCACCTGGGTGGGATTCTGCTCAAATGTCTCTGCCATGGAAAAACCTCCAATTGGGAAAATGGGCCGGGCAGCCAAGGGCCGCCCCCGCGAAGGGCCCGCGGGAGCCGCCTTTGGCGGCCCGTATCTGTTCTCGCTCATTCAAAGCTGTTGCTCTCCGCCCGCCGCAGCAGGGTGGCCGGCGAGAGCTGGGACAGGTACACCGTGGCCGCGCCCCCCCGGGGCCGGCACAGCACGAAGGATTTGGGCAGGTCGTCGCACACGTTGACCACCCGCCCCTCCCGCTCCGCCCGCTCCAGGAAGGCCCGGGTCAGGCGGGAGGAACTGGTGTTGTCCAGGTCGAACACCCCCAGCACGTCCCGGTGGGGCACCACCACCCCCTGCCCAAGGTGCAGGTACATGCCTCAGCCCCCCCTCCTGTCCTTCACCACCCGGGGGCCCCACAGCCGCTTCCACAGCCGCCAGCCCAGCAGGGTGCCCGCCAGGGCGAAGAGGGCCGGCACGCCGGGCACGAACAGCAGCTGGGTCACCGGGGAGGCCTCCGACTCCCAGACCCGCAGCCGCCCCGCCGTCACCAGCGCCGCCAGGAGCGCCACCGCCAGGGGGGGCAGCAGCCTCCACCACGGCCGCCTGGTGAAGCGGCACACCAGATACTCCGGAATCAGCCCCGCCAGCAGGGGCAGGACGCAGAAAATGGCAATATAGATGGGCATAGGCTCTCTCCTTGCTCTGCGGTTTTTGCCGCGCCGCGGCCCTACTCCGCCAGCCGCCCCCCCTGGATGCGGAAGGCCCGGCCGGCGCCCAGCCGCTCCAGCCCCAGTTCCTCGCAGCAGGTGATGAACACCTGCCCCCCGGTGATGCGCTGGAGCACGAACTCCTGCCGCCGCCGGTCCAGCTCGGAGAGCACGTCGTCCAGCAGCAGCACCGGCCACTCCCCGGTCTCCTGGAAGAAGAGCTCCCGGGAGGCCAGCTTGAGGGACAGGGCGGCGGTGCGGGTCTGCCCCTGGGAGGCGAACTGCTTGGCCGGCACGCCGTCCAGCTCCACCGTCAGGTCGTCCTTGTGGGGGCCGGAGAGGCACTGCCGGGCCTCCAGCTCCGCCCTGCGGTGGCTCTCCTGGTGGGCGAGGAGCTGGGCGAGGATCTGCCTGACGCTCCCCTCCGCCTCGGTGACGGTGGACACCGTCTCGTATTGCAGGTCCAGCTTTTCCCGCCCGCCGGAGAAGTCCCGGTGGATGGGGGGCGTCACCTCCCGCAGCCGCTTGACAAAGTGGGCCCGGTAGTGGATGAGCATGGCCCCGGTCTGGGCCATGCGCAGGTTGAACTCGTCCAGGGTGTCCAGCAGGGACGGGTGCTCCTCCCAGTCCCGGAGGATGCGGGTCTTGTGCTCGTACAGCCGCCGGTACTCCGCCAAAGCCTCGGCGTACTTGGGCCGCAGCTGGCAGATGCACCCGTCCAGAAACCGCCGGCGCACCGCGGCCCCCTCCCGGATGAGGTACAGGTCCTCCGGGCAGAAGAGCACCGTGTTGAGCACGCCGGACAGCTCCCCGGCGGATTTGAGCCGCACCCCGTTGGAGAACAGCTGCCGCCGCACCCCCCGGCCCAGCCGGGCCTCCAGGGTGAAGTCCCGCCCCCGGGCGGAGATCTCCCCCTTCACAAAGGCGTGGTCCACCCCGAACTGGATGAGCTCCCTGTCGTACCGCGCCCGGTGGGAGGAGGCGGTGGACAGATAGGCGATGGCCTCCAGCAGGTTGGTCTTGCCCTGGGCGTTGTCCCCGCAGATCACGTTGACCCCCGGGTCAAACGCCGCCTCCAGGTGGAGGTAGTTGCGGAAAAAGTCCAGGGACAGGGCGCGGACGATCATACCAGGCGCAGCTCCACGCCGCCCAGCGCCGCCCGGTCCCCGGGCCGGAGCTTGCGCCCCCGCTGGGTGCAGACCTCCCCGTTGACGGTGACCTCCCCGGCCTGGATGCGCTCCTTGGCCTCCCCCCCGGTGGCGGTGAGGCCCTCCAGCTTCAAAAGCCCCTCAAGCTTGATGAAATCCGTGTGAATGTGAACCTCTCGCGTCTCCATAACGACAACCTTTTTGAAAAAATTGATAATTTAGAATTGATAATTGAGAATGGGTCATTGAGAATTGGGACTGCTACAGCAGGGACTGTAAGAGCCCGTACACCTCCGGCAGGGCCTTTTTCAGGGCCACCGGCCGGCCCTTACCCCGGTCGTAGAAGAAGTGGCCGGAGGAGCCCTCCGCCTTCAGCTCCCCGGTGGAAGCGTCCCGCATGGCGTAGCCCAGCTCCAGCTTGGCGGGGGAGAGATGGCGGATGGACACGGTGATGGCCACCGTGTCCCCGAAGCGGGTCATGGCGCGGTATTTGCAGGAGACGTCGGTGACGGCGAAGTCGATGCCCGCCTCCACGGCCCTGGAGTAGGGAAAGCCGATCTGGTCCATGAACTCTGTGCGGGCCTCCTCCATCCAATGGATATAATTGCCATGCCAAACGATGTTCATGCCGTCCGTCTCATAGAAATGGGGGCGGCGGAGATAGGGCTTCAGCTCCAATGGGGGTCTCCTTTCTGCCTGCGGGGCCTAATCCCCGGCCTTGAGCCGCACGGGGAGCACCATGTAGAGGAAATTCTCCTCCCCCTCCGTGGGCAGGATGATGCAGGGGGAGACGCCGGTGGTCAGCTCCAGCCGCACCCTGTCCGCCGGGGCGGCCCGCAGGGCGTCCATCAGGTACTTGTTGTTGAAGCCGATCTCCAGCCCGCCGCCGTCCCCCTCCAGGGGGCACTCGTCATAGGCGTCGCCGATGGCGGTCTTGGTGGTCAGCTTGAGCAGGTTGTGGTCAAAGGTGCAGCGCAGGGGGCTCTTCAGCTTGTCGCTGATGATCAGCGACACCCGGTCGATGGAGGAGATCAGGGCCCGGGTGTCCCCCACCACGCGGATGGTGTTGTTGCGGGGGATGGCCTGCCGGTAGGCCAAGAACTCCCCCTCCAGCCGGCGGGACACCAGCATGGTGTCCCCCACCTTGAACATGATGTGGCGGGACCCCTGCACCACGACGGCGGGCTCGTCCACGTCGGCGCAGATCTTCTCCACCTCGGACAGGGCGGCGCCGGGCACCACGAAGGAGAAGGACTCCGCCCCCTCCTTTTTGTCCACCGCCTCGTGCCGCAGGGCGAGGCGGTAGCCGTCCACCGACACGACGGTGAGCCCGTCCTCCCCGGCCTCGAACAGGGAGCCGGTGTGGATGGGCCGGCTCTCGTTGTCGCTGACGGCGAAGAGGGTCTGACTGATCATGGCGCGCAGCTTGGACTGGGCGAGGGTGATGGAGTTCTGGTACTCCACGGCGGGCAGCTCGGGGAACTCCTCCGGGTCGGTGCCCAGGATGTTGAACTCGCTCATGCCGCACTTGATGTTGACGGTGTAGTGGTCGGTCTGCAGGGTGACCACGTCGTCGGGCAGCTTGCGGATGATCTCGCCGAAGAGGCGGGCCCCCAGCACCAGGGTGCCCTCCTGCTGGATGTCGGCGGGCACCACGGTGCGGATGCCGGTCTCCAGGTTGTAGCCGGTGAGGCGGAGCTCGTTGCCCGCCTCCACCAAGATCCCCTCCAGGGCGGGGATGGAGCTCTTGGGGGATACCGCTCTGGAGGTGGTGGAGATGGCGGCTTGCAGCAGGGCTTTTTCGCAGGAGAATTTCATGGCGGAACCTCCGATTGTCAGGATGGCGATCTCCCCGGAAAAAAGAAGGATGAGATCGTAGCGGTAGTAGTAGGCGGAGAGATTGTGGAAAAACGGCGGAAACCGCTGGGTCCCAGGGGAGAGGGCGTCCACAGGGGATGTGGGCGGTTTCGCCCTCTTTCCACAGGGGAGGGGATGGAGGGGGGTTTTTCCACAGGAGAACTTCCACATTTCCACAAAATCCCGTGGAAATGTGGAAGCCGGTCTACTCGTAGCGGGCGTTGATGTTGGCGTTGATGTCCTTGATGACCTCGGCGATCTCGGGGGACTGCTTGGTCAGCTTTTCGATGCGGTCGATGGAGTGCATGACGGTGGTGTGGTCCCGGTTGTCAAACTCCCTGCCGATCTCCTTCAGGGACAGGTTGGTCATGCGCCGGATCTGGTACATGGCGATCTGCCGGGCGAGGGCGGTGTCCTTGGTGCGGCCCTGCCCCCGGAGGGCGTCAGTGTCGATGCCGTAGAACTTGCCCACCTCTTCGATGATCACGTCGGGGGCAGGGAGGAACTCCGCCTTGTCCTTGAACATGTCCCGCACCGCCCGGGTAACGGTGTCCACGTCCACGCTCTCCCCCATCAGCTCCTGGAAGGCGAGGATCTTGTTGACGGTGCCCTCGATCTGCCGCACGTTGGAGGTGATGTTCTCCGCGATGTACTGGAGCACCGGGTCGGGCAGGTTCATGCCCCGCCGGATGGCCTTGTTCTTGATGATGGCCACCCGCGTCTCGTAGTCGGGGGGCTGGATGTCCACGGGCAGGCCCCACTCAAACCGGGTGCGCAGCCGGTCGTCCAGCCGCAGCATCTCCTTGGGGGGGCGGTCGGCGGTGAATACGATCTGCCGGCCCGCCTCGTACAGGGTGTTGAAGGTGTGGAACATCTCCTCCTGACTGGACTCCCGGCCGGCGATGAACTGCACGTCGTCCATGAGGAACACGTCCGCCGAGCGGTATTTTTCCCGGAATTCGGGGTTGCGCCCCTCCCGGATGGCCTGGATGAGCTCGTTGGTGAAGGAGTCCCCCTTGATGTAGACGATGCGGTACTCCGGGTGGTCCCGGTGGATCTTGTGGGCGATGGCGTAGAGCAGGTGGGTCTTGCCCAGGCCGGATTCCCCGTAGATGAAGAGGGGGTTGTAGGTCTTGGCCGGCTGCTCCGCCACGGCGAGGGCCGCCGCGTGGGCGAACTTGTTGGACGAGCCCACCACGAACCGCTCAAAGGTGTACTCCTCCGTGCCGGGGAGGAAGAGGTCGTCCGCGCGCCCTTGGCCGAAGCCCTCCAGCTCCCCCTCCCCCAGCACCACCACCTCAAAGTCGGCGGAGAACAGCTCGTGCAGCGCCTTCTGGATGGCGGGCAGATAGCGGGAGACGATGATGTCCCGCTTGAAGTTGGCGGGGCTGTGCAGGATAAACCGGTTTTCCTCCAGCGCCACGGGGACGGCGTCGTCAAACCAGGTCTTGATGGTGGTGGCAGTCATGTCCCCCTCCGTCTCCATCAGGGAGAGGATTTTGGCCCAGATATCGGCCGGAAAATTCACGGATTGACCACCTCTTTTTGAGAATATGTGAGCACTTCATTATACCAAAAAAACCGCCTGAGCGCAATGTACACTATAATAAAAAAGAAAGGGTTTTTCCCCCGCTTCTCCGGCCGGGCCCGTCCCCCGGGTGCGGCGGAGGGGGGCGGGAGGCCGGCCTGTCCACAAGATCTGGTGGCCGGCGGAAATGGGGGGCCCAAAGTGGAAAAAAGATTGCAAAAAGGGAGTTGACAGGGCATTTTGATATAGGCTATAATATCTTCTGCATCGTGCGGACACGCACGCTGTAAAGCAGTTTTCTTTGACGACCGCAGCCGAAAGGCTGTTGTGGTGGGCGGCTCTGCCGCCGGATTACAGGACAGGAGGTGTACCGAACATGGTCCGTACCTATCAGCCCAAGAAGCGTCAGCGCTCCAAGGAGCACGGGTTCCGCAAGCGCATGCGTACCGCCAATGGCCGCAAGGTCCTGGCCCGCCGCCGCGCGAAGGGCCGCGCCCGCCTGACCCACTAATGGGAACGCGAATGGAATAGGGCTTTTTCAGAGGGGCGGGGGAGCTTTTCCCACCGCCCCTGCGCAGCATACGCAGAAAGCGGAGGTGTCTGCGGTGGAGCACACCGTATCCCTCAAACTCAATCACATCTTCCGCCGCCTGTACGGCAAGGGGAAGAGCGCGGTCAACCCGTGCCTTGCCCTCTACTGCCGGAAAAACAGCCTGGGCTACAGCCGCCTGGGCCTCACCGTGGGGGTCAAGCTGGGCAAGGCGGTGGCGCGCAACCGCACCCGCCGCCGCATCCGGGAGGCGTACCGCCGCAACGAGTGGCGCTTCCTCCCCGGCTACGACCTGGTGGTGGTGGCCCGGGTGAAGGCCGGGCACAGCCGCTACCGGGAGATCGAGCGCAGCCTGCTCGCCCTGTCGGACAAGCTGGGCCTGCTGCGGAAGGAGGGCGGCTGAGTGAAGCGCCTGCTTCTGGCCCTCATCCGGGGCTACCGCAAATACATCTCCCCGGCCCGTCCCCCCTGCTGCCGCTTCATCCCCACCTGCTCGGCCTACGCCCTGGAGGCGGTGGAGAGATACGGCGCGTGGAGGGGGGGCCTGCTTGCCCTGCGCCGGCTGCTGAAATGCCATCCGTTCCACAGGCAGAAATCCATCGAGTACGACCCGGTCCCCTGAAACGGCCCGCCCCGCGGGGGGCCGAATTTGACGCTTGGAGGCGCCCAAATGGATTTTTTACAAGTCATCCTCACCCCCTTTGTGTGGCTGCTGCGGCTGTTCTATGACCTGTCCGGCAGCTACGGCATCGCGGTGATCCTCTTCGCCGTGGTGGTCAAGCTGATCCTCTTCCCCTTCGCCCTCAAGGGAAAGCGGAGCATGATCCAGATGAACATGCTCTCCGGGCAGATGCAGAAGCTGCAGAAGCAGTACGCCAACAACCGGGAGCGGTACAACCTGGAGGTGCAGAAGCTCTACGAGAAGGAGAAGATCAACCCCATGGGCGGCTGCCTGTGGTCCTTCATCCCCCTGCTCATCCTGCTCCCCCTCTATGAGATCATCCGGCAGCCCATCAAGTACATGATGGGCGTGGCCGACACCGCCGCCCTGACCACCATCGCCGAGGCGGTGAACTGGAGCAGCGTGGCCGTGGGCAACGGCTGGATCCGGGAGGCGTCCGCCTTTGCCAACACCGGCTATAACCAGCTCTACCTCTCCTCCCTGCTCACCCCCGACAACCTGGAGACGGTGAAGGCCGCCGTGGGGACGGCCGGGGAGAACCTCTTCTCCATCAACTTCGACTTTTTGGGCATCATGGACCTGTCCCAGATCCCCAACCTGCAGTTCTGGACCGTGGCCGGGGGCTTCGCCCTGTTCCTGCTGCCCATCATCTCCGCCGGCACCAGCGTGGTATTCTCCCTCATCTCCATGAAAACCAACGCCATCAACCAGCAGAGCGCCCAGGCGGCCAACTCCACCATGAAGTCCATGCTCATCGTCTCCCCCCTCATCTCCCTGTGGATCGGCTTCACCATGCCCGCCGCCCTGTGCGTGTACTGGATCGCCCAGAACCTGTTGAGCATGGTGCAGGAGTTTATCTGCGGTAAGCTGCTCAAGAAGGACTATGAGCAGGCCGCCGCCGCCCGGGCCGAACGGGAGCGGCTGGAGAAGGAGGAGGAGAAGGAGGAGCGCCGCCGCAAGGCCGAGGAGCGGGCCCGCCGCCTGGAGGAGGCCAAGCTCAACCGCGGCAAGAGGAAGAAGGCGGAGAAGAAGGACGAGGACGAGGACAAGGACAAGATCCCCGGCTCCGTCAAGGAGAACAGCCGGGTGGGCATGCGGCAGTATGCCCGCGGCCGTGCCTACGACCCCTACCGCTACAGCCCGGAGGGCCCCACCCCCTACCCCGGCGAGGCCCCCATCTTCCCGCCCCGGGCGGATTCCCGCGCCCTGAAGCGGGAGGCCCACGAGGTGGAGGAGGAGCTGCGGGAGATCCACACCGACGAGGCCATCGAGGAGGCCATCCTGGCCGAGCAGGCCGGGGCGGCCCCGGAGCTGGCGGAGGCCCCCGCGGAGGAGACCCCGGCCCTGGAGGAGGCGGCCCCCGCGGAGGAGGTTCCCGCCCTGGAGGGGGAGGCCCCTGTGGAAGAGGCCCCCGCCCCGGAGGAGCCCGCCGCGGACAGCCAGGAGCAGCGGAGTGAGACGGACGACGAGACAAAAACCAGCGGCGAGAGCGGGAAATAAGGCCTTGCCGCCCTGCATAAGGAGAGATGCCATTTATGCTGAAATGGATCGAGAGCACCGGCAAGAGCGAGGACGCCGCCATTGAGGCCGCCCTCCAGAAGCTGGGGCTGGACCGGGACGAGGTGTCCGTGGAGGTGCTGGAGCGGGCCAAGTCCGGCTTCCTGGGCATCGGCAGCTGCCCGGCCAAGGTAAAGGTGACCTACGAGGCCCCTGACGAGCCGGAGGAGGCCCCCGCCCCCCCGCCGGTGAAGGAGCCTGCCGCCCACAAGGCCCCGCCCAGGGAGGAGCCCCGCCGCGCGCCGGAGAGGCGGCCCGCCCCGCCGGAGCGGAAGCCGGCCCCGCCCGTAAAGGAATCCCCCGCCCCCCAGGCGGAGGAGCCCGCCGCCGCCCCGCCGGCGGCGGACGACGAGAGGGCCGCCAGGATCGACCAGTTCCTCACCGGCCTGCTCTCCCACATGGGCTCCGGCGCCAGGCCGGTGGTCCGGGTGGACGAGAACGGCACCTACCAGGTGGAGCTGGTGGGCCAGGAGCTGGGCAGCCTGATCGGCCGCCGGGGGGAGACCCTGGACGCCATCCAGCAGCTCACCGGCTACGCCGTCAACCACGGGCAGCCCAAGCGGGTGCGCATCCACGTGGACGCCGAGGGCTACCGGGCCAAGCGGGAGGAGTCCCTCATCCGCCTGGCCAGAAAGACCGCCGCCAAGGCGGTGAAGTACCGCCGCAACGTGACCCTGGAGCCCATGAACGCCTACGAGCGGCACGTGATCCACACCGCCCTCCAGGACGTGCCGGACGTGACCACCTACTCCATCGGCACCGAGCCCAACCGCCGCACCGTGGTGGCCTATGACCGCACCGGCGGGCGCAATCCCAACCGATAACCGCACAAAAGGGCGCCCGTCGGGCGCCCTTTTTCCACAGCGGGCGGATTTATGGGGACGGCGAGGGACGCCGCCCCTGCGGCAATCGCCCAATCTGGTATGCAGGGGCCGCCGCCCTGGGCGGCCCGCCCCTGTCCGCGGCGCAGACAAAGGAGGCCCACCGTGAACAAGACCGAACTGCTCAACAAGCTCTCCCGGGACAATGAGGAGCGGCTGCTGCTGGCCCGGGCCCTGGACAAGCTGGAGCTCTCCCGCACCCGGAATATCCCGGCCTGCACCGGCTTCCTGTCCCCACAGGAGCGCGCCGGTGTGGAAAACCTGCTGGGCGCCGCCGGGCACCCCGCCCACCTGTTCTTCGGCGGGTATGAGGGGGCCGAGCGCACGGTGTGCGCCTTCCTCCCCGACTGGCTGGAGGGGGCGGACTGGGCCGCCGACCCGGACAGCTGCCCCGTGCGGGGCCTCCGCTGCACCTGGAGCGGGGGGGTGAAGCTGACCCACCGGGACTTCCTGGGGGCCGTGCTGGGCCTGGGCCTGGACCGGGAGAAGGTGGGCGACCTGCTGGTGGGGGACGGCGTGTGCGACCTGCTGGTGCTGGAGGAGCTTGTGGACTTTCTGCTGCTCCACCTGGACCAGGCGGGGCGGGCAAAGCTGAAGCTCTCCCCCCTGCCCCTGGACCGGCTGGAGCCGCCGGAGGTGAGGGTGAAGGTCATCCGGGACACCGTCAGCTCCCTGCGGCTGGACGCGGTGGCCGCCTCCGGCTTCTCCCTGTCCCGGGGGCGGGCGGCGGAGCTCATCTCCTCGGGGAAGGTGCAGCTCAACCACCGGGAGTGCCTCAAGGCCGACCGCGCCGTGGCGGAGGGGGACGTGATCAGCTGCCGCGGCCTGGGCAAGTGCGCGGTGAAAACCGTGGGCGGCCCCTCCAAAAAGGGGCGCATCATGATAGAACTGGAGCGATACCTATGATCGATCAGGCGAAAATCGACCGCATCAACGCCCTGGCCAGGAAGGCCAAGGGGCCGGAGGGCCTCACCCCCGCCGAGACGGCGGAGCGGGACGCCCTGCGGAGGGAGTACGTGGCCGCCGTCCGGGCCAGTCTGGAGAACCAGCTGGAGCACATCACCATCCAGGAGCCGGACGGCACCCGGCACCGGCTGCCCCGGCGGCCGGAGTAAAGGAGAAACGAGACCGCGCCGCCCTTCTTGGAAGGGCGGCGCGGTTTTTCTGTGGGTGGGAGGGGCGGCTCAGAACGCCACGCGCTGGGCGATGTAGCTCTTCACCTCGCCCATGGGGATTCTGACCTGCTCCATGCTGTCCCGCTCCCGGACGGTGACGCAGCCGTCGGCGGGGGTGGTCTCGTCGCCCACGGTCTGGAAGTCCAGGGTGATGCAGAAGGGGGTGCCGATCTCGTCCTGTCGGCGGTAGCGCTTGCCGATGCTCCCGGCGTCGTCGTAGTCCACCATGAAGTCCTTCGCCAGCTCGTCCCGCAGCTGCTGGGCCGGGCCGGAGAGGACCTCCTTCTTGCTCAGGGGGAGCACGGCGCACTTGAAGGGGGCCAGGGCTGGGTGGAGGCGCAGCACGGTGCGCACGTCGTCGTTGCCCTTCTTGTCCTGCCCCACCACCTCCTCGTCGTAGGCGTCCACCAGGAAGGCCAGGGTCACCCGGTCGGCGCCCAGGGAGGGCTCGATGACGTAGGGGATATAGTGCTCGTTCTTCTCCTGGTCGAAGTAGGTCAGGTCCTTGCCGGAGTGCTCCTGGTGCTGCTTCAGGTCGTAGTCGGTGCGGTCGGCCACGCCCCACAGCTCGCCCCAGCCGAAGGGGAACAGGAACTCAAAGTCGGTGGTGGCCTTGGAGTAGAAGGCCAGCTCCTCCTTCTCATGGTCGCGCAGGCGCAGGTTCTCCTCCTTCAGCCCCAGGTCGGTGAGCCACTTGCGGCAGAACTCCCGCCAGTACCCGAACCACTCCAGGTCGGTGCCCGGCTGGCAGAAGAACTCCAGCTCCATCTGCTCAAACTCCCGGATGCGGAAGATGAAGTTGCCGGGGGTGATCTCGTTGCGGAAGGACTTGCCCACCTGGCACACGCCGAAGGGCAGCTTTTTGCGGGTGGTGCGCTGGATGGCGGGGAAGTTGACAAAGATGCCCTGGGCGGTCTCGGGCCGCAGGTAGACCTCGGTGCTGCTGTCCTCGGTGACGCCCTGGTGGGTCTTGAACATCAGGTTGAACTTGCGGATGTCGGTGAAGTCGCTCTTGCCGCAGCCGGGGCAGGTCACGCCGTTGTCCCGGATGAAGGCCACCAGCTCGTCCTGGGTCATGGCCTCCACATTCACGTCGTCGCGGCCGTTCTGGGCGCACCAGTCCTCGATGAGCTTGTCGGCCCGGTGGCGCATCTTGCACGCCTTGCAGTCGATGAGCGGGTCGTTGAAGGTGGAGACGTGGCCGGAGGCCACCCACACCTCGGGGTTCATCAGGATGGCCGCGTCCAGGCCCACGTTGTAGGGGTTCTCCTGCACGAACTTCTTCCACCAGGCCCGCTTCACGTTGTTCTTCAGCTCCACCCCCAGGGGGCCGTAGTCCCAGGAGTTGGCCAGGCCGCCGTAGATCTCGCTGCCCGGATACACAAAGCCCCGGCCCTTGCACAGGGCCACGATCTGGTCCATGGTCTTTTCGGTGTTCTTCATCGCTCGTACTCCTCTTTCTGAATTGATAATGGATAATTGATAATGGATAATTTTGCCGCAGGGCCGCCGGACAGGACGGCCGATTCCGGCACAGCGGAACAAAAAACGCCCCGAGCCGTAAGGCTCAGGGCGAAGCAAGCTCCGTGGTGCCACCTGAATTCGGGGCATGGAGACCCCGCGCTCAACCCCATAACGGCGGGGCCCGGCGGGGCATTTCCTCCCCGCGGCTCCCGGGCGCCTTCCGCACAGGCCCTCGGAAGCCTTTCACCCTCCGGCTTCTCTCTCAGGGCCAGGCCCGCGCGTACTCCTCCCGGTCAATGCCTGTCGCTGGCCGATATTGTACCACGCAAAAAGCCCGCCGTCAAGGGATTTTCCCCCCTACTCCACCAGAATCAGGCCGAAGTGGCTGTGCTCCTCCCCCACCTCCCGCAGGGTGTGGATCTCCAGGCCGTGGGCGCGGGCGGTGGCGAACACGTCGATGCCGCACCCCTCCATGGAGGGGATGGCCTTCCCGGGGAAGCGGCACCCCGCCGGGTCGCAGGACGCGCACAGCTTGCACGGCCCGCTGCCGAAGGCAAGGGCCTTGTAATACCCCGCCAAAAACAGCCGCCGGGCGCACTCGGCGGCCATGCGGCTGGCCCCATAGTGGCGGATGCGGAACAGGATGGCGGTGGAAAAGCTGTCCAGCACCGCCCGGGTGCGGGTGTAGTCCGGCGCCTCCGGCGGGCAGCAGTGGTTGTGCCCATAGCTCTCG
>CALWXU010000036.1 GCA_944385585.1 uncultured Flavonifractor sp.
TCATGGGCACGGCGAACAGCCCGGCGGTGAAGGCGGACAGGCCCCAGGCCGCCAGCACCCCCAGCCCCAGGCCCACCGCCAGGGCCAGCAGGCCCATGCCCGCGGTCTCCAGCAGCAGGAGGCGGGCCACCTGCCCCCGGCCCATGCCCAGCAGCAGGTAGGTGCCCAGCTCCCCCTTCCGCCGGCGGATGAGGAAGCCGGAGGCGTAGAGGATCAGGAAGGCCAGCACCGCCCACACAAAGACGGAGAGCATGCCCACCAGCTCCCGGATGGCCTGGGCCACGCTGGCGCGGGAGCTCTGGCCCAGGTACTGGAACACCGCCTGGGTCTCCAGGGCGTTGAACACGTAGAACAGGCACACGGCGAACACGATGGTGAGGAACCACACCCCGTAGTCCCGTACGCTCCGCCCCACGTTTTTGGCGGCCAGCTTAGAGAACATCGCTCTGGTCACCTCCCAGCGCGGTCACTACGGAGATGATCTCCCGGAAAAAGTCCCGCCGGCTCTTCCCTCCCCGCTCCAGCTGGGAGAACACGGCCCCGTCCTGGAGGAAGAGGATGCGGTGGCAGTAGCTGGCGGTGAAGGCGTCGTGGGTCACCATGAGGATGGTGGCCTCCCGGGCGGTATTGAGCGCCTCAAACCGGTCCAGCAGCAGCTTGGCCGACCGGGAATCCAGCGCGCCGGTTGGCTCGTCGGCCAGCACCAGGGCCGGGTTGGTGATGATGGCCCGGGCCGCCGCCGTCCGCTGCCGCTGGCCGCCGGAGAGCTGGTAGGGGTACTGGTCCAGGCAGTCCGCGATGTCCAGCAGCTCCGCCGTCTCCCTCACCCGCCCCCGGATCTCCCCCGCCGGGGTCTGGCGGATGGTGAGGGCCAGGGCGATGTTCTCAAAGGCGGTGAGGGTGTCCAGCAAATTGCAGTCCTGGAACACGAAGCCCAGCCGCTCCCGGCGGAAGCGGGTCAGCTCCCGGGCCTTCATGGCGGTCACGTCGCTGCCCTCCACCAGGATGCGCCCCGCCGTGGGGGTGTCGATGGTGGCCACGCAGTTGAGCAGGGTGCTCTTGCCGCTGCCCGACGCGCCCATGACGCCCACAAACTCCCCCTTCTCCACCGCAAAGCTCACATCATCCACCGCCCGGGTGATGCTGCCCCGCTTTCCGTAGTCCCGGCGGAGATGCTCCACCGTCAGAATCGCCTCCATGGCACGACCTCCTTTTGTCTGCTGGAAGGATCTTACCAGAGAGATCTTAAAAAAAACTAAATACCCCCTTACGTGTTTGTGAAGGGTTCCCGTCAGGTTTCTGAATAAAAATATCCCTATGGGCTTGATTTATTCTTAAGATGCTTTATAATGGGAACCGGAACCGCCGCGCCGCCCGGTTCAACCCGTGCGGCGCCCATCAAACGAACAGGAGGAATTTTCCCATGACGGTGATTAATACCAAGAACGCCCCCGGGGCCATCGGCCCCTACTCCCAGGCCTATGAGGCCAACGGCTTTGTGTTTACCTCCGGCCAGCTGCCGGTGATCCCCGAGACCGGCGCCATCCCCGAGGGCATCGCCGCCCAGGCCGAGTGGAGCTGCAGGAACGTGGGCGCCATCCTGGCCGCCGCCGGCTCCGGCCTTGACAAGGTGGTCAAGACCACCTGCTTCCTGGCCGACATCGCCGACTTCGCCGCCTTCAACGAGGTGTACGCCAAGTACTTCACCTCCAAGCCCGCCCGCAGCTGCTTCGCCGTGAAGGACCTGCCCAAGGGCGCCCTCTGCGAGGTCGAGGCCATCGCCGTCAAGTAAATATGGCGCGCATCTGACAGAGGCCGCGGGGAAATATCCCGCGGCCTCTGTCTGTTTTGCACAAAAAACGAGCCGGTTTTTATCCGCTTTGCCGGGCCGATTTTGCTTGCATCCGGGGGGCAAAAGGGGTATGATTTGACTGTCAAAAAATATATTAGAGCTAAAAATTTTTTGTGAGGTAATGGGAATGAACACCAAGCCCTCCGTCCAAAGCGACGCCGTCTTTCAGTGGCAGGGCGTGCCCCAGCCCGGCCAGCTGGTCCCCCTGGGCCTCCAGCACGTGGTGGCCGCCGTGGTGGGGATCATCACCCCCGCCATGCTCATCGCCGACGTGTGCGGCATCACCGGCAGCGACCGCACCCTGATGATCCAGGTGTCGCTGCTCCTCACCGCCCTGGCCACCCTGCTGCAGCTGTTCCCCCTCTTCCGGCGCATCGGCTCCGGCCTGCCCGTCATCATGGGCATCAGCTTCGCCTACATCCCCACGCTCCAGGCCATCGGCGGGCAGTTCGGCCTGGCCACCATCCTGGGGGCGGAGATCGTGGGCGGCGTCGTGGCCATCGTCTTTGGCGTGTTTGTCAAGTGGATCCGCCCCCTGTTCCCGCCCCTGGTGACGGGCACGGTGATCTTCACCATCGGCCTGTCCCTCTACCCCACCGCCGTGCGGTACATGGCCGGCGGCAGCGGCAGCGTGTGGTTCGGCACCCCCAAGAGCTGGCTGGTGGCCTTGGTCACCCTGGCGGTGGTGGTGTTCCTCAACAGCTTCACCAAGGGCATCCTCAAGCTGGCCTCCATTCTCATCGGCATGGTCGCGGGCTACATTCTGGCTCTCTGCCTGGGCATGGTGGACCTGTCCGGGGTGGGCGGCGCGGCCTGGTTCGCCCTGCCGGAGCTCATGCCCTTTGAGATCAAGTTCGTCCCCTCCGCCTGCGTGTCCCTGGGCATCGTGTACGTGGTCAACGCGGTGCAGACCATCGGCGACCTGTCCTCCACCACCATGGGCGGCATGGACCGGATGCCCACCGACAGGGAGCTGTCCGGCGGCATCATCGGCCAGGGCGTCATGAGCATCCTGGGGGCCTTCTTCGGCGGCCTGCCCACCGCGTCCTACAGCCAGAACGTGGGCATTGTCACCGTCAACAGGGTCATCAACCGGGCGGTGTTCGCCCTGGCGGCGGTGATCCTGCTGGTGGCGGGGCTCATGCCCAAGTTCGCCGCCCTGCTCACCACCATCCCCCAGTGCGTCATCGGCGGGGCCACCATCTCCGTGTTCGCCACCATCACCATGACCGGCATCCGCATGATCACCGAGGGGGGCTTCTCCCCCCGCAAGAGCTCGGTGGTGGGCCTGGCCGTGGCCCTGGGCGTGGGCATTACCCAGGTGTCCGGCTGCCTGTCCGGCGCGGGCTTCCCGGCGTGGGTCAGCACCGTGTTCGGCTCCTCCTCCGTGGTGGTGTCCACCCTGGCGGCCATTCTGCTCAACCTGATCCTCCCCAAGGAGAGGGAAACCAAGGCATAAAAGCATGAGCTGTCCCAGGCCGTGCGCGCAGGACGACATTGCCGCCAAAGGAGCTGCAGACAGGAAGGCTGAATACCGAATCGAGCTGAGGTAAAAGGAGCGCGAGAGCCCCGTCCGAAAACGGACGGGGCTCTTTTGTGCGGATGCCGGCGCGTATGCGCGCCCTGAGGAGCGGGGTGGACAGATGGGTGGAGGGCGGAGGGCGGGGCCCCTACGCCGACTGCTGATCCGCCCCCTCCTCGTCCTCGGCGCCGCCGCCCAGGGCGGCCAGGGGGAGCACAATGGTCATGCGGGTGCCCACACCGGGCCAGGAGCGCACCTCGAACCAGCCGCCGTGGCGGTCCACAATCCACTTGGCGATGGCCAGACCCAGGCCGGTGCCGCCGGTCTGGCGGGCCCGGGACTCGTCGGTGCGGTAGAAGCGGTCGAAGATGTGGGGCAGGCTGTCGGCGTCGATGCCCTGCCCCTCGTCCTGGACGGACAGGCGGGCCAGGCCGTCCCGGGCCGAGGCGGAGAGGGTGACCCGGCCGCCGGCGGGGGTGTACTTGATGGAGTTGTCCACCAGGATCCGCAGAGCCTGCTTGGTCAGGCCCACGTCGGCCCGCACGGGCACCGCCCCCTCCCACTTGGCGGCGAAGGAGTGGGTCTGGTCGATCATCTCGGTCTCCTTGAGCACCTCGGCGGCCACCTCAGTCAGGTCGAACACCTCCATCTCGATGTGCATGGAGTCGTTGTCCCCCCTGGCCAGGAAGAGCAGCTGCTCCACCAGCTCCTTCATGGAGTCGGCCTCGGCCCGGATGGCGTCGATGGCCTCCTGCCGGGTGGCGGGGTCGTCCTTGCCCCAGCGGTTGAGCAGGTTGGCGTACCCCTGGATCACGGCGATGGGGGTGCGCAGCTCGTGGCTGGCGTCGGAGACGAAGCGCATCTGGGAGCGGTAGGCCTCGTTGATGCGGTCCAGCATGGCGTTGATGGCCTGGGCCAGGGTCTGGAGCTCCTTCTGGGTGCCGGTGACCGAGATGCGCTGGTCCAGGTGGGTGGCGTTGATCTCGTCCAGCTTGCCGGCCAGGGCCCGCAGCTCCTCCGGCGACATGCGCTCCACCTGGTTGAGCTTGGCGGCCGTGGCGGCCAGCTCCTGGATGGGGCGGAGCACCTTTTTGATGGAGCCGGCGTTCTTGAACAGGTTGGTGACCAGGCTGACCAGCTGGCAGATGAGCAGCACCCGCGCGGCGAACACGAAGATGGCCGCCGGACCGCCCAGGTCGATCTGGATGGTGTAGGGGTCGCCGCCGTTGGGCAGGTAGAGGGTGTAGCAGGTGCTCCCCCCGGTGGAGAAGGTCGCCAGAAGGAACAGGTCCACCGTGCCGGGGTTGAACCAGCGCACGCCGCCCTCGGTCTCCGCCGGGGAGGGAAACCATCCGGGCAGGCGGAAGCCCAGGGGCTCCAGCGCGCTGCCGGCCTCGGCGGCCTGGTACGCCGTGCCCTCCGTGATCCCCTCGGAGCTGGCGGCGCCCTCCGCCGGGGTCGGGGCGCTGGTGTCCACCGCCGTTTCCGTCACCACGACGGTCTCGCCGGCGGACAGCCAGCCGGTCTCCAGCTCCTCCGGCGCGCCGGCCGTCACGGTGTAGTTGCCCGCGTCCATCCAGGCGGTGGCCTCCGCTGTGGGCACCCCCCGCTCGGCCACCAGCGCGCTGATCTGGGCCGCCTGGCCCTCCGCCCACATGAAGAGCCCGCCGCAGAACAGCAGGGTGATGAGCACATCCATGGTGAAGTAGATGCCCAGCAGCCGGAAGAACAGCCGGGTGTTGAGCCGGGCCACAATGGAGGACTTGATCCTCCCCGGCGGCTTCTGCGCCGCCCGCTTGCTCGCCATTACGATCCCTCCAGCCAGGCCAGCACCGGCCCCAGCGCGCCCTCGTCCACCCAGTCGCCGCCCCGCCGGAAGGCCTCCTGCATGGCGGCCTCGTCCTCATCCTTGGGCGGGTGCGCGGTGACCGCCTTTGTCATGGGGGCCATCATCAGCTTGTATGGGACGGACAGCCTGCCCGGGGCGTAGCCGCCCCGCAGATAGAAGAGGGGGAGCCCCTCCAGGTGGTTCTGTCCGGTCAGCTTTTTCTCCACCTCCGCCGACGGCGGGGCCATGCCCACGGCGCAGACAGCCTTCACGTCCAGCCGCCCGCGGGCCTTTTTCAATCCCTTGATCCCCCCGGCGCACAGCCAGCCCAGGTAGACCACCCCCGTCCCGGCGGGCAGCTCCCCCGCCCGCGCCAGGGCCAGGCAGGGCAGGCCGGTTTTCCGGGCGAGGAGCTGGGCGTACCGGGCGGTGAAGCCGGTGGCGCTGGTATACACAATGGCGGATGCGGTCATAACAAATACCTCCCCCGGCGGAATGTCTCCGTCCATAGATGGTCAGGAGCCTCGCAGAGTTCCGCCGCCCGCAGGCGGCGGAATCAAATCAAAATCTGTCATTTCCGAGGACACAAGGTGAATTGCCCCGCAGGGGCAAGAGAGGGCCCCCTGGGGGGTGTGCCTCGGAAATGACGCCGCTCATGGCGAAAGGGGCGACAATTTCATAAGAAATCGAGTCCCTTTCGCCATGCGATCCTTCTCAAAAAAGTGGCCTTGGCCACTTTTTTGACGGGGTTTATTCCTCCCGGATCACGTAGCCCACGCCCCGGACGGTGTGGATGAGCTTGACGCCGAAGCGCTCGTCGATCTTGGAGCGCAGGAAGCGGATATACACGTCCACGGCGTTGGTCTCCCCCACGAAGTCGAAGCCCCACACGTGGTCCAGCAGGGATTCCCGGGTGATCACCTTCTCCTTGTTCTCCAGCAGGTAGTGGAGCAGGTCGAACTCCCGCCGGGTGAGCTCCACCTGCTGCCCGTCCACGGTGACCTCGTGCCGGTCGGTGTCCATGGCCAGGGGGCCGGCGGTGAGCAGGTGCGTCTCCTGCCCCGCCGCCTGGGCGGGCCGCTTGCGCAGGGCCGCCCGGATGCGGGCCAGCAGCTCCTCGATGGCGAAGGGCTTGGTGATGTAGTCGTCCGCCCCCATGTCCAGGCCGGACACCTTGTCCACCACCGTGTCCCGGGCGGTGAGCATGATCACGGGCATCTGGCTCTCCTTCCGCAGGCGGCGGAGCACCTCCATCCCCGACAGGGCGGGCAGCATGATGTCCAGCAGCACCAGGTCGAATTTCCCCGACAGGGCCAGCTCCAGCCCCGTGCGGCCGTCAAAGGCCTTCTTCACCTCATAGCCCTCGTACTGGAGCTCCAGCTCCACCATCCGGGCCAGCTTTTCCTCGTCCTCCACCAGCAGAATCCGCTCCGCCATGTCCCTCTCTCCTCACTCACTTGCGTTTTTTGCGGCGGGACCGGCCAAACTCCCGCTGGAACTCGTCCCGCACCTGGCCCACCGCGTCCCGCACCGAATCGGACACCCTGTTGACCGTCTCGCCCACCTTGTTCTTGTCCAGATCCGGGCCGGAGAACCGATACCGGCAGCCGAACAGCAGCCCGATCACCAGCAGGGGCAGGGAGATCCAGTAGGCCAGCACCACCAGCAGGATCAGCACCAGCACCGGCAGGGCCGTCATCAGCTCCCCATTGCGCCACACCTCGAACTGGTTGACCGTGCAGTGGCGCAGCAGGTCTGCCGCCGCCAGCAGCAGCTCCTTCACCCGGGCCCAGAGGCCGGGGCCCTCCCGGCCCCCCTTCTCCCGCTTCCGGCCTCCGCCCACCGTCAGGGACAGGCCGAAGAAGCGGGGCCGCTCCCTGGGGCGGTCCTGCACCGCGGGAACCGCGCCGGAGGGCGGGGGCGGGGGCGCCTCCCCGCCGGGCCGGGTGGTAAAGAAGGCCCCCCGGGCCTCCTCGGGGCGGAGCTTTCCCGCCCGCTCCAGGGCGATCAGCGCGTCCAGCAGGTCGCCGCCGTTCGCCTCCAGGGCCGCCCTGGCCTCCTCATAGGACACCGCTGCCCGGGCGCGGAGGGCCTCCACCTGCTCCAGGGTTACCGCCATACCGACACCATCCTCTCCGGCTTTTCTGGATGTATTATATCCCCATCCGGCCGGGAATGGAATTTAGGTTTCCTTAAAATTTGATGAAAGGGAAGCCGTCCCCATGATACCACGCCGGGGCCGCCGGCGCAAGGCGGCCTTTACCCGGGGGCGGTTTCATGCTATAATAGGCCATGCAAAGCGGCTGTGCAATTGATCCGGCGAGGAGGTGAGGCCATGGCCCGCCGCAAGAGACAAATCCTGTCCGGCCTGTGCGCCCTGGCGGTGCTGCTGGTGCTGGCGCTGCCCGGCGCGGCCCGGGCGGAGACGCCCACCATCTATCTGATGGCGGAGAACGACAAGATGCTGGACCTGTCCCTGGACGCCATGCCCGCCTGGGTGGGCGGGGTGCTCTATGTGCCCTATCTGGCCTTCGACCGGACGGTTACCGGGGTCAACCTGGGCCTGTCCTACGGGCAGGAGCGGACGGAGAGCACCTACCGCTTCACCCTCTACAGCCTGCGGGGCACCCTGGTGTTCGACGTCAACGCGGGCACCTGCGTGGACCAGCTCAACGGGGTGTCCATGGACATGCGGGCGGTGGTGCGCAGCGGCCGGGTCTTTCTCCCGCTGGCGGGTGTGTGCGCCTTCTTCGGGCTGGACTACACCTACACCCCCACCCAGTACGGCACCCTCATCCGCATCACCAACGGGCAGGAGTGGCTGAGTACCCAGGACTTTGTCTCCAACGCCAGCGACGGGGCCATGCGCACCCGCTACAACGAGTATCTGCGGCAGCTGGAGGCCGCACAGGAGACGACGGCCCCCTCCGCCTCCCAGCCCTCTCAGGAGACGGGGGAGACGGAGACGGAGGGCCTGCCGGTCTACCTGGCCGTCCAGTGCGCCGGCGCCGGCGGGCTGGACAGCATCCTGGACAGCCTGGAGGGGCAGGGGATCTCCGCCCTGTTCCTGTTCCGGCCGGAGGCGCTGGCGGAGTACGGCGGCCAGCTGCGGCGGCTGGCGGGGACGGGCCACGCCATCGGCCTGTCGGTGTCCGGCGCCTCCCTGGAGGAGGCCAGGGCCGGGCTGGAGGAGGGCTGCGCCCTGCTGGAGCAGCTGGTCCGCCTGCGGCCCCACACCGTCTATCTGGAGAACGCCGCCGCCGGGGTGGCCGACGCCCTGGAGGCGGAGGGCTGGGTGTGCTGGACGGAACATGTGGACGCCAGGAGCGACGGCCGGAGCGTCAGCACCCAGGCCACCGCCCTGCTCCAGACCCTGGATGGGCGGCGGAGCACCGCCCGGGTGCTGCTGGACGACAGCGCCGACTGCGCCTCGGTGCTGTCCCGCTTCCTGTCCCGGATGGGCCGGGGGGACTACCGCTTCCTGCTGGCCCTGGAGACCCGGATCTGAACCGCGCCGGAGAGGAGCCTGTGCCGATGAGACAAGTATATCTGGACAACGCCGCCACCGCCCTCCCCAAGGCCCCCGGCGTGGGGGCGGCCATGGCGGACTATGTGGAGACCGTGGGCTGCAGCATCGGCCGGGGGGGCTACCGGCTGGCCTGTGACGCCGCCGGTGGGGTGCTGGCGGTGCGGGAGAAGCTGTGCGCCCTGGTGAACGGCCCCGCCCCCCGGAACGTGTGCTTCACGCCTGGGGCCACCTACGGGCTCAACTTCCTGCTCCACGGCCTGCTGCGCCCCGGTGACCGGGTGCTCACCTCCCCCATGGAGCACAACGCCGTCCTGCGCCCCCTGGAGCAGCTGCGGGCCCGGGGGGCGGCGGTGGAGTACCTGCCCTGTACGGAGCGGGGGGAGCTGGTGCTGGACGGGCTGGAGGAGCGCCTGGCGGGGAATGTGCGGGCGGTGGTGCTCACCCACGCCTCCAACGTGTCGGGCACCCTGTTTCCCATCGAGAGGGTGGGGGCCCTGTGCCGGGCGAGGGGCATCTTCTTCCTGGTGGACGCCGCCCAGACCCTGGGCACGGAGCCGGTGGACATGGCGGCCATGGGCATCGACGGCCTGGCCTTCCCCGGCCACAAGGGCCTGCTGGGCCCCCAGGGCATCGGCGGCCTGGTGGTCACCGACGCCCTGGCCGCGGCGCTGGAGCCTTTGGTGTCCGGCGGCACGGGCAGCCTGTCCGAGTCCCTGTCCATGCCCCCCTTCCTGCCAGACCGCCTGGAGGCTGGCACCCTCAACCTGCCGGGCATCTTTGGCCTGGGGGCGGCCCTGGACTACCTGGCGGAGCAGGGAGAGGCGCTGCGGGCGCGGGAGAAAAAGCTCTCCCGCCACCTGTGGTACCGGATGAAGGAGCTGGAGGAGGACGGCCTGCGGGTTCTGGGCACCGACGACCCCCACGGACGGACGGGGGTGGTGTCGGTGGACTTCCTCCGCGCCGACAACGGGGAGATGGCCTTCCGGCTGGAGCAGGAGTACGGCGTCCTCACCCGGGTGGGGCTCCACTGCGCCCCCCTGGCCCACAGGGCCCTGGGCACCTTCCCCCGGGGGGCGGTGCGCTTCTCTGTGGGGGCCTTCACCACCTTCGCGGACATCGACTATGCCGCCGGCGCGGTGGAGGCCATGCTGGCCGGCGCGTAAGCCTGCAAAAAAGACGGGCCGGGCTGTTTCACAACAGCCCGGCCCTCAGCGTGTCCAAAAGCGGGAATAGCCGATTTTTTTGCCTGAAATTCAGCCCGCGTCCTTCTCCATCATGATGTCCAGGATGGTGCGGTCGGTGGCGGTCATGCCGGGGTTGCTCACCCGGCCCATGTTGCGGATGGCCTGCTCCGGGGTGGAGGCGCAGATGCCGTCGCTGGCGCTGACCACCACGCCGCCCATGGCCAGGTAGGCGCTCATCACCGCGGCGGAGGAGGCGGTGGCCAGCTTGAGGGCGCAGCCGATCTTGCCGCCGTCGCAGATCATGCCGGTCAGGTTGCCGCTCATGTTGATGATGGCGGCCCCCATCTGGGCGTCGTCGCCGCCCAGCAGCCACACCATGGCGGCGGAGGCGGCGGCCGCCGCAGACACGCCGCAGCCGCAGGTGGCACTGAGCTTGCCGGTGAAGATCTTGATGTACACGTTGAGCATATGGGAGAAGGCCAGGGCCTTCACCGTGGCCTCCCGGCCGGCCCCCACGTGCTTGGCCATCTCCACCACGGGGATGATGGCGGTGATGCCGTGGTTGCCGCTGCCGGCGCTGCTCATCACCGCGTAGGGGCAGCCGGACATGCGGCCCTCGGCGCTGGAGGCCACCCGCACCATGATGCTGCTCATCAGGCTGTCGCCCATCACGTCGGTGGCCAGCTGGCCCTTGAGGGTGTCGGCGATGCCGATGCCCAGGCGGTTCTCCAGGCCATAGTCGGAGAGGGCCTCGTTCATCTCGGCGCCCTCCATCATGAAGGACAGCTCCTCCTCGGTGGCGGAGTCCACCAGCTCCCGGATCTGGGCCACAGTCATGTCCTTGAGCTTCTCGTGGAGGGCATCCTCCCCGCCCACGGTGAACTCCTTCTCAAAGAGCACCTGGTTGTTGGCGCTGGTATAGACGATGTTGGCGTGGGTGTTGCGGATGGTGCTGATGCCGATGCCCCGGGTGGTGATGATCTCGGCGTGGGCGTAGAGCTGCTGCTCCTCCTCGGCGATGGTGACGCTCACCTGCTTCTCCTCCACCAGGCGGGTGGCCTCCTTGCTGACGATGCTGTTGATCTCCTCCAGCAGCTGCAGCCCCTTCTCCGGGTTGCCCAGGCAGGCGCCCAGGGCGGCGGCGTACTTCAGGCCCACCCGGTTGAAGCCGGGGATGCCCACGCTCATGCCGTTTTTGTAGATGCCGGGGTTGACCTCCATCTTGATGGACACCACCTGCCCGCCGATGGCGTGGTAGGCGTCGGCGGCGCACAGGGCCACGCACACCGGCTCGGTGCAGCCCAGGGCGGGAACCACCTCCTGGTGCAGCAGGGTGAGCATCTCTTCCTTGGTCAGTTGCATCTTGATTCTCTCCTTTTCCGCCGCCCCTCCGGGCGGTTCTCTTTTCTGTTCTTGCATAATGAGCAATCGGTGTGCCAACTTTCGCTGTGCAGGGTCGGAAAATGGTCTGTGTCCGCATCTTGCGGGCTTCAGCGCCGCAAAAAACTGTCCCCAAGGTCCCTCCCACCCTTGACAGAAGCGGTTTCATGGCGCAAAATAGGGGGTAAATCGGTTAAACTGGTCAAAGAAATTGGCCAATAAGGAGGGCTTCCCTTGAAAAAGGATGTGGCGGTCATCTCCCTGGACGCCTTCGCCGGGCAGTTCTACGCACAGCAGGTGCAGGAGCTGTTCGGCGGCCGGATTGCCGTATGCTCCTACAGCGTGCGGGACGGCTCGGTGGAGCACATGCCCCGTAAGTACGACCTGTACATGGTCACCACCGACGCCTTCGATTCCCTGGGGGATATGCACCAGTACGTGCCCATCGACGGGGAGATGATGGAGATCCACGTCACCCTCCGCTGGGACGTGGTGCACAAGCTCCAGGCTCTGCCGGCCGGCAAGCGGGCCCTGTTCGTCAACCTGAGCGACAAGATGTGCCGGGAGGCGGTGACGCGGCTCAACCAGCTGGGGGTGAACCAGCTGGTGTTCGACCTCTACCACCCCGGCGCGCCGGAGCCGGACATGAGCCAGTACGACTTCGTCATCACCCCCCAGGAGACCCGCTACGTCCCCGCCGGGGCAAAGGAGATCATCGACATCGGCCAGCGGGTGTGCGACAGCTCCACCATGATCGAGGCGGCCCTCCGCCTGGGCTATGAGGATCTGCTGGAGACCAGGGAGTTTGAGGAGTACCAGCAGGCGGTGGCCGCCAATACCTACAGCTTCGACCGGGTGTTCGCCCGGGGCCTGCGGCTGGAGAGCCAGTTTGAGATCCTCATGGAGATCCTGGACGAGGGCATCGTGGGGGTCAACGAGAGGGGCGAGGTGTTCGCCTGCAACCACAAGCTGGAGGAGATCACCGGCATCTCCAGCCAGGAGGCCCTCCAGCGCCCGGCGGAGACGGCGTATCCCTTTGTCCCCTTCGCCAAATGCCTGGCCGAGCGGGCCCCCCAGCCCGCCCAGGTGGTGAGCGCCAACGGCGTCAACATGAACGTGGCGGTGGCCCCGGTGCTCCGCGGGGGCGCCTGCATCGGCGCCTTTGCCACGGTACAGCGGTTCAGCGACGCGGAAAACCGGCAGAATGAGCTGCGCAGCCAGCTGCTCCACAAGGGCTACCGGGCCAAGTACACCTTTGACGATGTGGTGGGGCGCTCGCCGGCCCTCCAGCGGTGCGTCACCATTTTAAAGAAGATGTCCCTCACCGCCCTGCCGGTGCTCCTCATCGGGGAGACGGGCACCGGCAAGGAGCTCTTCGCCCACGGGGTGCACAACGCCTCCCCCCGGTCCCACGGCCCCTTTGTGGCCATCAACTGCGCCGCCATGCCGGAAAGCCTGCTGGAGAGCGAGCTGTTCGGCTATGAGGAGGGTGCCTTTACCGGCGCCCGCAGGGGGGGCAAGCCCGGCCTGTTTGAGTTCGCCCACCGGGGCACCCTGTTCCTGGACGAGGTGGAGGGCATGAGCACCGCCCTCCAGTGCAAGCTGCTGCGGGTGCTCCAGGAGCGGGAGATCATGCGGGTGGGGGGCAACCGGATCATCTCGGTGGATGTGCGCGTCGTGGCGGCCACCAATGAGGATCTGGAGAAGATGGTGGAGGCGGGCACCTTCCGGCAGGACCTCTACTACCGCCTCAACACCCTGCCCGCGCTGATCCCGCCCCTGCGGGAGCGGGAGGGGGATCTGCTGCTGCTCATCGACCACTTCCGGCGGGGCATCGGCGCCTCCTTCGCCCTGTCGCCGGAGCTGGAGCACCTGCTGCTCACCCACCAGTGGCGGGGCAACATCCGGGAGCTGCGCAACGTGGTGGAGTACTTCAGCTATCTGGGCAGCCCGGTGGTGGGGCCGGAGGACCTGCCCCCCACCTTCCACTACCTGCCCACCGGCGCCCCGCCCCAGGCGGCGGAGGCTGTCCGGGGGCCGCTGCCCGCGCCGGACTGCCCCCAGGAGGACACCCAATTTGTGCTCATCCAGCTCTACCAGGCGGAGCAGGCGGGGCACAGCCTGGGCCGGGACGCCATCCTGGCGGCGGCGAAGGCGGCGGGGCTGCCCTGCTCCCAGCAGGAGGTGCGGCGCATCCTGGCCGCCCTGGACCAGGCCGGGCTGGCCCGGGTGAGCCGCGGCCGGGGCGGCACCCGCCTCACCCCCGCCGGGCGGGAGCTGGGGCGCCGGCTGGCGGCGGCCGGCTGACCCCGTGAATTGTTTAACCAGTTTTGATTGTTTAACCGTTTTGACCAATTTTTACAGGTGAATTTCCACAAACGCCAGACGAGGCACCCCCGTCTGGCGTTTTCTTTTTTGCTTTTTTGCACAAAATAGAAAAAGTTTTTTGTGCTGATCCGATAAGAACGGGTTTTTCCGCAGGTTTGGCACGGAACTTGCTTTTATACCAGGGCAAAGCATGCCGCCCGCGGCGCTGGGAGGCCGCAGGGCGCGGAAAGGCAGGTAAGAGAAACCATGCAGTACAACTTTGACGCGGTCGTCGACCGCAGTCAGAACTGCTCGGCCAAGTACGACGAGCGGAAGAAGAAGTTCGGCACCGACGACGTGATCCCCCTGTGGATTGCGGACATGGACTTCAAGACCGCCCAGCCCGTCATCGACGCCCTGGGCAAGCGGGCCCAGGAGGGTATCTGGGGCTACACCAGCCGCCCCGACCACTACTTCGAGGCCGTCCGGGGCTGGCAGAAGCGCCGCCACGGCTGGGACATCGACCAGAGCCTGATGAGCTTCAGCCTGGGCGTGGTGCAGTCCATCAGCGCCATGGTGAAGCTGTTCACCCCCGAGGGGGGCAGCGTGCTCATCCAGACCCCGGTGTACTCCGAGTTCTACGACATGACCGAGGCGTGGAACCGCAAGGTGGTGGAGAACCCCTTTGTGGAGAAGGACGGCAGGTGGGAGATGGACTGGGCCGACTTTGAGGCCAAGCTGGAGCAGGTGGACCTGTTCCTGCTGTGCAGCCCCCACAACCCTCTGGGCATCGTGTGGACGGCGGACGAGCTGCGCCGCATGGTGGACCTGTGCATCAAGCACCACGTGGTCCTGTTCTCCGACGAGATCCACTCCGACCTGGTGTTCCACGGCAAGCGCCACATCCCCACCGCCTCCGTCTCCCCCGAGGCGGCCCAATACGTGGTCTCCGGCATCTCCGGCACCAAGACCTTCAACCTGGCGGGCCTGCAGGCCTCCGCCGTGGTGTTCCCCAACGCCCACATGAAGCAGGTCTTTGACCACTACTGGCAGTGCATGGACATCCACCGCAACAACGCCTTCTCCCTCACCGCCATGGAGGCCGCCTTCAACGAGGGCGAGGAGTGGCTGGACCAGCTGCTGCCCTACCTGTCGGCCAACTTCGACTTCGTGGTGGACTACTGCAGGGCGCACATCCCCCAGATCAAGACCTACGCCCCCGATGCCACCTACCTGATGTGGCTGGACTGCCGGGAGCTGGGCCTGGACAACGAGGCGCTCCGCCGCTTCATGATCGAGAAGGCCAAGCTGGGCCTCAACGAGGGCTACACCTTCGGCCGCAGCCTGAGCGGCTACATGCGGCTCAACGCCGCCTGCCCCCGCAGCGTGCTGGAGCAGGCCATGAGACAGCTTGAGGCGGCGGTCAAGGCTCTGTAACCCCTCCACCCCGGCCGCGCACAAGAAGGAAGAAAACCAAAAAAGAGAGGAGCAAGTTTTTATGGCAACCATTCAAAAGAAGAGCTTCTGGCAGCAGTACGGCAGCCTGATCCTCATCCTGGGCGGCATCATCATCGGCGCCATCATCGGCGCGGTGGCCCCCAACGTGGGCACCACCATCAAGCCCATCGGCGACATCTTCCTGAATCTCCTGTTCACCATCGTGGTCCCCCTGGTGTTTGTGTCCATCGCCTCCGCCGTGGGCACCATGGCCAACATGAAGCGCCTGGGCCGCATCCTGGGCTCCACCATCGGCACGTTCATCTTCACCGGCCTCATTGCCGCGGCCTGCGTGCTCATCTGGGTCAACCTGTTCAGCCCCTCCGCCGGCACCACCATCGAGCTGGCCACCAGCGAGACCGGCGAGGCCAAGACCGCCGCGGAGCTGATTGTCACCTCCCTCACCGTGTCCGACTTCTCCGATTTGTGGGATAAGTCCAACATGCTGCCCCTCATCATCTTCGCCATCATCTTCGGCTTCTGCGTCTCCGCCTGCGGCGGCGAGGAGAGCCCCATGGGCAAGCTGCTGAGCAACCTGAACGACATCATCATGAAGTTCGTGGGCGTCATCATGCTCGTGGCCCCCCTGGGCCTGGGCGCGTACTTTGCCAACCTGGTGGCCACCTACGGCCCCGAGATCGTGGGCGACTACGGCCGGTCCATGCTGGTGTACTATCCCCTGTGCGCCCTATACTTCATCATCTTCTTCCCCTTGTACTCCTTCCTGGCCGGCGGCAAGCTGGGTGTGAGAATGATGTTCAAGCACATCTTCCCCCCCGCCATCACCGCCTTCGCCACCCAGTCCTCCGCCGCCACCATCCCGGTGAACAAGGAGGCCTGCGACGCCATCGGCGTGCCCAAGGACGTCAGCGACCTGGTGCTGCCCATGGGCTGCACCATGCACATGGACGGCTCCGTGCTCAGCTCCATTGTGAAGATCGCCTTCCTCTACGGCATCTTTGACATGCCCTTTGTGGGCGTGGAGCTCTATGCCATGAGCATTGTCGTGGCCATTCTCTCCGCCTTCGTCCTCTCCGGCGCTCCCGGCGGCGGCCTGGTGGGCGAGATGCTGATTGTCAGCATGTTCGGCTTCCCGCCCGAGGCCTTCCCCATCATCGCCACCCTGGGCTTCATCTTCGACCCCGCCGCCACCTGCCTGAACTCCTCCGGCGACACCATTGCCTCCATGATGGTCACCCGGATTGTGGAGGGCAAGGACTGGCTGGTGAAGGCTGTGGCCGCCAAGGCTGCCGCCAAGACCGCGGACGGCAACTGATCTTACCCGATACTTCCAGAGCCGGCCGGGGGCAAAACGCCCCCGGCCGGTATAAACGCCAAACACAAATTCCGATTTGAAAAGGAGAATTCCCATGACCGTGATTGATACCAAGAACGCCCCCGGGGCCATCGGCCCCTACTCCCAGGCCTACGAGGCCAACGGCTTTGTCTTTACCTCCGGCCAGCTGCCGGTGATCCCCGAGACCGGCGCCATCCCCGAGGGCATCGCCGCCCAGGCCGAGTGGAGCTGCAGGAACGTGGGCGCCATCCTGGCCGCCGCCGGCTCCGGCCTTGACAAGGTGGTCAAGACCACCTGCTTCCTGGCCGACATCGCCGACTTCGCCGCCTTCAACGAGGTGTACGCCAAGTACTTCACCTCCAAGCCCGCCCGCTCCTGCTTCGCCGTGAAGGACCTGCCCAAGGGCGCCCTCTGCGAGGTCGAGGCCATCGCCGTCAAGTAAGGAGGTCTATCCATGAAGGTTACTGTGATCGGCAGCCACCTCTGCCCCGACACCCTCTACGCCCTGAACCGGCTGGTGGAGGCCAAGGCGGACGTGGAGTTCAAGAACCTGTCCGCCAGCCTGCCCGACCTGAAGGCCTATCTGGCCGTGCGGGAGAGCGAGCCGGCCTACGAGGCCGTCAAGGCCAAGGGCTCCCTGGGCATCCCCTGCTTCATCCTGGAGGACGGCACCGTCACCCTGGAGCTGGAGAAGGTCCTGGGCTGACCTCTGCGCAGAACTGGTGCCCCGGCGCCCCATTGCGGCGCCGGGGCGCTTTTTTGCGCCCGCAACCAAAGGTTGCCCCCCTGAAAGCCGGAATAGGTGGCGGCAGTCCGGGAGATCTGTTAAAATGAGACTCAAAGAAAGGGTGGATGTCCATGAACATCGAAATCGCCAACCGGCTGGTGGAGCTGCGCCGCGCCCACGGCTACTCCCAGGAGGAGCTGGCCGCAAAGCTGGGGGTGAGCCGTCAGGCGGTCAGCAAGTGGGAGCGCTCGGAGGCGTCCCCGGACACGGACAACCTGATCGCCCTGGCCCGGCTCTATGACATCTCCCTGGACGGCCTGCTGCTCCACACACCCGCAGGGGGTGCGGCGGCCCAGGCCGCGCCGGAGCCGGAGCCGGAGACCGAAACAGCCCCGGGCAGGGACACAGAGGCAGAGGAGGTCTTTGCCGCCGCCTCCGCCTGGGACGCTGCGGAACAGGCGGAGCGGAAGGCCCGGAAAAAGGTGTGGAAGAAGCGGAAGGAGCGGCTGCTGTGGCCGCTCACCCTGGTGCTGATGGTGGCCCTGCCCTACCTGACCTATCGGCTGGGCCTCTCAGAGGCCTATGCCGTCATCATCACCATGGCCTACCTGCTCACCGGCTTTCTGCTGGACAACTGGCACCCGGGGTGGATGCTGTTCCTCACCATCCCCCTCTACTACTCTCTCCTGTTTCTGCGATAAAAAAGACGGATTTCCCGCTGCGTCGGGAAATCCGTCTTTTGTCTGGCCTTCAGCGGTGGATGGCGGTGCCGGTTTTCCCCGCCACGCCGTCCTTGGCCTTCTCCAGCAGGGTGATCAGGGCGGTGCGGCCCGGGCCGCTCTCCACAAACTCCACGGCCGCCTCCACCTTGGGGAGCATGGAGCCGGGGGCGAAGTGGCCCCGGGCCATGTAGACCTTGGCCTCGGCGGGGGTGATGCTGTCCAGCCACTTCTGATTGGGCTGGCCGAAGTTGATGGCCACCTTCTCCACGGCGGTGAGGATGATCAGGGTGTCGGCCTCCACCTGCTGGGCCAGGACGCAGGCGGCGAAGTCCTTGTCGATCACCGCCGCCGCCCCCTTCAGGTGGTGGCCCTCGGTCTTGTACACCGGGATGCCGCCGCCGCCGCAGGCCACCACCACCAGGCCGGCGTCCACCATGTCCCGGATGGATTCGATCTCGATGATGGACTGGGGGCGGGGGGAGGCCACCACCCGGCGATACCCCCGGCCGGCGTCCTCAACCACGTCATAGCCCCGCTCGGCCACCAGCCTGTCGGCCTCCTCGCGGGTCATAAAGGCGCCGATGGGCTTGGTGGGGTGGGCAAAGGCCGGGTCGGCGGGGTCCACCTCCACCTGGGTGAGCACCGTGGCCACCCCCTTGCGGATCCCCCGGTCCAGCAGCTCCTCCCGCAGGGCGTTCTGCAGGTCGTAGCCGATGTAGCCCTGGCTCATGGCCACGCACACGGACAGGGGACAGGGGATGTACTTGTCCGGCTCCGAGCGGGTCAGCTCCGCCATGGCCTTCTGGATCATGCCCACCTGGGGGCCGTTTCCGTGGGCGATGATCACCTGGTGGCCCTCCTGGATCAGATCCACAATGGCCCTGGCCGTCTGCTTCACGGCGATCATCTGCTCCGGCAGGTTATTGCCCAGGGCGTTGCCGCCGAGGGCGATGACAATTCGTTTACCCATGGGAAGAAAATACCTCCTGTTAAGTCGAAAAAGCAGGGGCCCGCCCGCAGAATACCAGATTCCGTATTTGCGGGCGGGCCGGGAAGGGGGGAGGGCTGCGGGAAGGATGCCGTTCAGCGGCGGATACGCCGCGCATCCGCAGAGGATGTTTACTTCTGGAACCAGCGGGGGGCGCCGCGGTCCTCCAGGGCCTTCAGGGTGGCCTGGGGGTCCTTCACCTTGGCCAGGAAGATCATGGCGGCGATGATGTAGGGCTTGAAGGAGGCCTCCTTGTACAGCGGGTCGCGGTAGCGGTCGAACACGCTGGCCTCCACCTCGCCGTCCACGCAGGAGACGCCGTTGATGTCGGCGGGCAG
>CALWXU010000037.1 GCA_944385585.1 uncultured Flavonifractor sp.
CTGGCTGCTCCATGATCTCCTTGGCCATGAAGTGCTCATACCCGCCCTTCTCGGCGGCGGAGATCTCCCAGTCCACGCGGTGGCGCTCCTTCTCCACCGAGCGGAGGTAGGCGTCGTACACCCACAGGTGGTCCGGGGTGAGCTCCGCGATCTCCCCGTCGTCCAGGTAGCACACGTCCCGGGTGTATCTGATCAGGGCAGTCACGTCGGAGGCCAGGTAGTGGGCCCCCTCCCCAAAGCCCAGGATCAGGGGGCTGTCCTTACGCACGGCGATGAGCCGGTCGGGGCAGTCGGCGCACAGGATGCCCAGGGCGTAGGCCCCCTGGATGCGGGCGAGCACCCTGGTCACCGCGTCCAGCATATCCCCGTCGTAGTAGTACTCCAGCAGCTGGGCCACCACCTCGGTGTCCGTCTGGGAGGCGAAGGTGACCCCCTCCGACTCCAGGAACTCCCGCAGCTCCATGTAGTTCTCAATGATGCCGTTGTGGACCACCGCAAAGCGGCCGCCCTCGCTGACCTGGGGGTGGGAATTCACGTCCGACGGCTCCCCGTGGGTGGCCCAGCGGGTGTGGCCCAGTCCGATGGAGCCGTGGATGGTCCTCCCCCCCTCCACCAGCTCCTCCAGCACGTGCAGCCGCCCCTTGGCCTTGGCCACCTGCAGGCCCTCTTTCTCCCCGTACACCGCAAGGCCAGCAGAGTCATAGCCCCGATATTCCAGTCTGGCCAGGCCGTCCAGCAGAATGGGGGCCGCCTCCTCCCGTCCGACATATCCGACGATACCGCACATGGGAAATCCCTCCTGGTTTGATACTCTAAAGTAGCAGTATACCACGTCCCGCCGCTCCCCGCAACCGGATCCCGCCTTGTTTTCTGTCAACCGCTCTGATAAAATAGGGCTATCTCTGTACAAAGAAAGGAGAATTCCATGCTTCTTCCCCGTGGAATCACCGGATTTTTCGCCCCGGGCGGGCCGCCGCCCGCCCCGCAGCCCGTCAAGCCCTTTCAGCAGCTCTGCCACTGGATGGCACGGGAAAACGGCGGGCGGTTTCTCTCCCTGGACACCTCGCTGGTGGAGAAAAATTTTTACGCCGCCCATATGGAGTTCCGCCGAGTTCCGATATACCTGCTTCTGAACGCCTACGCCCCTTACTATGCGTTCGCACAGTCCCTTGAGCACAACACCGTGGTATTTCTGGAGCCGCCCGCCGCTGCCCTCCCACCCAGCGGATATCGTCTGCTCTCCCTGAAAGAGCTGAACAAGGACTGCCGGGAGGCGGCACAGGCGCTGGGTGAGGCGGAGCTGGAGCAGATCCGCTACTGGAAGCCCCGGACGGTGGAGGAAGTTGTGTTCAATTTCTGGGACTAGTCCCCCGGCCGATGTGCCGGAGGGGGGCGGTCTCCACCAGGATGATGTCCTCTCCAAACCGGCGCACCGATTCCCAGGGAAATACCCGGTCCTCCTCCCGGCCCAGCAGGCCGAACAGCCGCAGCCGCCCGGGCACCACCAGGGCCCTGACCTGGCCCGTCTCCAGATCCACCTCCGCGTCCCCCACGTAGCCGTAGCGGCTGCCGTCGGTCAGGTTGATGATCTCCTTATACCGCAGCTCGGAAACCCGGCACAGCATGGCGCATCCCCCCTTCCCCACATTCTATGCGCCCCGCCGCCCGTCCCATCACGAAAGCCGCGGGGCCGCCCATAGGCGGCCCCGCGGCTTTCTTTCCACGCTCTTCCGTGCAGACCGGGGCCCTATCGGCCGCTCCAGTCCATCACGTCCCGGTTTTTGACAAAATACTCCCCGCCGGAGTAGACCGTGGTGACCAGGATCACCGCCGCGCACAGCCGGTCCAGCCAGGGCTGGGCAAAGAGCAGCATCAGGCAGATGCACACCATGGTGGAGGCCGTCTTGACCTTTCCCGACCAGGCGGCGGCGATCACCCGCCCCCGCTCCACGGCGATGAGGCGCAGGGCGGTGACGGCGAACTCCCGCGCCACCACCACCAGCATGGCCCAGGCGGGCAGGCGGCCCGCCTCCACAAACCACAGCAGGGCGGACATCACCAGCAGCTTATCCGCCAGGGGGTCCATGAACTTGCCGAAGTCGGTGACCTGGTTGTAGCGGCGGGCGATGTAGCCGTCCACAAAGTCGGTGACGCTGGCCAGGATGAAGATGACCAGCGCAAATTCCGTATGGAAGGGGACGGGGAGATAGAGCAGCACGAGGAACACCGGAATCAGTGCCACCCGCAGCATGGTCAGCTTGTTGGCGGTATTCAAAGTCGCGTCACTCCTCTATCTCGCCGGTGAGGTCGCCGTCGCTGGTCCCGGTGATGCGGACGTTGACGAAGGTGCCGGCTGGCACCAGGCCGGCGGCGGTGAAGAACACCCTGCCGTCCACGTCGGGGGAGTCGGCATAGGAGCGGCCGGCGTAGCAGCCCATATCCGGGTCAAAGCCCTCGCACAGCACCTCCAGCGTCTCCCCCAGGCGGCTCTCGTTGTAGGCGTCCATCACCCGGCTCTGGAGCTCCACCAGCAGCTCCACCCGCCGCTTGGCCGTCTCCGGGTCCACCTGGCCCTCCATGGCGGCGGCGGGGGTGCCCTCCTCCGGGGAGAACTGGAAGATGCCCGCCCGCTCGATGCCCGCCTCCTGCAGGAATTCACACAGCTCCTCAAACTCCGCCTCCCCCTCGCCGGGCAGGCCGCAGATCAGGGAGGTGCGCAGCACCAGGCCGGGCAGGCGCTCCCGCAGCTTCTGGAGCAGGGCGAGGATCTCCGCCTTGGTGGAGCGGCGGTTCATGGCCTTGAGAATCCCGTCATTGATATGCTGGAGGGGTATGTCGATATACCGGAGGATCTTGCGCTCCCGGGCGAGCACGTCTATGAGGGCGTCGTCCACCTCGTCGGGGTACAGGTAGTGGAGCCGAATCCAGTGAAAGGGCAGCCTGCACAGCTCGGTGAGCAGATCGCCCAGACGGCGGCGGCCGTAGAGGTCAGTGCCGTAGCGGGTGATGTCCTGGGCGATGACGATGAGCTCCTGCACCCCCCGGCCGGCCAGCGCCTCTGCCTCAGCCAGCAGAGACTCCATGCTCCGGCTGCGGTAGCGGCCCCGGAGGGAGGGGATGACGCAGTAGGCGCAGCGGTTGTCACAGCCCTCTGCGATCTTCAGGTAGGCGGTGTAGGGCGGCGTGGACACCACCCGCGCCCCGTCCTCCTCCGTGTGGTCGATGTCGCCGAAGCGGCGGGGGCAGCCGCCGGCCATCAGCTCCTCCAGGGCGGGGACAATCTCGCCGTAGCTGCCGGTGCCCAGCACGCCGTCCACCTCCGGCATTTCCTGCATCAGCTCGTCCTGATACCGCTGGGACAGGCAGCCGGCGACCAGCAGCCTGCCCAGCCGGCCCGCGTCCTTCAGGGCGGCCAGCTCCAGGATGTTCTGGATGGCCTCGCTCTTGGCCGAGTCGATGAAGCCGCAGGTGTTGAGCACCGCCGCGTCCGCCCCGTCCGCTTCGCCGGTGAGCTCATACCCGGCCTCCCTGGCCAGGGCCATCATCTGCTCGGTGTTCACCAGGTTCTTGGCGCACCCCAGGGAGATAAATGCAACCTTCAATGAATCCTTCTCCTTATATAATCAGATAGCGGCCGTCCCGCCGGGGCGGCATCTTGGGCTGCTGGTCCGGATAGCCCAGGGTGATCATGGCCACAAACTCCCCCTTGTCCGGGGCGAAGCGGGCCTGGAAGGCGGGGCCGAAGCCCATACGCTGGGGGGCCGACATCCAGCAGGAGCCGATGCCCTTGTCCCACGCCGCCAGGAGCACGTTCTCAATGGCGGCGGACACGGACTGCATGGCCCCGTCCCGGTCGGGATAGTCCGGCTTGAGCAGGAACGCCAGCAGGCACACCGGCGCGCCCCCCAGGGTGGACATGAAGCGGTTGGTGATACCCACCTGCTCCGGGTTGCGGGAGAACCGCTCCTCCAGCACGGGCCGGAACTTGTCCACCACGCCCCCCATGATGTCTTTGATCTCCTGCATGGCCTCCGGGCTCTGCACGGCCACGAAGTACCAGTGCTGCATGTTGACCGCGGAGGGGGCGGCGGCCCCGGCGGCCAGGATCTCCCTCAGATCCTGCGCAGGGATGGGGTCTGGCTTGTAGCGCCGGATGCTCCGGCGGGTCAGCAGGGCTTCCATTGTGTTCATGGGATATACTCCTTTCTCCTTGCGGCGCCTACTCCTCTTCCAGCTCGGCGCCATACCGGCGCAGGCCGGCACTGATGTCCTCCCACCGGAACCCCCGGCGGGCCAGGGCGTCAGACGCCCGCTGATATACCTTGGGGTCGGACAGGTCCGCCCCCCGCAGCTTTTTGGTCAAAAAGGCGTCGATGGCCTCGGCCGGGTCCCCCGCCCCCTCCAGGGCGGCGTCCCAGTGCTCCCGGGGGACCCCCCGGCGGTAGAGCTCGTCCCGCAGCTTCTTCTCCCCGTAGCCGCGGGAGGCGTAGCTGCGCGCCACCAGGGCGGCATAGCTGCCGTCGTCGAGGACGCCCAGCTCCTCCAGCCGGTCGCAGACCGCCTCCTGCTCCGCCTGGTCCGCCCCCCACTGTTCCAGCCTCCGGGCCATGTCCCGGCGGGACGTGGCCCGGCTCCCGGCGTAGGCCAGGGCCTTCTCCCTCCGGGCGTTCTTCCCGGCGGCGGCCTGGATGGCCTCCACCTCCTGCTCCGTCAGGGCCCGGCCGGCGTACAGGCCGAAGTCCAGCACCTCGCACTCCCCCAGGCGGAGGATGGTCCCGTCCTCCAGCTGGCAGAGCCAGCGGCCCTGGGCGCGGGCGGATGGGGAGAGCTTACTGATCCGCATCCTCGAAGTCCTCGGCGGACACGTCCACCGCCCGGCCGGCGGCCTTGGCGGCGGCGCGGGCCTGGCTGCTCATCAGCTTGTAGGCGTTTTTGCGGATGTCGGCCTCCAGCTGGTCGCACACCTCCGGGTTCTCCTTCAGGTACTGCTTGGCCGCGTCCCGGCCCTGGCCCAGGCGGGTCTCCCCCATGGCGAACCAGGAGCCGGACTTCTGCACCAGGTCCAGCTTGACGGCCAGATCCAGGATCTCCCCCACCTTGGAGATGCCCTCGCCGTACATGATGTCAAACTCCGCCTCCTTGAAGGGGGGGGAGACCTTGTTCTTCACCACCTTGGCCCGGGTGCGGTTGCCGATGATCTCCGAGCCGCTCTTCAGCGACTCCACCCGCCGCACGTCGATGCGCACGGAGGCGTAGAACTTCAGCGCCCGGCCGCCGGTGGTCACCTCCGGGTTGCCGTACATGACGCCCACCTTTTCCCGCAGCTGGTTGATGAAGATCACCACGCAGTTGGTCTTGGCGATGGAGCCGGCCAGCTTGCGCAGGGCCTGGCTCATGAGCCGGGCCAGCAGGCCCACGTGGGAGTCCCCCATGTCCCCCTCGATCTCCGCCCGGGGGGTCAGGGCCGCCACCGAGTCCACCACCACCACGTCAATGGCGCCGGAGCGCACCAGGGCCTCGCAGATCTCCAGGCCCTGCTCGCCGGTGTCGGGCTGGGAGATGAGCATGGAGTCGATGTCCACCCCCAGGGCACGGGCGTAGGAGGGGTCCAGGGCGTGCTCGGCGTCGATGAAGGCCACCTCGCCCCCCCGTTTCTGGGCCTCGGCCACGATGTGCAGGGCCAGGGTGGTCTTGCCCGAGGACTCGGGGCCGTAGATCTCCACGATGCGCCCCCGGGGGACGCCGCCGATGCCCAGGGCCAGATCCAGGGACAGGGAGCCGGTGGGGATGGCCTCCACCACGATGCCGGCGTTGTCGCCCAGGCGCATGATGGAGCCCTTGCCATAGGCCCGCTCAATCTGGGCCATGGCGGTCTCCAGGGCCTTCTTTTTATCCGACGCGGGGCCGGCGGCCTCTATCACGGCCTTCTTCTTGTCTGCCATATCCTCATTCTCTCCTTTGTGCCAGGCCGCCGCCCGCTCCGGCGGCCGCCGTATTCTGTCCCATAAGTTACGCTTTTATCTGTCCGATAAAACGGATTTTTCAGCCGGCGTTCAGCCGTTGCTGACCCCCTCAACCACCCGGGGGATGCCCTGGGTGTCCTGGGTGAGCCGGATGTCCTCAAAGCCGTTCTGCTCCAGCAGGACCGCCACATCCCGCCCCTGGCCGATCCCCACCTCAAACAGCAGGGAGCCGCCCAGCCGCAGCGCGGCGCCCCAGCCGCCGGCGACGGCCCGGTAGAAGTCCAGCCCGTCGGGGCCGCCGTCCAGGGCGGCGCGGGGCTCGTAGTCCCTGACGGACACGTCCAGCCCGTCGATCTCCCCCGTCGGGATATAGGGGGGGTTGCAGGCGATCACGTCAAAGTCCCACAGGGCGGCGTCCGGCTTTGCCAGGGCGTCCGCCCGGATGCAGGTCACCCGGGCGTTGAGCTCATGCCGGCGCACGTTCTGCCGGCACACCTTGAGGGCCGCGTCGCTCACGTCCGCCAGCACCACCCGGCAGTCGGGCACGTTGGCCGCCACCGCCAGGCCCACGCAGCCGCTGCCGGCGCACAGGTCCAGCACCCGGGCCCCCTCCCCGGCGGCCCGGGCCAGCAGGATGGCCCGCTCGGCCAGCACCTCGGTGTCCATCCGGGGGATGAGCACGTCGCGGGTCACCTCCAGGGTCAGGCCGTAGAACTCCCACTCCCCGATCAGGTAGGCCACCGGCTCCCCGGCCAGGCGGCGCTCCACCAGGGCGGAGAGCTTCTCCTCCACCTGGCCGGAGGCGTAGAGGGCCATGTCCCGGTAAAACTGCTCCCGGGTCTTGCCCGCCGCGTGGCATAAGAGCTCCCGCGCCTCCAGCTGGGCGCTCTCCACCCCCGCCTCCCGGAGGCGCTGCCGCGTGTCCAGGTAGAGGTTGTTGTACGTGGCTGCCATGCAAGCACCACTCCTCTGTCTCTCTTTCTCTCTCCAGGGTGATCCAAATCTCACCCGCGCGCGCTCACAGGGCGGGCAGGCTACCACTGGTCTTTTCCCTGCTCCTCCGGCAGCACCAGGGTAAAGGCACGGATGCCAACCTCGATCATGGAATCGTCCGGCTCGAAGGTGGTCCAGTTCTGGAGCCACAGGCCGGGGGCGGTCATGATGCGGGTGAACCAGTTGTCGTACCGGCCCACCAGGCGGTTGAACTCATAGGTAATGCTGACGATCAGCGGCAGCAGCAGCAGGTGCAGGCCCATGCGGGCGAAGGTGTTGGTCACCTCGATGAAGCTGAACAGCACGCTGGACAGCAGGATGCTCACCACAATCACCACAAACAGGAAGCTGGTGCCGCAGCGGGGGTGGTGCCGGGGCTGGGCGCGCACGTTCTCCACCGTCAGGGGCAGGCCGTGCTCATAGCAGAAGATGGTCTTGTGCTCCGCGCCGTGGTACTGGAACACCCGGTGGATGTCCTTCATGCGGGAGCAGAGCATCAGGTAGCCCATGAAGATGACCACCTTGACCACGCCCTCCAGCAGGTTGCGCAGCCACATGGGCAGGGGGACGAACAGGCCGATCAGGCCGGTGAGGGCGGTGGGCAGGAGGATGAAGAGCACCACAGCAAAGACCACGCCCAGCACCACCGCGGCGGTGACAAAGAAGGAGGCGGCCTTCTCGCTGCCCAGGCGCCTGTCCAGCCACAGCTCGAACCTGGAGGGCTCCTCCGGCTCCTCCTCGTCCTCGGGGAAGAAGGAGGCGGAGTACATCAGCGCCTTGACGCCGTTGGCCAGGGAGGAGCAGAAGTTGAACACGCCCCGGATGAAGGGCACGCCCAGCAGGGGGTGCTTGTCCTTGATGAGCACCCGCGCCTCCACCTGTTCCTCCAGCTCGCCGTCCGGCTTGCGCACCACCACGGCCTTCTTCTCCGGGCCCAGCATCATGATCCCCTCGATGAGGGCCTGCCCGCCGATCATGGTCTTGTAGGGCGTGGCGCAGGATTGCTTGTTTTCATTTGCCATTCGCTATAGGTTCTCCTTAACTAATCGGGTTAGCATGTGATGGGTTGATGACATACATGACAGTATTGTACCAAACCCGCGCCCCAATTGCAAGGGGCGCGGGTCGTTTGTGGAACTTATGTTCGAATGGGCAGGCGGATGGTGACAATGCACCCGCCGCCCTCGGCGTTTCCGATGTCCAGGGTGCCCTCATGGCGGGTGATGATCTCGTCGCACACCGCCAGGCCGATGCCGGAGCCCCGGGCCTTGGAGGAGCCCTTGTAGAACTTGTACTTCACATGGGGCAGCTCCTCCTCCGGGATGCCGGGGCCGTAGTCCCGGATGGTGATGGCCACCTGGTCCCCGTCGGGGGCGATGGCGGTGTCGATGCGCTTGCCGGAGCCGCCGTGCTTGGCGGCGTTGTCCAGCAGGTTGCAGAATACCTGCCGCAGCCGCTCCGGGTCGCCGCTGATGGGGGGGAACTCCTCCTCGCAGTCGTAGTGGTTGAGCTCGATGCCCTCCCGGCGGAAGAACTCCCGGTAGGTGTACACCGCGTCCTCCAGCTCCGCCTTGATGTCCACCGGCTCCACCGACAGGGTGAAGCGGCCGTCCTGGATGCGGGAGAACTCCAGCAGCTCCTCCACCATGTTGGTCAGCCGGCGGGCCTCGGACACGATGATGCCCATGCCCTTCTTCACGTCCTCGGCGTCCCGCACCTCGCCGTTCATGATGGTCTCCGCCCAGCCGTTGATGGCGGTGAGGGGGGTGCGCAGCTCGTGGGAGACGGAGGAGATGAACTCGTTCTTCATCTTCTCGCTCTGGTCAATGCGCAGGGACATGTCGTTGATGGCGTCGGCCAGGGTGCCGATCTCGTCGTCATACCGCTTCTCGATCTGCACGCCGTAGGAGCCCTCGGCGATGCGCTTGGCCGTCTCGGTGATGCCGGTCACCGGGTCCACGATGGAGCGGATGAAGTAGAGGTTGGAGAAATAGACGATGCCCAGAATGGCCAGGCCGATGCCCAGGGCGATGGCCACGATGATGATGATCTGCCGGTCCACATTGCGCAGGGAGGTGACATAGCGCATGGCCCCCACCACCTCCCCGTTGATCACCAGCGGGCAGGTGGCCGCCATGATGTGCTCGCCGGTGCTGGGGTCGGAGCCGATCCAGGTGCGGGTGTCCAGCTCGCTGATGGCCTCGGCCACCTCCGGCGTGCCGGGCACCCGGAAGGCGGTGAGGTCCGAGCTGGAGAAGCGGATGCGGCCGCTGCTGTCCAGGTATTCCACCTCCAGGTCGTCGCTGTTGGGGTCCCCCGCCACCAGGGTGCGGGCGTAGCTGTAGTAGTTGTCCTCCGTGTAGTAGTCGAAGCTGCTCACCGCGGCCTCGGCCTTCTGCTTCAGCGATTCGCTCATGGTGGAGTAGTAGTAGCTCCCCATGGCCGTGGAGAAGGCCGTCACCGCCAGCAGGACCACAAACAGCACCACGCTGATGGAGTTCACCATCCATCGCTTGCGGATGCCTCCGATTTTTTTCATGCTTCTCTCACCACCTGGGTTTGGTTCTTGTCCTGCAGCCCCGGCCTACGGCTTGTCCTTCAGGCCCAGCAGATAGTCGGCGGAGATTTTGTAGTGCCTGCAAAGCAACACCAGGCGCTCCAGTGTCGTCCCGGTCTTGCCGTTTTCCATGTCGCTGATCTGGGTCACAGATACCCCAAGCAGCTCCGCCAGGGCGGACTGGGGCTCTCCTTTTTCCATCCGTATTTTTCGGAGGCGCTGTCCAAATTGTTCTTTATCAAACATTGCTTTCCTCTTGACATATTAGATTATATCTAATATACTATACTTAGATTATTTCTAAACCAATATGGGGTGATTATATGGAGTCCATCCTCCAGCAGCTTTATGACGCCTATTCCTTTGAGCAGCCGCCCTCCGATGAATGTCGCGCATGGGCCGACAAGCTGGAGCCCTATTTTACCCGGCTTCGCGCCGAGCTGGGCCAGGAGTTTGAAGAGGAATTCCGCTCTGTGCTCTACGACGCGGAGAGCCAGGAGTGCAGGGAGTGGTTCCAGCTGGGGGGCGCGCTCACCGGCCGGCTGCTGTGGGAGCTGTTCGCCGGTCCGCCGCCCCGGCTGTACTTCTAACCCGGCCAAGCAAGGCTCTGCAGGGCAGACGCCGCCCCCTCAGAACCCCCACTTGTACCCATAACCCCAGACCGTGGTAATAAATGTGGGGTTGGTCGGGTCGTCCATCCCCGCAAAACCTCGTTTTGCGGGGGCCCCTTGTCTGATTTTACATGCTCGGGGCGAGTGAATCGCCCCTGCGCCGAGGTTTTTGCCAGAGGCAAAAACGCTCGTACGGCGCAAAGCGCCGCCCCGCCTGTGGCGGGGCCCCAATCGAGGACGACCGGGAAAGCTCCTCAGAACCCCCACTTGTACCCATAACCCCAGACCGTGGTAATAAACGTCGGGTTGGTTGGGTCGTCCTCGATTTTGATGCGCAGGCGGCGGATGTTCACGTCCACGATCTTCAGCTCGCCGAAGTAGTCCCGCCCCCACACCGCGTCCAGGATCTCCTCCCGGGAGAGGGCCTTGCCCGGGTTGTCCATGAACAGCTTCATGATGGAGTACTCCACCTGGGTGAGCTTCACCCGCTGGCCGTTCTTCTCCAGGGTGCGGTTGCGGGTGTTGAGCAGGAAGGGGGGCTGGCTGATCTCGCCGGTGTCGATGGCCTCCCCCCCGCCGGTGCGGCGGTAGAGGGCGTCGATGCGGGCGGTGAGCTCCGCCGGGGAGAAGGGCTTGGTCACATAGTCGTCGGCCCCGGTCATCAGGCCGGTGACCTTGTCCATCTCCTGGGTGCGGGCGGTGAGCATGATGATGCCGATGTTGTTGTCGCTGGCCCGGATGCGGCGGCACACCTCAAAGCCGTCCATGTCCGGCAGCATGATGTCCAGCAGGGCCACCTTGATGTCCGGGTTGCGCTTGAGCTGGGCCAGGGCCTCCTCCCCCGTCTCGGCCTCGATGGCCTCGTACCCGGCCCGCTTGAGGTTGATGACCACAAAGCTGCGGATATTCGCCTCGTCCTCCAGCACGAGCACCTTTTTCATCCCGTTACCTCCTTCTGTCTGGGGCTTGCTTGAAAATTGGCGATGGGTCCAGCGGCGGGGAAGCTTGAACCGCCGGCAAGCAGCTTTCCGCGGGAATCCCGGCGGATTTCAGGGGAAGCCTGCGCCGCCCCGGGGGCAGAGGGCCCATCCATCTGGCACGCCGGCAGGCTTCAAACAGGCCCTATCAGCCGCTGATCAGGGAGAAGCAGGCCCTGACCCCGTCCTCGTCCAGGCCACAGTCCCAGCTGCTGTCCAGCAGGCGGGCGGCGTAGATGGCCTCGTCCTCCCCCTCCAGCAGGCGGAAGCGGCCGGTCATATTGGCCCGGATCTCCCGGTTGTCGCCGGTGAGCTTGTAGACGGCCAGGAAGGGCACCGGCTCCACGGCCTCGTCCCCCTCCCAGTAGGAGAAGATCACGGCCCGCTCCCCGCCGCCGGCCAGGTTGCTGCGGGAGAGGGTGAGCTTCCCCTCCCAGGCGGCGGGCAGGACAAAGTACCAGCCGTCCTGACTGTTGTGGTAGGTGGTCCAGACCTGGTGGGCCGCCCCGTTGATGTCATACTGCTGCCACCGGATGGCCCAGAAGTTGGGGGCCGTGCCCGTGCCCCCCGGGGCCGGCAGGGGGTAGGCCGAGGGCAGCTCCATAATCCCGTCGTGGTTGATGTCCGTGCAGGACACCTTGGTGCTGTCCACCTCCGTGGCCCAGCGCACCGTGCCGCCGCTCTCCCCGGTGGCCGGGTCCAGGGTCACATTCTCCAGCCGTCCGTCCTTCCAGGCGAATATGTCGGTGATCTGCCCGTTGACGGCGTAGGTGGAGGTGAGGAACAGGGCGGGCACCGCGTCCTGCAGGTATCCCGTGGTCACGCTCACCACCCGCTCCACATTGCGGGACAGGGAGGCAGAGGAGTCCAGCTGCACCATGCCGTCCCGGAAGTTGTACAGCTCCACCCGGTTCCCCGCCTCCACCGGGGTGTAGAGCACATCGGTCTGGTTCGTCTCCGTCCCCGCCGAGATCCGCATGGCCATGATCTCCTGCTGCCCGTCCCCGTCCAGGTCGTAGATCTGGAAGCCGCTGTGCTCGATGCTCATCAGCTCCAGCACCTCGTAGCGGTCAATGGAGTAGGCCGCCAGGACATAGGTCTGCCCCGCCGTCTCCCAGTCCACGATGATCTCCTTGGTGGGGCTGCTGTCCAGGTTCTCATAGTACACCGAGCTGATGGCGTTGCCGGAGCCCTCGATGATGGCGGCCACCTCGTAGTCATCCTCCACCTCCCGGTAGATGTAGATCTTCAGGGGGCGCTCATCGGCGCTGACCCGGAAGAAGGCGATGGCCTCCTGCACCCCGTCCCCGTCCAGGTCCTGCAGCTGTACCTTCTGGGTCAGCTCCCCGGTCAGGGGGGCGGCGTACTCGCCGCCGGCGTTGAGCACCTCGTTGATTTTATTGTCCAGCTTGAGATAGTCGTCCGGCGCCCGGGGGGCGCGGTAGAGCTCGTCCACCGACTGGGAAAAGCAGCCGCTCAACAACAGCAGCAGCAGTCCGGCCGCCGGCAGCAGCCTGGTTCGTCTCATCTTCGGTCCGCCTCCATGGGATAGTCTCTGGATGAAGCCCGTCTTGTCACAGCGATCCGGAACAGGGCCGCAAAAGCGGCGTATTCCATAAATATAATCATATCACATTTTTTCGCGGAATGGTACGCCTATTTGCGGGTTTTTCTCCCAGCTCCGGAAGCCTGACGCGGAAACCGCTCCATTTCGTTGTAATTGCAACATACTTTCCCCTCCGCCTGCGGTATACTGTGGCACAGTTCCCCAACAACCGCCCACTTCAGGAGGTCATCGTATGTTTTGCTATCAGTGTCAGGAAACCGCCGGCTGCACCGGCTGCACCCGGGCCGGCGTCTGCGGCAAGAGCGCCAGGACTGCCGCTCTCCAGGATCTGCTGGTCTACGCCACCCGGGGGCTGTGCCAGCTCACCACCGCCCTGCGCGCCCGGGGGGAGGAGCCCGCCCCCGCCGTGGACCGGCTGGTGACCGAAAACCTCTTCGTCACCATCACCAACGCCAACTTTGACGACGGGGCCATCCGGGCCCGTATCCAGGCCACCGTGGACCAGAGCGCCGCCCTGCGGGCGGGGCTGTCCGGTGAGGCCCTGTCCGAGGCCGCCCGGTGGGACGGCTCCGGCGACTGGGAGGAGAAGGCCGGGGCCGTGGGGGTGCTGTCCACCGAGGACGAGGACATCCGCTCCCTGCGGGAGCTGATCACCTACGGCCTGAAGGGCATGGCCGCCTACAACCACCACGTCAACGCCTACGGCAAGACCGCCCCCGGCGTGGACGCCTTCCTCCAGTCCGCCCTGGCCAAGACCCTGGACGACAGCCTCTCCGTGGAGGCGCTCACCACCCTGGCCCTGGAGACGGGCAAGTACGGCGTGGACGTGATGGCTGCCCTGGACGGGGCCAACACCGCCGCCTACGGCCACCCGGAGATCACAAAGGTGGACCTGGGCGTGGGGAAGAACCCCGCCATCCTGGTCTCCGGCCACGACCTCCACGACCTGGAGCAGCTGCTGGAGCAGACCCAGGGCACCGGCGTGGACGTGTACACCCACAGCGAGATGCTGCCCGCCCACTACTACCCCGCCTTCAAGAAGTACCCCAACCTGGCGGGCAACTACGGCAGCGCCTGGTGGAGGCAGACCGAGGAGTTCGAGGCCTTCCGCGGCCCGGTGCTGCTGACCACCAACTGCCTGGTGCCCCCCAGGGACAGCTACAGGGACCGGATCTACACCACCGGGGCGGTGGGCTTCCCCGGCTGCCCCCACATCGAGGCCGACGGGACGGGCCGCAAGGACTTCTCCGCCCTGATCGCCCACGCCAGGCGGTGCCAGCCCCCTGTGGAGCTGGAGACCGGCACCCTGGTGGGCGGCTTCGCCCACAACCAGGTCCTGGCCCTGGCCGACCAGGTGGTGGAGGCCGTCAAGAGCGGCGCCATCCGCAAGTTCGTGGTCATGGCCGGCTGCGACGGCCGGGCCAGGAGCCGGAACTACTACACCGACTTCGCCCGCGCCCTGCCGAAGGACACGGTGATCCTCACCGCCGGCTGCGCCAAGTACAAGTACAACAAGCTGGACCTGGGCGACATCAACGGCATCCCCCGGGTGCTGGACGCCGGGCAGTGCAACGACTCCTACTCCCTGGCCGTCATCGCCCTCAAGCTCAAGGAGGTCTTTGGCCTGGCGGATATCAACGACCTGCCCATCGTGTACAACATCGCCTGGTACGAGCAGAAGGCCGTCATCGTCCTGCTGGCCCTGCTCCACCTGGGGGTGAAGAACATCCACCTGGGCCCCACCCTGCCCGCCTTCCTCTCCCCCAACGTGGCCAAGGTGCTGGCGGACACCTTCGGCATCGCCGGCATCGGCACGGTGGAGGACGATCTCCAGCTCTTCTTCGGCGAAGGCGAATAACCTCCCGCCGGGCGCCCCATGGGCGCCCGGCATTTTTTCTCTTGACAATATCGAGACTCGATCTTATAATATCCACAGACGATATCGAGAATTGATATTGGGGGTGGGACCGTGGGACGCAAAACCCTGGAGACCCTGACCGAGTCCATGTTCTATGTGCTGATGGCCCTGCTGCACCGGCCCCGGTGCGGCACGGAGATCTCCGACTTTGTCTCCGCCATCACCCAAAACCGGGTGCGCCTGGGGCCGGGCACCCTCTACACCATTCTGGCCAAGTTTGAGGAGGAGAGGCTCATCCGGGAGACCGCCGTGGAGGGCCGCAAGCGCACCTACGCCCTCACCGACACGGGACTGGAGCGCTATCAGGAGGAGATCGCCCGCCTGCGCAGCTGCCTGGCGGACGCGGAACAGGAGGCGAGACGGGATGAGCAGGACGGTACGCAGGTTCTGCCTGGTGGATGCCCTCAATTTTGACCACATAGAGGGCTGGCTGGAGGCCATGGCCCAAAAAGGGCTGTTCTTCGACCACACCAGCCCGTGGTTTTTCCACTTCCAGCCCGGGGAGCCCAGGGCCGTCCGCTACCGGGTGGAGCCCGGCGGCACCCTGGACAACGCCGAGGGCATGGCCTACTGCCAGTCCCTGGGGTGGGAGCTGGCCGGGAAGCTGGGCCCCCAGCTCTTCCTCTACCGGAGCGACGACCCGGAGGCCCCGGAGCTCCACACCGACCCGGTGGTGCGGGGCTACGGCCTGGACAAGCTGGCCAGGCAGATGCGCTGGCGGTATCTCGTCGTGCTGCTCTGCATGGCGGGCATGCTGGTTTCAGCCATCTGGCCCCTGACCTGGGACGAGCCGGTGCTGGCCCTGATCGGCAGCAGCAATACCCTCTACCTTGGCCTGCTTATGGAGTTTATCGCCATCTATCTGTCCATCCGCTATTTTTCCTCCTTCTTTGCCCTCCGGCGGCGGCTGAAGGCGGGAGAGGGGCCGCGGCGGAGCGGCTGGCGGCGCTCCGCCCGGGCCACCGCCGCCGCCCTGGCCTGCTCCTGCTGCCTGCTGGTGCTCTCCCTGGTTCAGTCCGCCGCCTATTTCCTGGCGTCCTGGGAGAGCGAGACCGCCGCGGCGGAGCGGCCCTTCCCCATCCTGGAGCTGCGGGAGCTGGAGGACAACCCGGCGCTGGAGGCCGTCCCCTCCCCCATCGCGCTGGAGATCTTCGGCTACGACCGGGACAACTCCGTCCGCTATGCCTGGTCCTTGCTGTGCCCGGGGCAGTACGAGGTGGATCAGCGCCTCACCGACGGCGGGGACTATGAGCCCCGTCTGGACATGCGCTGGTACCGGCTGTCCCTCCCCTGCCTGGCCTCCCCCCTGCTGGACGACCTGATCAGCCGGTACAGCGACTTCCGCTATGCCCCGGAGCACTACACCGTGACGGAGCCGGAGCTGCCCGGCTTTGACCGGGCGGTGCTGGTACAGGACAACCGGTGGCCAGACCAGGAGCTGTTCCTCCAGGCGGGGAATGTGGTGATCTACCTGGACTACTCCGGAACGCAGGAATTGACCGGGCGTCCGGATCTGCTCACCGAGCTGGCCGCGTGGCGGCCCTCCGCAAGCTAGAACGGACGTTTGACTTCCCGCCACCTCTCTTATATAATAAATGGAGAACGATAAGGAGGAGGCGGCGACATGGATCGTGTCATTCTCCACTGTGATCTGAACAGCTTTTACGCCTCGGTGGAGCTGCTGGACCACCCGGAGCTGCGGGACAGGCCGGTGGCCGTCTGCGGCGACCCCAGCTCCCGCCACGGCATCATCCTGGCCAAGAACGAGCCCGCCAAGAAATTCCAGGTCAAGACCGCCGAGACGGTGTGGCAGGCCCGGCGGAAGTGCCCCGGCCTGGTCCCCCTGCCCGCCCACCACTGGAAGTACCGGGCGTACTCCAGGCGGGTCAACGCGGTGTATGAGCGGTACACCGACCTGGTGGAGCCCTTCTCCATCGACGAGAGCTGGCTGGACGTGACGGGCACCCTCCACCTCTTCGGCGGGGACGCCCGCGCCCTGGCCGACGAGATCCGCCGGGTGCTGCGGGAGGAGCTGCACCTCACCGTGTCGGTGGGGGTGTCCTTCAACAAGGTCTTTGCCAAGATGGGCAGCGACTACAAGAAGCCGGACGCCACCACCGTCATTTCCCGGGAAAACTACAAGGAGCTGCTGTGGCCCCTGCCCGTCACCGACCTGCTGTTTGTGGGAAGGGCGGCGGCCAAGGTGCTGGAGAGCTACGGCGTGCACACCATCGGCGATCTGGCCGCCTTCGACCGGGACACCCTGGGGCAGCTGCTGGGCAGGCAGGGGTACACCCTCCACGACTACGCCTCCGGCGCGGAGCACGCCCCCGTGGTGCCCGCCCGGGACCAGCCGGGGCCCAAGTCGGTGGGCAACGGCCTCACCTTCCCCCGCAATCTGGCGGGCTGGGCGGAGCTGCGCACCGCTGTCACCGAGCTGTCTGACGAGGTGGCCGTCCGCCTGCGCAAGCACGCCCTCAAGTGCGCCACCGTCCAGGTGACCATCCGGGACCCCAATTTTAAAGACATCTGCCGCCAGAAGCGGCTCAACGCCCCCACCTACGTGTCCCGGGACCTGGCGGACGCCGCCATGGAGCTCATCCGCGCGTCGTGGAACAGCGAGGCCCCGGTGCGGGCCCTCACCATCACCGCCCAGAACCTGGTGGAGGAACAGGACGCCGGGGAGCAGCTGGACCTCTTTGCCGCCGGGGCGGCCCCCCGTCGGGACCGGCTGGAGAAGCTGGAGAAGGCCATGGACGGCATCCGGGACAGGTTCGGCCGGGACGCCATTGCCGCCGCCTCCACCGTCCACCGGGACAAGGCGGAGGTCAAGGAGGATCACCGCCTGCCGCCGGTGGACTGACCCCGGAGCATGCGCTCTTTTTGCGGGGATTGGTTGACAGACCCCGCCCCCTCTGATATACTCTCTTTTATAGAGTATATCAGAGGGGGTTTTCTTATGGAGCGGAACATTCAGCAGGCCCTGGACGACGTGGGGGAGATCAAGCGGATTCTGGGTCAGACCGGCAGGGATCTCTCCAACGCCGCCCGGCTGTTCTTCCTGGCCGGCGCCGTCTGGGCGGCGGAGGGGCTCCTCCAGCTGGCCGGCACCCTGCTCATGACCGTCCAGCCCGCGGGCGGCTTGCCGCTGCTGGGAACCCGCGTCTCCGCCTATCTGATCTCCCTCCAGGCCATCCACTGGGGCGGCTGGCTGGCCGTGCTGCTGGTGTGGCTGGGCCTGCGCCGACGGCAGAAGGAGCTCTCCCGCGGGCTGGGCCTCCAGCTTCTGGACATCTGGGGCTGCTTCCTGGTGGGGGTGACCCTGCTGGAGCGGGCGGTCTCCAACATCTCCGCCTATCTCACGTTCCACAAGCCCCTGCAGGGCGTTCCGGTCTGGTATCTCTTCCTCATGGTTTCCCTCCCCCTCATGTTCTTTCTCACCGGCGTGCTCACCGGGAAACGGGGGCCAAGCTGTCTGGCCGCAGGCTGGGTTGCCCTCAGCCTGGTCCTGCTGCTGCTCCCCTGGTTTGAGCTCCCCCTTGCGGAAAACACCACCATGACCATCCCTCCGAACACCCTTCTCAGCGGCTCCCTCCTCCCCGGCCTGTTCCTCCTGGCCCTGGGGGCGCTGGTGAAGCGGCAGCGGGAGAATCCCCATGCTTGACGGCCTGTCCGACCTCTTTTCCTCCCGGGTGCGGCTGGATGTGGTGGCCGCCCTTCTGTCCGGGCCCAAGAGCTTCACCACCCTGAAGCAGCTCACCGGGGCCACCGACGGCAACCTGGGCCGGCAGCTGGAGGTGCTGGTGCAGGCGGGGGCCGTGACCGGGGAGCGGGCCCTGGTGGGAAAGCGGGGCCGCACCACCTACTCCCTCACCCCCGCCGGCCGGGCCGGGTTCCGCGCCTATGTGGAGGCGCTGGAGGCGCTGCTGGCCCAGGCGGAGGAGGGGCCGCCGGAATGACCGTCCGCCCCGCGGCGGCATAGGCAGCCGCCCGGTGAATATTCAAAAATTAGCGAATATTATGCATATATTCAGGATAATTACCCAATAGCAGCGGGGCCAATTCGCATATTTATGCGAATTGGCCCTTGCTTTTTATCCAAAGCTATGGTACACTGTTCCAGACAAAACAAAAACGGAGGGTTTCACCATGTCTGAGATCAAAAAAGTCGTCCTCGCCTACTCCGGCGGTCTGGATACA
>CALWXU010000038.1 GCA_944385585.1 uncultured Flavonifractor sp.
GCCAGGGCAAGAGAGATTCCTTTTTTCATGTCTGTTCTCCTTTTCTAACCTGTTCAAACAGGATCAATAGTAGATGGACAGGGGGCGGCCTTCGATCTCCAGAATTTCGAAGTCCACCTGATAGATCTGGGACAGGGTCTCCTTGGTCATCACCTCCTCCACGGTGCCGAATTTGGCCACCTTTCCGTCCTTGAACGCGCAGATATAGTCGGAGTAGAAGGCCGCGTAGTTGATCTCGTGCAGGACCAGAATCACCGTCTTTCCCAGCTCGTCGCAGAGGCGGCGGACGATTTTCATCATGTTGGTGGCGTGGTAGATGTCCAGGTTGTTGGTGGGCTCGTCCAGGAGGATGTACTCCGTATCCTGGGCGATCACCATGGCGATGAAGGCCCGCTGCCGCTGTCCGCCGGACAGCTCGTCGATGAACCGGTCCTGGAAGTCCTCCAGCTCCATGTAGGCCACCGCCCGGTCCACGATCTCCTGGTCCTCCGCGGTCAGGCGGCCCCCCGAGTAGGGGAAGCGGCCGAAGGCCACCAGCTCCCGGACGGTGAGCTTCATCTGGACGTTGTTGCTCTGGGTGAGGATGGCCAGCCGCTTGGCCAGCTCCTTGCTCTTCCACTTGCCGATGTCCCTCCCGTCGAAGTCCACCAGGCCGCTGTCCCGGGCGATGAGCCGGGAGATGATGTTGAGCACCGTGGACTTGCCCGCCCCGTTGGGGCCGATCATGGAGATCACCTTGCCGTGGGGGATCTCAAAGCTGACGGCGTCCACCACGGTCTTGCCGTCGTACTGCTTGGTTAAATCCTTGACTTTCATTCAGACCCTCCTGTTGGCCAGAAGCAGATAGAGGAAGTAGACGCCGCCGCCCACGGTGATGAACACGCTGATAGGCACCGCGTAGTGGTACACCCGCTCCACCACCAGCTGCCCGGCCACCAGCACCACCATGCCGACAAGGGCGGAGCCCAGAATCAGGTAGGTGTGGCGGTAGGTTTTCAGCAGCTGCCGGGCGATGTTGGCGATGATCAGGCCCAGGAACGAAATGGGCCCCACCATGGCGGTGGCCACGGCGATGCACAGGGTCACCCACAGCAGAAGGCGGCGGATGCTCTTGTCGTAGTCCACGCCCAGGTTGATGGCCTGCTGCTTGCCCAGGGTGAGCACATCCAGCAGGGCCAGATCCCTCCGCAGGGCGAAGATGATGGCGGCCAGCAGCACCAGGCAGAGCGCGATGATCTCCGAGTTGATGTTAGAGAAGCTGGCCACCAGGGTGGCCAGGAGGGCGTCGTACTCGTTGGGGTCCATCACCCGGGTGAGGGTGGACTGGATGCTGGAGAAGAAGGAGGTGAGCACCGTGCCGATGAGGAGCACATAGAGCACGTTGTGGTTGGTTTTCTGGAACAGATAGCTGTAGATCACCGTGGCCACCACGCCCATCAGCGCCACGTCCACCAGGAAGGCCAGGTTGGCGTTGACGGCGATGAGGCTGCCGGAGCCGGCGAAGAACACCACCGCCGTGTGGATGAGGGTGTACAGGGAGTTCATGCCAAGCAGGCAGGGGGTGACGATGGTGTTGTTGATGATGGACTGGAACACGATGGAAGCCCCGCCGATGGCAAAGGCGGTGATCAGCATGGCGATGAGCTTGGGGGCGCGGATCTTCATGGAAAACACCGCCAGCGCCGAGTTGGAGAAGTTCACCGCCGCCAGCATGTAGCCCAGCCCGGCCAGCAGCACCAGCAGCGCCAGGATGGACAGCTTGCGTACATTGGCGTGGTAGGCGCTGGGGCGGGAGATGGCCTGTGCCTGCGTCATCGCGCCTCACCCCCCTCCAGCGCGCCCAGAGAGGCGGCGCAGCCCGAGGTGCCGGCGGCCCCCAGCCGCACGGCCCGTCGGCCGTGGCGGAGGCGGTAGAGCAGCAGGGCGATGAAGATCAGGCTGCCCAGGATGCCCACAATCAGTTCGATGGGCAGCTCGTAGGGGGCGATGACCACCCGGCCGATCATGTCGCACACCAGCACGAACAGGGCGCCGAACAGGGCGGTGTCCACCAGGGTGCCCCGGATCTTGTCCCCCTTGAACATGGCCACCACGTTGGGGACGATCAGGCCGATGTAGGAGATGGCGCCCACAATCACCACCACGCTGGCGGTGATCATGGCGGCGATGGTCAGCCCCATAAAGAGCACCAGGTTGTAGTGCACGCCCAGGTTTTTGGAGAAGTCCTTCCCCATGCCCACGATGTTGAAGTGGTTGGCGAAGAGGAAGGCCAGGATCACCAGGGGGACGATCAGATAGACCAGCTCGTACCGGCCCCGGATAACCAGGGAGAAGTGCCCCACCGACCAGGTGGACAGGGCCTGGGTCATCTCAAACTGGTAGGCCAGGTAGCTGGTGACGCCGCCGATGACGTTGCCGAACATGATGCCCACCAGGGGGACCATCACCACGTCCTTGAACTGGATGCGCTGGATGAACCAGACGAATACCCAGGTGCCCAGGATGGCGAATACAAAGGAGAAGATGGCCCGGCTCCAGATGGTGGAGCTGGGCTGGAACAGCAGGGCCAGGAGAATGCCCAGCTGGGCGGAGGAGATGGTGGCGCCGGTGGTGGGGGAGACGAACTTGTTCATACACAGCTGCTGCATGATCAGGCCGGCCACGCTCATGCCCACGCCGGTGCACAGGATGGCCAGCAGCCGCGGCAGCCGGGAGACCAGGAATACCTCGAGCTGCTCCAGGTCGCCGGACAGCAGCCCGGACGGGTTCACGTCGATGACCCCCAAGAACAGGGACCAGACGGAGCACACAAGCAGGGCGGCGGACAGAAGCAGGGTAGACCGATAGGATTTGATGGGGAGCCCCTCCTTTCGTGCGGATGTTAGCTATTACTAACCTATGGAGTAAAAAAAGCAGCGTGACGGAGCGGCAGCTGGACTTACATGCCTTTGCTCTGCGCGTTGCAAGGGTATCATAACACGACGGTTAGTTATGTGCAACTGTCGATTCTTCCAAAAATCGGTATGGTGTTCTGTCTGATTTGACAAATTATATCGGAATAGTGGGGATATATCCCGTGGCATAAACGGGGACAGGCGGTCATAGGATTGTGCCAGGCACAAAAGAAGGACGTGAGACAGATGACGGAAGAACGAAACACCGCCCGGTTCCTCCAGGCGGCGGCCCTGCTGCCGCCGGCCCTCCGCCGCCAGGCGGAGGCGCTGGACCGGGAGAGCCAGGGGCGGACGGAGGAGCTGCGCCTGCGGGCTGGCCGGCCCATGACGGCGGTGCTCCCGGAGGGGGAGCGGCCCCTGTCCGGGGAGCCGGTGTGCCAGGAGGAGCTGTACGCCGTGCTGGAGATCGCCACCCAGGCCTCCGCCCACGCGGCCCTGGAGCGGGTGCGCAGCGGCTTTTTCACCGTGAGGGGTGGCCACCGCATCGGCATCTGCGGTACTGCGGTGGTGAAGGACGGGGCGGTGGCCAACCTGCGGCAGCTCTCCTCCCTGTCCATCCGGGTGGCCCGGGAGGTGCGGGGCGCCGCCGCCCCGGTGCTGGACAGGCTGTGGAGCGGCGGGGCCTTTCAGAGCACCCTGCTTCTCTCGCCGCCGGGGGGCGGCAAGACCACCCTGCTGCGGGATCTGATCCGCGCCCTCTCCGACGGGGAGGGCCGCCCCGCCCTGCGGGTGGGGGTGGCGGACGAGCGGGGGGAGCTGGCGGCCATGTATCGGGGGAAACCACAGCTTTCCGTGGGCGGCCACACCGACGTGATGGACGGCTGCCCCAAGGGGGCGGCCCTGCTGATGCTCCTGCGGGGCATGAATCCCCAGGTGCTGGCGGCGGACGAGATCACCGCGCCGGAGGACGCCGCAGCCCTGGAGATGGCGTCCAACTGCGGCGTGGCCCTGCTGTGTACGGCCCACGGGAGGGATCTGGAGGATCTCCAGACCCGTCCCCTCTACCGCCGGCTGCTGGAGGAGAAGCTGTTCCGGCGGCTGGTGGTGATTGGGCGGGACGGCGGGGCGCGGACGTACCGGGTGGAGGAGCTGTGCTGAGGCTGCTCGGCGCCGCCCTGCTGGTGGCCGGCTGCGGCGCGGCTGGCTTCTCCGCCGCCCGGGGGCTGGCCCGGCGGGTGGAGGTGCTGCGGGCCCTGGTGGGGGCCCTGGAGGGGCTGGAGCGGGAGCTGTCCTTCCGCCTGCCCCCCACGCCGGAGCTGCTGGAGCGGGCGGCGGAGAGCCCCCCGCCGGTGGGGGAGCTGTTTGCCCGCTGCCGGGCCAAGCTGGACGGGCTGGGGGAGCGGCCCCTCTCCCAGCTGTGGCGGGAGGCGGTGGCGGAGACTCCCCTGGAGCTGGAGGAACCGGAGCGGAGGGCCCTGGAGGAGCTGGGGGACGTGCTGGGCCGCTACGACGGGGAGGGACAGCGCGCCGCCCTGGCCCGCACCCGGGCGGAACTGTCCCGGGCGCTGGGGCTGGCCCGGGAAAAACAGGAGAAGCAGGGGCGGATGTATCAGGTCCTTGGCCTCACCGCCGGGGCCTTCCTGGCCATCCTGCTGCTGTGAGGGGGCGAAGAAAATGGATGTGGATTTGATTTTCCGGATCGCGGCCATCGGCATCCTGGTGTCGGTGCTCAACCAGGTGCTCTCCCGCTCCGGCCGGGACGAGCAGGCCACCATGACCACGCTGGCCGGCCTGGTGGTGGTGCTGGTGATGGTGGTGCAGGAGATCAGCGACCTGTTTGAGCTGGTCAAAAACCTGTTCGGACTGTGAGCCATGGAGGATGTGGTCAAGCTGGCCGCCGCCGCCCTGGCCGCCGCCCTGTGCGCGGTGGTGGTCAAGCAGCATGCGAGAGAGGTTGGGGTGGCGCTGGCCCTGGCCGCCGGGGCCCTCCTGCTGGGGGCGGCGCTGGAGGCGGCGTCGGATGCGGTGGCCCTGGTGGACGAGCTGGGGGAGCTGGCGGGGCTGTCCCCGGCGGTCCTGGCCCCTCTGCTCAAGACGGTGGGCATCGCCATCCTGACCCGGCTGACCGCCGAGCTGTGCCGGGATGCGGGAGAGGGGGGCATTGCCGCCGCGGTGGAGGTGGCGGGGGCCGCCGTGGCCCTGGCCGCCGCCCTGCCCCTGCTGCGGGCGGTGGTAAGCACAGTGACGGGCCTGCTTTGAGGAGACATAGAGGGGATACCAATGAGACGGAATGTATTTGCCTTTCTGGCCGTGCTGCTCCTGCTGTGCGGCATGGGGACGGCGTCGGCCAGCGGGGAGTACGTGCTGCGGGCCCAGTCGGAGGCCCTGGATCTGGAGGGGCTGGAGGACGCGGCGGGGGACTACCTGCCCAATGTGGACCTGGAGGCCGGCGTCGGCCTGGACCAGGGGCTCCAGGCAATCCTGGACACGGGCAGCTCCCAGCTGTTCGGCGTGGTGCGCAAGGCGGTGCGCAGCGCGGTGCTGCTGCTGACGGTGGTGCTGCTGTGCGGCCTGGCGGAGGGGCTCTACGCCGGGACGGGGACGGGGCTGACCGCCGATGTAGTCACAGTCGTGGGCGCCCTGGCCATCACCGCCATCGCGGTGGCCGACGCCAACACCCTCATCGGCCTGGGTACAGAGGCCTTGGACCACATGGCCGTCTTTTCCAAGGTGCTCCTGCCCACGGTCACGGCGGCGGCGGCCGCCGCAGGCTCCCCCAGCGGGGCGGTAGCCAGGCAGCTGGCCACCATGCTCTTCTCCGACGTGCTCATCACCCTGATCACCCGGCTGCTGCTCCCCCTGGTGTACGCCTATATCGCCGCCTGCGTGGCCTACGCCGCGGTGGGGAACGAGGGGCTCAAGCGCATCTCCGGCGCCCTGAAGTGGGTGGTGACGGCGGTGCTCACCACGGTCCTGCTGGTGTTTGTGGGCTATCTGACCGTAAGCGGCGTGATCGCCGGCTCGGCCGACGCGGTGACGGTCAAGGCGGCCAAATTCACCATGTCCAGCCTGGTGCCGGTGGTGGGCGGTATCCTGTCCGACGCGGCGGAGACCGTGCTGGCCGGGGCGGGGATTCTGAAAAACGCGGTGGGGGTGTTCGGCATGCTGGCGGTGCTGGCCATGTGTGTGGCCCCCTTCCTCCAGCTGGGGATTCACTATCTGGCCTACAAGGCTGCCGCCGCCCTCAGTGCCACGGTGTCCGGGGGCCGGGTGGCGGGACTGATCGACCAGATCGGCGGGGCCTTCGGCCTGGTGCTGGGCATGACCGGCTCCTGCGCCCTGCTGCTGCTCATCTCCCTGGTGTCCGCCATTACGGCGGTGGTGAGGTAGGGCCATGCTGGAGCTGATACGGCAGTGGCTGCTGGGCATCACCGCCGCGGCCATGGTGGTGGCCCTGGCGGAGAGCCTGTGCCTGAAGGGGAGCCTGCGGGGGGTCGTCCGCCTCACCGGCGGGCTGGTGCTGCTGACGGCGGTGCTCAACCCCCTGCTGCGGCTGGACATGGAGGAGCTGGGCCTGGCCCTGACAGAGTACCGGCTGGATCTGAGCGGCTACAGCGCGGAGCTGGAGGAGGAGAACGAAACTTTGATGCGGGACATCATAGAAGAGCAGTCGGCCGCATATATTCAGGACAAGGCGGCCGAGCTGGGGATTGACTGCCAGGTGTCCGTGGAGGCGGACGGGGAGGGGGAGTGGCCCGTGCCCCGCGCCGTCACTGTCTCCGGAGACCTGACGGCGGAGCAGCGGGAGACGCTGACACGCACCATTGAGGCTGACTTCGCCATTCCGGCGGAGCGGCAGAGCTACGAAGGTGGGGACGAGACATGAGGACGGAGGGACTGATGGAACGGGGGAAGGCCCTGCGGGAGCTGCTGAACCGGAACAAATTTGTGCTCCTGGTCATCCTGGCGGGGGCGGTGCTCCTCCTCCTGCCAGGCCTCCCTGGGGACGGCCAGGCGGCGGAGCGCAGCGCCCAGGCCGAGGAGGCCCCCTTCCAGGTGGAGGCCCTGGAGGCGCGGATGGAGGACGCCCTGTCCCGGATCTCCGGGGTGGGGGAGGTGCGGGTGGTGCTCACCCTCCAGAGCGGCCCCCGGCAGATCCTGGCCCAGGACACGGACAGCTTGGTCCGGGGGGAGGAGACAGAGGCCTCCCTCTCCACCGTAATCGTCTCCAAGGGGAGCGGGGTGGAGGGCACGGTGACCCTCCAGCAGATTTCGCCCCAATATCAGGGGGCCCTTGTGGTATGCTCTGGGGGCGGGAACCCGTCGGTCCGGCTCCAGGTGGTGGAGGCGGTATCCGCGCTGACAGGGCTCGGCGCGGATCGAATATCAGTCTGTGAAGGAAAGTGAGGCAGCGAAGATGAAAGTGTGGAAGCGGAACGCGGTGGTGGCGGCGGTGGTGCTCTTTGTGTGCGCGGCGGTCTATCTGAACTGGACCTACCAGCAGGGGGAGACGGCCGACGCGGGAAAGACCCTGGGGGAGGCCGCCCTGGTGAGCGGGCAGACAGGCGACCCGCTGGTGGGCGCGGCCGCGGCCAGCCCGGCGCCGGAGGCGTCCGCCTCGCCCGCCCCGTCGGGGAGCGGATACTTCGATTCGGCCCGGCTCAACCGCCAGCAGGCCAGGGACAGCGCCCTGGCCATCCTGGAGGACGCCATGGCCAGCGAGAGCGCCGACGAGGCCATGAAGGAGGCCAACGGCCAGGCCATCCAGACCATCGCCAGCTACACCGTCTCCGAGGCGCAGATTGAAAACCTGGTCACCGCCAAGGGGTATGCCGACTGCGTGGCCTTTATCAGCGACGAGAGCGTCAGCGTGGTGGTCTCCGCCCAGGAAAACGGCCTCACCGACGCGGACGTGGCCAGGATCACTGAGATCGTCACCGATGAGACCGGCTATGAGGCCAGCCAGATCAAGATCATCGAGGCCCAGCCGTGAGCCGGGCCGGCCGCGCCCCGAAAAACCAGTTGTAATTTCTCTGTTTTGTGGTACAATGTCAGTGACAGCGTCCAAGTAGAGAAAAGGAGCGTGACCGGAATGGCTGATGGTAAGGAATATATCTCCCGTCCCGACGAGCTGGGGAACATCCATATCTCCGAGGAGGTCCTGGCGGTGATCGCCGCCGCCGCCGCCACCGAGGTGGAGGGGGTCGGAAGCCTGGCCGCCAATCTGGGCAGCGACATTGCCGAGCTGCTGGGCGGCAGGAAGAACCTGTCCAAGGGCGTCCACATCGCGGTGGAGGAGGAGAGCGTCCGGGTGGACGTGTCCATCCTGATCAAGTACGGCTACACCATCATCGACGTGGCCAAGGAGGTCCAGAGCGCGGTGTTCAGCGCCATCGAGAACACCAGCGGCCTGACGGTGGAGTGTGTCAACGTCCATGTGCTGGGCGTGTCCTTCGAGCGGGAGATCAAAAAGCCGCAGTAAAACAACCTGCCGGAAGGTCGGCCTGCCCGCCCTTCCGGCATCTGCCGGCGCGTGCCTGGGGGCACGCGCCGGTATTTTTGCTCCACGCGTCCAGAAGGGGCGCTGCCGGCGAAGCCGCCGCGCTTTTTGCCGCCAGTATGGAATTTGCTCTTTCCTTTTTATGCATCCATGTTGTATAATACAGGTGACAATCACGAAAAGATAAGCGGCGGGGCTTCCCGCCGGGGAGGAGACGAGATGACCAGAACTGCCGCCCGTGAGATTGCGGTCCACTTCGCCTTTGAGCTGGGCTTTACCGACCAGACCGCGGAGGAGCTGCTGTCGGAGGCGCTGACCAGAAAGACCTTTGCGCTCATCGGGGAGGAGGAGCCCCTGTACGCCGAGTTTCCCAATGAAAACCAGCGGGCCTATATCACCCGGCTGGTCAAGGGGGTATATGAGCACAGCCCGGAGCTGGACGGGTATATCTCCAAGTACGCCATCGGCTGGAAGATCTCCCGGCTCAACCGGGTGGCCATCGCCATCATGCGGGTGGCCATGTATGAGATCCTGTATATGCAGGATATCCCCAACGCCGCCGCCATCAACGAGGCGGTGGAGCTGACCAAGCACTACGAGGAGCCGGAGGTGGCCTCCTTTGTCAACGGCATCCTGGGCTCCTTTGTCCGGGGGGAGCGCCTGCCGGACCCCGTGGGGCTGAGGGCCGGGGCGGCCGCGGTCGATGGGGCGGGGGCCCCGGAGGAGGAGCGGGCGTGAGCGTGCGCGCCCTGGGGCTGGACACCAGCAACTACACCACCTCGGCGGCGGTGTTTGACGGCCGGGACGGATACAACGCCGGCCGCCTGCTGGAGGTGCACCCCGGCGAGCTGGGTCTGCGGCAGAGCGACGCCCTGTTCCAGCACGTGAAGCACCTGCCCGGGCGGTTTGCCGAGCTGCGGGCGGAGGGGTGGCTGGACGGACTGTCCGCCGTGGGGGCCAGCACCCGCCCCCGGGCGGTGGAGGGCTCCTACATGCCCTGCTTTCTGGCCGGGGAGGGCCAGGGCCGGGCCCTGGCCGACGTGCTGGGGGTGCCCTTCTACGCCGTCTCCCACCAGCAGGGGCATATCGCCGCCGCGGCCTGGTCGGCGGGGCGGCTGGAGCTGCTGGACCGCCCCATGCTGGCCTGGCACCTGTCCGGCGGCACCACCGAGCTGCTCTATGTGGAGCCGGAGGGCTTCAACGTCCGGGCGGAGAAGGTGGGGGGGACCAGCGACATCTCCGCCGGGCAGCTCATCGACCGCACCGGCGTGCTGCTGGGCCTGGACTTCCCGGCGGGGAGGGCCCTGGACGAGCTGGCCTCGGAGAGCGGCCCGGTGTCCGGCTTTCCTGTGAAGCTGAACGGCCTGACCTTCTCCCTCTCCGGTATGGAGAACAAGGTGAAGGCCCTGTCGGAGCAGGGGAGGCTCCCGGCGGAGATCGCCCGCTTCGCCCTGGAAACGGCGGCCTCTGTGGTGCGCCGGGCCACGGACGCGGCGAAGAGCCGCTGGCCCGGCCTGCCGGTGCTTTGCTCCGGCGGGGTGGCGTCCAACCGGCTGCTGCGCGCGGCCATGCCGGATGCGGTTTTTGCCCAGCCCCGCTACTCCACCGACAACGCCATGGGAGCAGCCATTCTGGCCCGCCGGGCCCTGGAACGGGAGGGGAGAGTATGAGCCGCAGCGCGCCCATCTACAGCGTGACCCAGGTAAACCAATATATCAAGGGCCTGCTGGACCGCGACGGAGCTCTGGCCGGCCTTTTTGTGCGGGGAGAGCTGTCCAACTACAAGTGCTACCCCTCTGGGCACCACTACTTCTCCCTGAAGGACGCGGAGGGGGCCATCCGGTGTGTCATGTTCCGCCGGGAGGCCGCCGGCCTCCGCTTCCGGCCGGAGAACGGCATGAAGGTGGTGGCCTTCGGACGGGTGAGCGTGTTTCCCCGGGACGGCCAGTACCAGCTCTATTGCAGCCAGCTCACCCCCGACGGGGTGGGAGAGCTGCACATCGCCTTTGAGCAGCTCAAGGAGAAGCTGTACCGGGAGGGCCTGTTTGACCCCGCCCACAAGAAGCCCATACCCAAGTTCCCCGGGCGGATCGCCCTCATCACCTCGGCGGCGGGGGCGGCGGTGCGGGACATGCTGCGCATCCTGGGGGCCCGCTGGCCCCTGGCGGAGGTGTCGGTGCTCCCGGTGCGGGTCCAGGGGGCGGAGGCCCCCGGGGAGCTGTGCGCCGCCATCGCCTGGGCCAACCGGCACCGGGTGGCTGACCTGATCATCACCGGGCGGGGCGGCGGCTCCATGGAGGATCTGTGGGCCTTCAACGACGAGGGGGTGGCCCGGGCCATCTACGCCTCGGACATCCCGGTGATCTCCGCCGTGGGGCACGAGCCGGACGTGACCATCGCCGATTTTGTGGCCGACCTGCGGGCGGCCACCCCGTCCAACGCGGCGGAGCTGGCGGTGCCGGATCAGAACGAGGTCTATGCCTGGCTGGGGCAGATGGAGGGCCGGATGGCCCAGGCGGTATCCCGCCGGCTGGAGCGCGCCCGCAAGGAGCTGGAGCAGGCCGGCCGCTGCCGGGCCCTCCAGGACCCGATGAGCTATGTCAACGACAAGCGGATGCTGCTGGACTACCAGCGGGAGCGGCTGGCCCACGGACTGACGGGCGCCCTGGGGCAGGAGCGGGAGCGCTTTGCCAGGCTGGCGGCCGCCCTGGACGCCCTGAGCCCCCTGAAGGTGCTGGGGCGGGGCTATGCCATCCCCCGGCGGGAGGACGGCACGGTGCTCCGGTCGGCCAGGGGCGCCCGGGCGGGGGAGAAGCTGGCCCTGCGCCTGTGCGACGGGGAAGTCTCCTGTGAAGTGATGCAATCAGTCAGATAGGGCCTGCGTGCGCACAGGCGTGGACAGCGCGCCAGGCAGGCCTCGGGAAAGGATTTTACCAACATGGCGGAAAAGAAAATGACCTTCGAGCAGGCTATGGCCAGGCTGGAGGAGATTGTCAAGCTGCTGGAGCAGGGGGAGGCCCCTCTGGAGGACGCGCTGGCCCTCTTTGAGGAGGGCACCAAGCTGATGAAGAAGTGCTCCGCCCAGCTGGACCGGGCGGAGCAGAAGGTGACCAAGCTCCTGGCCGGGCCGGATGGCGTCCCGGTGGAGGAGCCCTTCCAGGGGGAGGAGTAGGCTGTGGAAAAGCTGGAACGGCTGGACGCCCACCGGGCGCGGATCGAGGCGTGGCTCCGCGCCTGCTTCGCGGAGCGGGAGTCCCGGGGCTCACTCTACGACGCCATGAGCTACAGCCTGCTGGCAGGGGGAAAGCGCCTTCGGCCGGTGCTGACGCTGGAGGCGTGCCGCCTGTGCGGCGGCGACGTGGAGGCAGCCCTCCCCTTCGCCGGGGCGGTGGAGATGGTGCACACCTACTCCCTGATCCACGACGACCTGCCCTGCATGGACGACGACGACCTCCGCCGGGGCAGGCCCACCAACCACAAGGTATATGGGGAGGCCACGGCGGTGCTGGCCGGGGACGCCCTGCTCACCGCGGCCTTTGAGGCGATGCTCTCCCCGGGACAGCCCCTCCCGCCGGAACGGATTGTGCTGGCGGCCGGCATCCTGGCCCGGGCGGCCGGCGGGGCCGGCATGGTGGGCGGGCAGGTCCTGGACATGGCGGGGGAGGAGCGCGCCCTCACCCAGGCCGAGGTAGAGGAGTTGCAGCGCCTGAAAACCGGGGCGCTGATCACGGCGGCCCTGGAGATGGGCTGGGCTGTGGCCGGCGGTACGGAGGAGCAGCGCGCGGCCCTGCGCGCCTATGGGGACAGGCTGGGCCTGGCCTTCCAGATCCAGGACGACATCCTGGACGTGGTGGGGGACGAGGCTGCCCTGGGCAAGCCCATCGGCTCCGACGCCAGGAGCGGAAAGACCACCTTCGTTACCCTCAAGGGGCTGGACGCCTGCCGGGAGCTGGTGGCCGAGTTGAGCGGACAGGCCGCCGAGGCCCTCGCCCCCTTCGGCGGGGAGGGGGCGGAGCTGCGCGCCCTGGCGGCGTCCCTGGCCGTCCGGGAAGCATAAGGGGGACTGAGCATGCGCAATGTGGTGGATTTTCTCACCGGAAATCTGATCCTGAACCTGTCCATCCTGGCCTGGGCTCTGGCCCAGATCATCAAGTTTATCATCACGCTGATTACCAAGCGGAAGCTGGACTGGCGGCATATCCTCTCCAGCGGGGGCATGCCCAGCTCCCACTCCGCCTTTGTGTGCGCCTGCGCCGCCGCCATGGGGTTCATGTATGGCTGGGCCTCCCCGGTGTTCACCGTGTCCGCAGTGGTGGCCATTGTAGTTATGTACGACGCCTCCAACGTCCGCCGGGCGGCGGGGGAGCAGGCCAAGATCCTCAACTATATCATGGACCACTGGACGGAGATGAAGCCCGCCCTCTTCGGCAAGGAGCTGAAGGAGTTCCTGGGGCACACGCCCTTCCAGGTGCTGATGGGCGGCCTGCTGGGCATCGTTGTGGGCCTGCTGGGCGCCTGGCTCTGGTCTTGATTTTGGGTTCCAGGCCCTGTTCCGGGGCCGGGGGGTGAACAATTCTGAATTTCGATCTGGATGAAATGTCCGGCCGCCTGGATGGGTTCAGCGACAGCGAGGCGGCGGAGCTGTGCCGCCGCCTGCGGGTGCGGCTGCTGGACACCGTCTCCCGGACGGGGGGGCATCTGGCCTCCAGCCTGGGGGCGGTGGAGCTGATTGTGGCCATCCACCGGGTATTTGACACGGGAAAGGACCGGCTGGTGTTCGATGTGGGCCACCAGTGCTACGCCCATAAGATCCTCACCGGCCGCAGCGCCGCCATGGACACCCTGCGCACCTTCGGCGGCATCGCCGGCTTCCCCAAGCCGGCGGAGAGCGTCTGTGACGCCTTTGTGGCCGGCCACGCCTCCAACTCGGTGTCGGTGGCCATCGGCATGGCGAGGGCAAGGACGCTGCAAAAGGAAAATTACCACGTGCTGGCCCTGATCGGGGACGGGGCCCTCACCGGCGGGCTGGCCTATGAGGGGCTGTCCGACGCCGGCAGCAGCGGGGAGCCGCTGATCGTCATCCTCAACGATAACGGCATGTCCATCACCAAAAATGTGGGCGGTGTGGCGGAGCATCTGGCCCGTCAGCGGCTCAAGCCCCAGTATCTGCGCTTCAAAAAGGGCTATCGGAAGGTGATGGGGGTACTCCCTCTGGGCGGCCATATCTACAATGTAACCCACAGGGTCAAGACGGCCATCAAGGACAGCCTGCTGCCCTGCAGTATGTTTGAGGACATGGGGTTTACATACCTGGGGCCTGTGGACGGCCACGACGTCAGGCGGCTGACGCAGCTGCTGGGCTACGCCAAGGAGCTGAAGGGCCCGGTTCTGCTCCATGTCAGGACTGTAAAGGGAAAAGGCTATCCACCTGCGGAGCGAAACCCGGACCAGTTCCACGGGGTTGGGCGCTTCTGCGTGGAGACCGGGGAGCCGCTGCATCCGGCGGGGCCCAGCTTTTCGGCGGAGTTCGGCAAGGCGCTCTGCGCACTGGCGGAGCGGGACAGCCGGGTCTGCGCCGTCACGGCGGCCATGCAGGGCGGCACCGGCCTGAACGGATTTGCCCAGCGCTTCCCGGAGCGGTTTTTCGATGTGGGCATTGCCGAGGGCCACGCGGCGGCCATGGCGGCAGGTATGGCGAAGCAGGGGATGGTTCCGGTATTTGCTGTTTATTCTACCTTTTTACAGCGCAGCTACGATATGCTCCTCCACGATATCGCCCTCCAGGGGCTCCATGTGGTGCTGGCAGTGGACCGGGCCGGCCTGGTGGGGGAGGACGGGGAGACCCATCACGGCCTGTTCGACACGGCCTTTTTGGATACCATCCCCGGAATGACCATCCTCTGCCCCAGCAGCTTCGCCGAGCTGCGGGATATGTTGGAGTACGCCGTCTGTCAGGTAAAAGGGCCGGTGGCCCTCCGCTACCCCCGCGGCGGGGAGGGGCGCTGCCAGGCTGGCTCGCCCTGCGTACCGGCGGTGCGTCTGCGGGAGGGTACGGACATTACTCTGGTGGGCTATGGCACGCTGGTCAACGAGCTGCTGGACTGCGCAGACCGGCTGGCGGCAGACGGCATCCAGGCGGAGGTTGTGAAGCTGAATACCATTACACCTATTCCGCTGGACGTTGTGGCCGAATCGGTGAAAAAGACAGGGCGGCTTCTGGCTGCGGAGGAGAGCGTCGAGATGGGCGGAGTGGGACAGCGGCTCTCCGCCGGTCTGCTCTCTGCCGGAATTTCCCTGAAGGGGATGGCGCTTGCAAACACCGGGCGGGGCTTTGTCACCCATGGGACGGTGCCCCAGCTGCGGCGGCTGTGTGGTCTGGATGGAGAGGGTCTGTATCATCGGGCACGGGAGGTCTGCGGAGATGGCAAATCAGAAGAAGCGGCTGGACATCCTGCTGGTGGAGCGGGGACTGGCGGAGAGCCGCCAGCGCGCCCAGGCCGTGATTATGAGCGGACAGGTCTACGTCCGGGATCAAAAGGTGGACAAGGCGGGCGCACAGATTGAGCCGGACGCCCCCATCCAGGTGCGGGGTCAGACCCTGGCCTACGTGAGCCGGGGGGGACTCAAGCTGGAAAAGGCCCTGCGCACCTTCACAGGCATCGACCTCAGGGGGGTCTGCGCCATCGATGCGGGGGCCTCCACCGGCGGTTTTACCGACTGCATGCTCCAGAACGGGGCGGAAAAGGTCTATGCGGTGGACGTGGGTTACGGGCAGCTGGCCTGGAGCCTGCGCAGCGACCCCCGGGTGGTGTGTATGGAGCGCACCAATGTGCGTTACCTGACGCCGGAGCAGATCCCAGAGCCCCTGGACTTCGGCACGGTGGACGTGTCCTTTATCTCCCTCCGTCTGATCCTCCCCGCCCTGCGACCTCTGCTCAAGCCGGAGGGGCAGCTGGTGTGCCTGGTGAAGCCCCAGTTTGAGGCGGGCCGGGAGAAGGTGGGGAAGAAGGGGGTCGTCCGGGATCCGGCGGTCCACCGGGAGGTGCTGGAGCAGTTTCTGCACAACGCCAAAGAGGCGGGCTTTATTGTAAAGGACATGACCTTTTCACCTATCCGGGGGCCGGAGGGCAATATCGAATATCTCGGGCACCTGACGGTGGGGGCCGGGCAGGCCTGGGCCGGCGATACAGCCGACCTGGTGGAGGCCTCCCACGGGGCGCTGGAAGGAGCCGGATCATGAAAGTAGTGCTCAGTCCCAATCCCTATCGGGACCGGGGCCTGCGGGCGGCCCAGGCTGCGGAGAAAATCCTGCGCGGCGCGGGGGTGGAGACCTCCATGTGCCTGCCCTTTCAGGTGGAGGGAGGCCATGCGGAGCTGCCCCGCCATATCCAGTTCCGGAACACCCAGGAGGAGCTGAAAACAGCGGACATGCTGGTGTGCTTCGGCGGGGACGGGACCATCCTGCACGCCGCCAAGGACGCCAACGCATTCGGGGTGCCTATCCTGGGTGTGAACCTGGGCAGCGTGGGCTTTATGGCGGAGCTGGAACAGGGGGAGCTGTCCATGCTCGCCAAGCTGGCGGCGGGCAAGTATACGGTGGAGCCGCGGATGATGCTGGACGCGGCAGTGCGCCGGGAGGGGCGGGTCATCTTCCGGGATCTGGCCCTCAACGACGCGGTTGTCACCAAGGGGGCGGTGGCCCGGGTGCTGGAGGTGGAGGCCTACGGAGACAAGGTGCTCATGGCCAGATTTTCCGCCGACGGGGTAATCGTGTGCACCCCCACCGGCTCTACGGCCTACTCTATGTCGGCGGGGGGGCCCATTGTGGAGCCCACGGCGGAGAACCTGATCATCACCCCCATCTGCCCCCACGCCCTGTCTGCCCGCTCCATCGTGTTGGGGCGGGAGCGGGTGGTTTCCCTAAAAATGGGACCGCTGGCCCGCAAGACGGCCTACCTGTCGGTGGACGGGGGAAAGGCATTCCGTCTCGGCGCCGGGGACACGGTAGAGCTGCGGGTATCCAAATCCAAGACCCGGCTGGTGCGGATCACCGGGCGGAGCTTTTATGAGATCCTAAACAAAAAGCTGGGAGGAGCGAGGGCATGAAGGCAAAACGGCAGCAGGAGATCCTGCGCATCATTGAGGAGCAGGACATCGACACCCAGGATCAGCTCTTGGCGGAGCTGAGGGCCCGCGGGGTACAGTCCACCCAGGCCACCATTTCCCGGGACATCAAGGAGCTGCACCTGGTCAAGGAGCTCACCGGCTACGGAACCTACCGCTATGCCGTGTCGGAGCGCAGGGCGTCCCTCAATTTCGCCGGCCGCCTGCGCACCATCTTCAAGGAGGGGGTCACCTCCTTCGACCTGGCCCAGAACATTGTGGTGCTCAAGACCATGCCGGGGCTGGCCTCCGCGGCCTGCGCCGCCATCGACGGCATGGAGATCGACGGGCTGGTGGGCAGCCTGGCAGGGGACGACACCGCCCTGCTGATCATGCGCACCAATGAGGAGGCCCAGGCGTTCTGCAGCGAGATCCATACCATGCTAAAATGAACTTCAACCGGGCGGCGCAGCCGCCCGGTTGAGGGAGGCATGGCAGATAAAGCTCGATTTCTGACAAAATTGTCACTTTATCCGCCGTGAGAGGCGCCATTTCCGAGGCGCACCCCCCAGGGGCCCTCTCTTGCCCCTGCGGGGCAATTCACCTTGTGTCCCCGTTGTGTCCCCGGAAAGGGAAGATTTCAATTTTATTCCGCCGCCTGCGGGCGGCGGAACTCTGCGAGGCTGGTGAAAAGATATGCTCTCTCTGCTCCACATCGAAAATATCGCGGTCATCGAATCGGCGGACATCCAGTTCGACGCCGGCTTCAACGCCCTGACCGGCGAGACCGGCGCGGGCAAATCCATTGTGGTGGACGCCATTGGGGCCATCACCGGGGAGCGCACCAGCCGGGAGCTGATCCGCACCGGCGCCAAGTCCGCCCAGGTCAGCGCTGTGTTCACCGGCCTGCCGGAGCTGGACTGGTTCCGGGAGAACGGCATGGGGCCGGACGAGGACGGGAACCTGCTGCTCCAGCGGGAAATCCAGCCGGACGGCCGCAATGTGTGCCGCCTGGGCGGCCGCCCCATTACCGTGGCCCAGCTGCGGCAGCTGGGACGGCAGCTGCTGAACATCCACGGCCAGCACGACGGGCAGCAGCTGCTGGATGAGCGGTGCCATCTGGACTATTTGGACGGCTTCGGGGGCACCGCCGCCCTGCTGGCGGAGTTTCAGGAGGCCTATGGCCGGCTGTCCGCCATTCACCGGGAGATGACCTCCCTGCGGATGGACGAGGCGGAGAAGGCCCGCCGCATCGACAGCCTGGAGTTCCAGATCGGCGAGCTGGAGCGGGCGGAGCTGAAGGCGGGAGAGGAGGAGGCCCTCGCCGAGCGGCGCAGCCTGCTGCGCAATGCGGGCAGGCTGATCGAGGCGGTGGAGGGGGCCCACCAGGCGCTCACCGGCGACGAGGAGCTGGAGGGGGCCGCCAGCCTGATCGGCCAGGCGGAGCATGCCCTTCACGCCGCGGCCAGGTTCAGCGGGCAGGCGGAGGCACTGGCAGATAAGCTGGCAGAGCTGTCCAGCATGGCGGACGACGTGTCCGAGCAGGTGCGGGAGCTGCGGGACAGCCTGGACTTTGAGCCAGGCGAGCTGGATGAGATTGAGAGCCGGCTGGATGTGCTCCACCGGCTGAAAAAGAAATATGGCAGCACGGTGGAGGACATGCTGTCCTACCTGGAGCAGTGCAGAAAGGAGCTGGACGAGATCCAGTTTGCCGGCGACACCATCGCTCGGCTGGAGAAGGAGCAGGCCAGGGCCCTGGCAGAGGCGCAGAAGCGGGGCGAGGCCCTGCGCAAAGCCCGCCAAAAGGCTGCCAAGGCCCTGGAGGGCCGCATCCAGGACGAGCTGGCCCAGCTGGACATGCCCAAGGTGCGCTTCCGGGCGGAGTTTTCCCCCAAGGCGGGAGAGTACGCCATGGACGAGACAGGCATGGACGAGGTGCAGTTCCTCATGTCCGCCAACGTGGGGGAGGACTTAAAGCCCATCCAGAAGATCGCCTCCGGCGGTGAGCTGGCCCGCATCATGCTGGCCCTGAAAAACGTGCTGGCGGAGAACGACCAGGTGGGCACCCTGGTATTTGACGAGGTGGACACCGGCGTGTCCGGCCGGGCGGCCCAGAAGGTGGCGGAGAAGCTGGCCGGGGTGGCCCGCACCAAGCAGGTGCTGTGCGTCACCCATCTGCCCCAGCTGGCCGCCATGGCGGACGTCCACTTCTCGGTGGAGAAGGGGGAGAAGA
>CALWXU010000039.1 GCA_944385585.1 uncultured Flavonifractor sp.
GACTCCCCCTGGGGCGTGGGCTACCCCGGCTGGCACATCGAGTGCTCCTGCATCTCCATGAAGTACCTGGGGGAGCATCTGGACATCCACTGCGGCGGCATCGACAACGCCTTCCCCCACCACACCAACGAGATCGCCCAGTCCGAGGCCTACCTGGGCCACCCCTGGTGTAAGTACTGGGTGCATATCCACCACCTGAACACCAACTCCGGCAAAATGAGCAAGTCCAGCGGCGAGTTCCTCACCGTCTCCCTGCTGGAGGAGAAGGGCTATGACCCGCTGGTGTACCGCTTCTTCTGCCTCCAGTCCCACTACCGCAAGGGGCTGGTGTTCTCCTGGGAGAACCTGGACAACGCAAAAGCCGCCTACGACAAGCTCATCGCCCGGGTGGCCGCCCTGGGCACCGACGGCGAGGTGGACCAGGCCGCCGTCCAGGCGTACAAGGACCGCTTTGTGGAGGCGGTGGGCAACGACCTCAACACCTCCCTGGGCGTCACCGCCCTGTACGATGTGCTGAAGGCCGACCTGAGCGGCGCCGCCAAGCGGGCCGTTCTGGACAGCTTTGACCAGGTGCTGGGTCTGGATCTGCTGAAGAAGGCCGACGCCCTGAAGGAGCAGCAGGCCGCCCCCGTGGAGGGCGCGGAGGAGATCGAGGCCCTCATCGCCAAGCGCCTGGAGGCCAAAAAGGCCAAGGACTGGGGCACCGCTGACGCCATCCGGGACCAGCTCAAGTCCATGGGCGTGGAGATCAAGGACACCAAGGAGGGCACCACCTGGACGCGGGTCTAACAAGGAGAGAAGGACAGGGCGCGCCGCAGTATGCGGCGCGCCCTGCTTGCTCTGAATATGGAGCATCAGCCCTTTTCCTTTTTCACAAAATACCCAATGGCGAGGATCACCGCCAGGACAAGGACGATGGGGACCGCGATTTTCAGGATCGTCACCAGAGCGCCGATGAGGAATCGAAAGAGATTCCCCAAAAGCAGGAAAAGAACCTGGGATATGAGGATGCCGGTGAATACTGCGCCAATGACCTCCCCCAAAATGCCCCGGAACAGGTTTGTGTAGTACACGGTAAAGATCCTGTGGTACAGGAACCATAGGGGAACCGCCAGAATGAGGCCAAAGACAACTGTTACATTCTCCATACGCTATAACTTCCCTTCTCTTTCTGAATTTCACCGCACCGGCCCTGGGGGCCTGCGCCCCCGGGCGGTGGGTGAAAAACAAAAACGCCGTGCAGGGCAGAGCCTACACAGCGCAGGAAGGGGGAACCTTCTCCATGCGACACAGGCACAGGACGGTATAACGACAAAACCGCCCCTTGCAAAGAAGGGCCGGATTGTCGTATAATATCCCATGCGGTGCGGCCTGACGGCCGTTGTGTAGGTGGTGTGAGCACCTGCGCAGGCCTGCGGGTGTTGGCGCACCCGCAAGCTGCCGCATTTTTGTTTTTCATGTCGATGATAGCAGGGAAGGAAGGAAAATTCAAGCTCTTTTCACGGCCGGGGCCGGGTGCGCGCCCAGTAGGCCGCCATGCTCTCGCCGGGCTGCCCGGTGGTTTCCCGGGACAGGTAGGCGGCCCATGGCTCCGGAGGAGCCCAGGCCCGGGCGGCATCCTCGTCAGGGAACTCCACCTCGGCGTAGAAGAAGCCGGAATCCAGCGCCGGATCCACCGAGCTGACCTCCAGCGTGAGGCCGCCGGGAAGGGGATACCGGCGCTGCTCCTTTTGGATCATGGGGCCGGAGAGCAGGGTGATCAGCCGGGTATAGTCCCCCTCCGGCACCGGCAGCTCGATCTCCTCCCGGGCCAGGCCGCCCCTGCCCTTGAAGCAGAGCACATACTGAACCGGCCCGCCCACCCGCGCCTCCCGGCGGATGCGCACGGCGGGGCGGACGGCGAAGTAGCCCTGCTCCATGTGCCAGACTTGGGCGGGGGCCCCCTCCGGCCAGCCGTCTACCAGCCAGCGGCGTTCGATCTCCATCGGGACACCCCCTCAGAAGGGCAGGGCCACGATGGCGGGCACCAGGATGGGCACCGCCAGGGAGAGCACCACGCCGGAGGTGAAGGAGTAGATGGTGATGCGCTCATGGGTGGCGCCCACCACCACAGGGAGCACCGTGTCCATGGCCGCCGCGCCGGGGAGGGAGGCGCACTCCACATAGCCCACATATTTGGCCACGAAGGGGATGGCGATGATGGAGAAGATCTCCCGCATCACGTTGGACAGAAAGGCCACGGCGGACACCGACAGGGAGTAGGGGGCCAGCAGGGTGGGGGCCAGGGAGTACCACCCCATGCCGGAGGCGGCGGCCATGGAGTCCTTCACCCCCAGGGGGAGGAAGAGCCCCGCCGCGGCCGCGCACACCAGGGTGCCCAGGCACACCGCCACCGGCACCAGCAGCACCTGGAACCCGGCGGTCCTCACGTCGCTGAGGAAGGTGCCCTGCTTGCCCATGTCCATGCCCACCATGAACAGCAGCAGGTAGAGGCCGAAGTTGATGATCGTGCCGCAGTGGGCGGTGACGGCGGCAGGCAGGACGAAGCGGCCCGCCAGCATGCCCAGCACCACGGCGAGGACAATCCACAGGGTCAGGGAGTTGTCCGCCTTGCCAGCCTGGTGTGCCTCCTCCTCCTGGGCGGCCTCGCTGCCCCGGGGCAGGCCGTAGTGGTCCAGCTTGAGCACGAACCGCCGCAGCAGGGAGAGGAAGAGCAGGGAGCCGGCCATGGCGAACAGGGTGATCACCAGGGCGGACAGGCCGATCTCCCCCAGGGAGGACACCACCTCGTCATTGGCGCCCAGGTTGACGCCCAGGGTGACGATGAGGATCATGAGGGCCACGAACTGCAGCCTGCTCACCCACGTCAGGGGACGGCTGCGCAGGGCCCTGCGGGAGCCCAGAAACGCGCCAAGGACAACAAGACCGATGTAGATCGCCAGATTGCTCAGGGTGCCGAGGGTCGTTCCCATAGTGATCCATCCTTTTTTCTGATAATAAGGGGCCCCCACATTGTAGCATGGGCAGGTGGAAAAGTCCACCCCCCGCGGACGCTCGGGCGGGGAGGGCGCCCTGCCGGTCCCCACCCCCACTGGTGCCGCAGGACGCCCCAGCCCGTGCAGCAAAGATGGCAACGGCGCCCGCCATAAGGGGGAATATTGTGGGGGTACAAGGCTTCTGAGGCAATGGGGGCGGAAGCTCTGACGGCGGAGAAGGGAGGCGGCGGCCTGAGCCTGCGCTCGGGCCGCCGCCGTCTGGATATTTTGAGATGCGCGCTTACTTCTGCTCCAGGGACCGGGTGTCCACTTCCTCCTTCAGCTTGGCGGCGAAGTCGTCAAGGCTCATGACGGTCTGCTCGCCGCGGCGGTTGCGCACGGCCACGGTGCCGGCCTCGGCCTCCTTGTCGCCCACCACCAGCATATAGGGCACCTTCTCCATCTGGGCCTCGCGGATCTTATAGCCGATCTTCTCGCTGCGGTGGTCGGTCTCCACCCGGTAGCCCAGGCCGTCCAGCCGGGCGGCCACCTGGTCGGCGTACTCCGCCGCCCGGTCGGTGATGGGCAGCACCTTCACCTGCACGGGGGAGAGCCAGGTGGGGAAGGCGCCGGCGAAGTGCTCGGTGATCACGCCGATGAACCGCTCGATGGAGCCCAGCAGGGCCCGGTGGATCATGACGGGGCGGTGCTTCTCGTTGTCGGCGCCCACATACTCCAGCTCAAACCGCTCGGGCATCTGGAAGTCCAGCTGGATGGTGCCGCACTGCCAGGTGCGGCCCAGGGAGTCGGCCAGGTGGAAGTCCAGCTTGGGGCCGTAGAAGGCGCCGTCGCCGGCGTTGATGACGAAGTCCTTGCCCATCTCGGTGATGGCGGCCTGGAGGGTGTCCTCGGCAAAGTGCCACACCGCCTCGTCGCCCATGTGGTCCTCCGGCATGGTGGACAGCTCGATCTGGTAGGTCAGGCCAAAGGTGGAGTAGATCTCGTCAAAGAGCTTCACCACGTTCTTGATCTCGTCCTTCATCTGGTCGGGGGTCATGAAGATGTGGGCGTCGTCCTGGGTGAAGCAGCGCACCCGGAACAGGCCGTGGAGGGCGCCGGACAGCTCGTGCCGGTGGACCAGGCCCAGCTCCGCCATGCGCAGGGGCAGATCCCGGTAGGAGTGGGGCTCATTCTTGTACACCAGCATGCCGCCGGGGCAGTTCATGGGCTTGACGGCGTAGTCCTCCCCGTCGATGACGGTGGTGTACATGTTGTCCTTGTAGTGATCCCAGTGGCCGGAGCGGTGCCACAGCTCCTGGTTGAGGATGATGGGAGTGGCGATCTCCACATAGCCGTAGCGCTTGTGGCACTGCCGCCAGTAGTCCAGCAGGGTGTTCTTCAGCACCATGCCGCGGGGCAGGAAGAAGGGGAAGCCGGGGCCCTCGTCGGCCATCATGAACAGGCCCAGCTCCTTCCCCAGCCTGCGGTGGTCCCGGCGCTTGGCCTCCTCGATGCGCGCCAGGTAGGCGTCCAGCTCCTCCTTTTTGGGGAAGGCAATGCCGTAGATGCGCTGGAGGGTCTCCCGGCTGGAGTCCCCCCGCCAGTAGGCGGCGTTGCAGGCGGTGAGCTTGAGGGCGTTGCCCTTCACCCGGCCGGTGGAGTCCAGGTGGGGGCCGGCGCACAGGTCGGTAAACTCCCCCTGCTTATAGAAGGAGATGTGGGCGTCCTCCGGCAGGTCGTGAATCAGCTCCACCTTGAAGGGCTCGCCCCTCTCCTCCATGAACCGGATGGCCTCCTCCCGGGGCAGCTCAAACCGCTCCAGCTTCAGCTTCTCCTTGCAGATTTTGCGCATCTCCGCCTCCACCTTCTCCAGGATCTCCGGCGTGAAGGGGAAGGGGGAGGACATGTCGTAGTAGAAGCCCTCGTCGATGGACGGGCCGATGGCCAGCTTCACCTCCGGGTACAGGCGCTTCACGGCCTGGGCCAGGATGTGGGAGCAGGTGTGCCAGTAGGTCTTGCGGTACTCGGGGTTTTCGAAGGAAAATTCATAGCTCTTGTTCTCGTCGCTCATGGTGTTACCTCCTGATAGACTGGGGCCGCCGCCCGCGGCGGCCCGGGATGGGGATGCGGGAGGGGTAAGAAGTCAAAAAACGCCTCACCCCTGAGTGTGTCAGGGGTGAGGCGTTGTCATGCGTCCCACGGTTCCACCCTGCTTGCCAGAAGCGCGCAGACGCCCCAAGGGCGTGCCGCGTGATATCTGACCGCTTTGTGCCTTTCTGTAACGGGAAAGCCCCGGCCCGGTCGTCCCGGGCGGCTCGGGAGTGGTACAGCCGCCGCGTGTCGCAGGGCGCTTCCACCGTGCGCGCCCCTCTCTGTCCGCCGCTGTGCGGGTTCGTCTCCGTCAACACCAGTTTGACAGAGGTACTATATCACCCCCGGCGGGGAAAGTCAAGGCAAAGAATCCGGAAGCAGAAGATTCCACGGTCAGTCCCCGTCCGCCTCCGTGCGGCCGCAGTACTCCAGAAGAAGGCGGCGGCACTCCGCCCCATCGGCATGGGGACGGGCCATCTCAGACAGGTAGTACAGGGCGTCCTGCCACGCCTGCGCGGGATAATCCTCCACCGGGATCAGGCGGATGGCCTCCCCCAGCGGCACGCGGCACTTCAGGAACCGCAGGTCGGAGACATAGCGGCCGCCGGCCAGCTCGGCCAGGCGCTCCAGCAGGTCGGGGGAAGCGTTCATAGGGAGGTTCCTCCAGGATTCGGCTTAATAGTGTATAATAAACTATAAAACAGCAAAAATGGAGTGTCAAGTATAAAATACATTTATAAATTATTTTTTTGCGGGGGGAGAGTGGGTAAAATGATGCCATAACGAGGTGGTGACATGGGCCTGGATTACCAGCAGATCGGACAGCGCATGGCGGCCAGGCGCAAGCGCCTGGGGCTGCGCCAAGCCCAGGTGTGTGAGCGATGCGACATCAACAGCAACTACCTGTCCAACATCGAGCGGGCAAAGTCCATCCCCAGCCTGGAGGTGTTCATGCGCATCTGCGACGCCCTGGACGCCATGCCGGACGCCCTGCTGCTGGGTACGCGGCGGGAGGAGGAGTGGGACCAGAGGCGGGTGGTGGCCGAGCAGCTCCGCGGCCTGAACAGCAGGCAGCTGGACCTGGTGGAGCGCTTCGTCCGCTGGGTGGAGGAGCAGGAGCTCTGATTTAGGCCGGGGAAATTGATATTTACAGTTTATTCACATTAAAGACACGATTTGGCCTTATTTGCGCGGTATGATACACACAGATTCAGAGATGAATCGAACGTGAGACCATCCTCCCAAACCAATTCCTCTCTTATCCCTCTCCAACACCTTTGCAAGACACACAACACACACCCGAAAAGCCCCGGCCGGAAGGCCGGGGCTTTTCGGCGTCCCGGCGGCGTTGCAATCCGCGCCGTTTTGGGGTATCATAGGAGACGAAACCGACTGGTACATCGGAAGGAGGCGCGTTGTCATGCGCGATGGATTTGTCAAGGTGGCCGCCGGCACGCCGGAGATCCGGGTGGCCGACTGCCGCTATAACGCCGAACAGATTTTCACCCTCATGCGGGAGGCGGACAAGCAGGGGGTGCGGGTGCTGGCCCTGCCGGAGCTGTGCCTCACCGGGTACACCTGCGGCGACCTGTTCCTCCAGGACACCCTGCTCAAGGGGGCGGAGGAGGGCCTGGCCACCGTGCTGGAGGCCACCAAGAACCTGGATATGCTCACCGCCCTGGGCCTGCCGGTGAGGAACCCGTGGGACGGCAAGCTCTACAACTGCGCGGCGGTGATCCACAGGGGGGAGATCCGGGGCCTGGTGCCCAAGACCTATCTCCCCAACTACGGGGAGTTCTACGAGGGGCGCTGGTTCACCTCCGGCAGGGATTTGGACGTCCTCCTGGAGCTGTGCGGCCAGCAGGTCAGCCTGTGCAGCAGACAGCTCTGGGCCTGCGATACCATGCCCGACCTGGTGGTGGGGGTGGAGATCTGTGAGGATCTGTGGGCCGCCACGCCCCCCTCTGTGGACCTGGCCCAGGCGGGCGCCACGGTGATGGTCAACCTGTCCGCCTCCGACGAGGTGGTGGGCAAGGCGGATTACCGCCGCGCCCTGGTCACCGGGCAGTCCGCCCGGCTGCTGTGCGGCTACGTCTACGCCAACGCCGGGGAGGGGGAGTCCACCACCGACCTGGTGTTTTCCGGCCACAACCTGGTGGCGGAGAACGGGGTGCTGCTGGCCGAGCGGCGGTTTGCCTCCGGGCTCACCGTCAGTGAGATCGATGTGCAGCGCCTGGCCTATGAGCGCCGGCGCATGAACACATTCCCCGCCCCGGAGCGGGACCCCATGAGGGAGGCCCACTGTCTGGGGATCGGCCGGGTCAGCTTCTCCCTGGAGCCGTGCACCACTACCCTGACCCGGCCGGTGAGCCCCCTGCCCTTCATCCCGGAGGACGCGGGGGAGCGGCGGAACCGCTGTGAGGAGATCATCCTCCTGTCCGCCCTGGGCCTGAAGAAGCGGCTGGAGCACACCGGCGCCCGGGCGGCGGTGGTGGGCCTGTCCGGCGGGCTGGACTCCACCCTGGCGATTTTGATCACCGCTGTGGCCATGAAGCTGCTGGACCGGCCGGCCAGCGACATCATCGCCGTCACCATGCCCTGCTTCGGCACCACCGACCGCACCCGGGACAACGCCGTGGAGCTGGCCCAGCGCCTGGGGGCCACCCTCAGGCGCATCGACATCGGCGCAGCGGTGCGCCAGCACTTCAAGGACATCGGCCAGTCCATGGACAACCACGATGTGACCTTTGAAAACGGCCAGGCCAGGGAGCGCACCCAGGTGCTCATGGATGTGGCCAACCAGGCTGGCGGCCTGGTGGTGGGCACCGGGGACCTGTCCGAGCTGGCCCTGGGCTGGGCCACCTACAACGGCGACCATATGAGCATGTACGGCGTCAACGCATCCATTCCCAAGACCCTGGTGCGCCACCTGGTGTCCTATGTGGCCGGGGACAAGGCGGAGGAGGACCAGGCCCTGTCCGACGTGCTGGAGGACATTCTGGACACCCCCGTCTCCCCCGAGCTGCTCCCCGCCGTGGGCGGGCAGATCGCCCAAAAGACGGAGGACCTGGTGGGGCCCTATGAGCTGCACGACTTCTTCCTCTACTACGCCATCCGCTGGGCCTTCCCGCCCCGGAAGGTGCTCCGCCTGGCGGAGCACGCCTTCGGCCGGGCCTACGACCGGGCCGTCATCCTGAAGTGGCTGCGCACCTTCTACCGCCGCTTCTTCGCCCAGCAGTTCAAGCGCTCCTGCCTGCCGGACGGGCCCAAGGTGGGCTCCATCACCCTCTCTCCCCGGGGCGACTGGCGGATGCCCTCCGACGCGGCGGCCGCCCTCTGGCTGGAGGAGCTGGAGGGCTTGGAGTAAGTGAACATCTATCTGGAGCTCTTTTGGACCTTCGCCAAGATCGGCGTGTGCACCTTCGGCGGTGGGTACGCCATGCTGCCCATCCTCCAGCGGGAGCTGGTGGAGAAGCGGGGCTGGGCCACCGAGGAGGAGCTGTCCGACTACTTCGCCATTGGGCAGTGCACCCCCGGCATCATCGCCGTCAACACCGCCACCTTTGTGGGCCACAGCCGGAAGGGGGCGGCGGGGGGCGTCGTTGCCACCCTGGGGCTGGTGTTCCCCTGCCTGGTGATTATCATGCTCGCGGCCGCCTTCCTCCAGAACTTCGCGGAATTGCCGGCGGTGGTACACGCCTTCAACGGCGTCCGCGCCTGCGTGTGCGCCCTGATCCTGTCCAGCGTCCTTAAGCTGCGGAAATCCAGCGTGGTGGACGGCCCCACCACCGTCATCTTCGCGGCGGTGCTGGTGCTGGCGGTGGCGGGGAACTTCGCCCCCATGCCGGCAGGCCCCGCCGGGGCCGTGCTGGGCTTTCTCACCTCCCCCGTTGTGCTGGTGGTGGCCGCCGGCGCGGCCGGGCTGTGCATCCGGGCGGCGAAGGGGGGGCTGCGGAAATGATCTATCTGCGCCTGTTCTTTGAGTTTTTCCAGGTGGGCCTGTTCGCCATCGGCGGCGGGCTGGCCACCATCCCCTTCCTCACCGACCTGGGCAGCCGCACCGGCTGGTTCACCTCCGGGGAGCTGGCCAACATGATCGCCATCTCCGAGTCCACCCCCGGCCCCATGGGGGTCAACATGGCCACCTACGTGGGCTTCCATATCGGCGGCGTCCTTGGCGGCGTCATCGCCACCCTGGGGCTGGTGGCCCCGTCCATCCTGGTCATCCTGGCCATCGCCGGCTTTCTGAAAAAGTTCCGGGAGAGCCGGGGGGTGGACGCCGTATTTTACGGCATCCGCCCCGCCTCCACCGCCCTCATCGCCGCCGCCCTGGCGGAGGTGTGCTCCATTGCCCTGCTCAACCTGAACGCCCTCTCCGACGGCGGCGGGGCGGCCGCCCTGTTCCAGTGGAAGGGCGTCCTGCTGGCGGCGGCGGTGTTCCTCTGCCTCCAGGCGGGGCCGCTGAAAAAGCTCCACCCCATCGTGTTCATCGGCGCCTCGGCGGTGCTGGGCGCGGCGTTCCGGTTCTGACGGACAAAATCACGTAGAAAACAGCAGCGGTTTGCATGAGCGCAAACCGTTGCTATTCGTTTGCCCGCATGGCGTCAATCAGCCGGGACAGGGCCTCCACCTCCCGCTCCGACAGCCCGTCGGTGTGGAGCACCCGGCCCGCCCCCTCGCAGGAAAAGACCAGCGCGTCCACCGAGAAGTCCAGCAGCTCCATCATCTGAAAGAGCAGGGGGACGGAGGGGTTGCGCCGGCCGCCCTCCATCTGCTTGAGGTGGCTGGGGGTGATATCCAGGATTTCTGAGAGCGCTTCCTGGGTATACCCCTTCTGAATCCGCGCACTGCGTATGACGTTTCCCAGGCTCAAAGACGTAACAGCCATAACGGATAGTCTCCTTTTTGGTTATCATATAGTTATCCTTCCCTCCTGCAAATAAACTTTATGTGCGCTAGAATAGACACTAAAAGAAAACTTAATGGGAGACTATGAGATTTCGGGCGTGAACCGGCGGCGGACTTGGAAGGGGGGAGGGGAGGCCATGCTGAAGTGGCCCAGGTGGGTGCGGATTGTCCTGGGGGCCGCCGCCGTCCTCCTCTGCGCGGCGCTGGCCCTCCTCCTGGGGCCGCATCTGGGGGACAGCTGGCCCTTTCTGCTGCTCCCCGGCGCAATAATATTCGCCTGCCTCAACCCGGAGCTGTGGCGGGGGGACTGAACAGACAGCCCAGGCGGCGGCAAAAAGCCGGCCCAGGAACCGGACAGGTTCCTGGGCCGGCTTTGTTCAGAGCAGGCACCGCCCCCCCTGGTCGACATAGTGGGCGTCGGCCCGGACGGTGAGGGGGCGGGGGCCGTCGCCCTCGAAGTACAGGCGGACGGCCAGCGGCACGTCCTCGGGGGACGTCCCGCCGCGGGGCGGCAGGGTGAGCACCCGGGAGCCGACCACCTCGTCCCCCTCCAGGGCCTCCACCGACACGGCCAGGCGCCGTCCGGGGGCCACCCCCTCCAGGCGGAGGATGCACTCCAGCGCCTGCCCGCCCTCCGGGCGCAGGGCCCCCAGGCGGCAGACGGTCAGGCCGCCCTCCAGCTCCAGCTGGCGCTCCAGCATGGGAAACCACCTCCATGGGATTCATACGGCCTGCTGTGCGGGCCGTATGTACGGAGGGCGGCGCCCTGTTATCCTATGCTCACCGGATCTGCCCGGTGCCGTAAATGACGAATTTGGAGCTGGTCAGCTCCTCCAGGCCCATGGGGCCCCGGGCGTGCATCTTCTGGGTGGAGATGCCGATCTCCGCCCCCAGGCCGAACTCGAAGCCGTCGGTGAAGCGGGTGGAGGCGTTGACGTACACCGCCGCCGCGTCCACCACGTCCAAAAACCGCTGGGCGGCGAAGTAGTCGGCGGTGACGATGGCCTCCGAGTGGCCGGTGCCGTGGGCGGCGATGAAGTCCACCGCCTCGTCAAAGCCGGACACCACCTTGACGGCCAGGATGTAGTCGCCGAACTCGGTGTCCCAGTCGGCGTCCTCGGCGGGCTTCACAACCTCCCCCAGGATGGCCTGGGTTTCGGGGCAGCCCCGCAGCTCCACGTGTTTGGTCTGGAGCAGCTGCCACGCCATGGGCAGGAAGTCCCTTGCCACCGCCCGGTCCACCAGCAGGCACTCGGCGGCGTTGCACACCGACGGCCGGGAGGTCTTGGCGTTGTGGAGGATGCGGGCGGCCATGTCCAGGTCGGCCCCCTCGTGGACATAGACGTGGCACACCCCCACGCCGGTCTGGATCACCGGCACCCGGGCGTTCTTCACCACGCTCTGGATCAGGCCCGCGCCCCCCCGGGGGATGAGCACGTCCAGATACTCCGTCAGGTTCATCAGCTCGTTGGCGCTCTCCCGGCTGGTGTCCTCCACCAGGGCCACGCAGTCCCGGGGCAGGCCCGCCTCCTCCAGGGCGTCCCGCAGGACGGCCACGAAGGCCCGGTTGGACCGGAAGGCCTCCTTGCCGCCCCGAAGGATCACCGCGTTGCCAGACTTCAGGCACAGGGCGGCGGCGTCCACCGTCACGTTGGGCCGGGCCTCGTAGATGATGCCGATCACCCCCAGGGGCACCCGGCGTTTGCCGATGATGAGGCCGTTGGGCCGCGTGTCCATCTTCACCACCTGCCCGATGGGGTCGGGGAGGGCGGCCACCTGCCGCACCCCCTCCACAATGCCGGCGATGCGGCCCTCGTCCAGGGCCAGCCGGTCCACCAGGGCCGTGCGCATGCCGGCGGCCCTCGCCGCCGCCAGATCCTCGGCGTTGGCGGCCAGAAGCTCGCCCTGCCGGGCCTCAATGGCCCTTGCCGCCGCCTCCAGGGCGGCGTTCTTCGCGGCGGTGCCCGCCACGGCCAGCACCCGGCCCGCCTCCCTGGCGGCCAGGCCCTGGGTTTCCAGCATGGTCATAAAAGTCCCTCCTCAGAATGGTTTCTTTCCTGGATAATGGACAATTGATAATTGAGAATTGATAATGACAGTCGACCGGCCTCGGTGCATGGCGGCCTACCCAGGCCGGGAAACCGTCCATTATCAATTATCCATTGTCAATTATCAATTAACGAAGCGGAGAACCGGGTGCCCACGTCCCTGCCGGCCACGATGTCGTACAGGGCCTCCATGTGCCCCCCGTTGGCGATGACCATGTCGATGCCGGCGTCCAGGGCCAGCCGGGCGGCGTGGAGCTTGGTGGCCATGCCGCCGGTACCCCGCCAGGTGCCCGCGCCGCCGGCCATGGCCTCCAGCTCCGGGGTGACGGCGGACACGCGGTGGATCAGCTTTGCGTCCGGGTGGGTGCGGGGGTCGGCGTCGTAGAGGCCGTCGATGTCGCTGAAGAGCACCAGCAGCTCCGCCCCGCACAGCCGGGCCACCATGGCGGACAGGGTGTCGTTGTCGCCCAGCACCTTGGACTGCCCCGTCTCGATCTCCGCCGACGACACCGAGTCGTTCTCGTTGACCACCGGGATCACCCCCAGCTCCAGCAGGGCCTCAAAGGTGTTGTGCAGGTGCTCCGACCGGACGGGGGACTCCACATCCTCCCCGGTCAGCAGGATCTGGGCCACGGTACGGTTGTACTCGGCAAAGAGCTTGTCGTAGATATGTACCATCATGCACTGGCCCACGGCCGCGGCGGCCTGCTTCATCCGCAGCTGGCTGGGGCGCTCGCTCAACCGCAGCTTCCGGGTGCCGATGCCGATGGCGCCGGAGGACACCAGCACCACCTGGCAGCCCATGCCGGCCAGGTCGGAGAGCACCCGGGCCAGCCGCTCCATATTGTGCAGATTGAGGCTTCCGGTCTCCCGGGTCAGGGTGGAGGTGCCCACCTTGACCACCAGCCTGCGGGGACATTGTTCCATCACGCGCGTCACACTCCTCTTTGGTCTATTTCTAATCATACCACAATTCCGCCCGGCAAGAAAGTGGGAAAGCGGGCGGAGAAAGGGAATTCTGACGGAAAGAAAACTGGAGGTTTCAGCACTTATTTACACTTTTGAGGTTGAAATCCTCCCGGTTTTGGAGTACAATAGCGTGCGCTGACCAGGAAAGAACCGAAAGGGGGCGATTAAATGCTCAATATCGTGTTGTTTGAGCCGGAAATCCCCCAAAATACGGGGAATATCGCCCGAACCTGCGCGGTGACCGGCACCCGCCTGCACCTGATCAAGCCCCTGGGCTTCGACATCAGCGACAAGGCGGTCAAACGGGCGGGCCTGGATTACTGGCACCTGGTGGATGTGCGGGTCTATGAAAGCCTGGACGACTTCTTCGCCAAGACCGGCGCGGAGGATATCTGGCTGGCCACCACCAAGGCCCCCAGGCCCTACACCCAGGCGGTGTTCCGGGACGAGTGCTACCTGGTATTCGGCAAGGAGACGGCCGGGCTTCCGGAGGAATTCCGCCGGGCCCACGCCGAGCGCTGCATCCGCATTCCCATCCGGGCGGAGGCCCGGTGCCTGAACTTATCCAACGCCGCCGCGGTCCTCACCTATGAGGCTCTGCGGCAGCTGGACTTCCCCGGCCTCACCGGGGAGGGCGAGATGAAAGGAGAGGCTGTATGAACTACAACAAGAAAACCGTGAAGGACATCGACGTGGCCGGCAAGAAGGTGCTGCTGCGCTGCGACTTCAACGTGCCCCAGGACAAGGCCACCGGCGCCATCACCGACGACAAGCGCATCGTGGCCGCCCTGCCCACCATCCGCTACCTGCTGGAGCAGAAGGCGGCGGTGATCGCCTGCTCCCACCTGGGCAAGCCCAAGGAGGGGCCCGACCCCAAGTTGAGCCTGGCCCCCGTGGCCAAGCGGTTGAGCGAGCTGCTGGGCCAGGATGTCATCATGGCCGCCGACGTGGTGGGCCCCGACGCCGCCGCCAAGGCCGCCGCCCTCCAGCCCGGGCAGATCATGCTGCTGGAGAACACCCGCTTTGAGAAGGGCGAGACCAAGAACGACCCCGAGCTGGCCCGCAAGATGGCCTCCATGGCCGAGATCTATGTGTCCGACGCCTTCGGCGCGGTACACCGGGCCCACGCCTCCACCGCCGGCGTGGCCGCCTACCTGCCCGCCGTGTCCGGCTTCCTGATCCAGAAGGAGCTGGAGATCATGGGCGGCGCCCTGGCCAATCCCAAGCGGCCCCTGGTGGCCATCCTGGGCGGCTCCAAGGTGTCCTCCAAGATCGGCGTGATCAACAACCTGCTGGACATCGCCGACACCATCATCATCGGCGGCGGCATGAGCTACACCTTTGCCAAGGCCATGGGCGCCGGCGTGGGCAAGTCCCTGCTGGAGGCCGACTGGCTGGACTACTGCAAGGAGATGATGCAGAAGGCCAAGGACAAGGGCGTCAAGCTGCTGCTGCCTGTGGACGGCCTGGCCGCCACCGAGTTCTCCGCCGACGCCCAGGCCCACCTGGTGGACGGGGTGGACATCCCCGGCGGCATGATGGGCATGGACATCGGCCCCAAGACCATCGCCCTCTACACCGACGCGGTGAAGGACGCCGGCACCGTCATCTGGAACGGCCCCATGGGCGTGTTCGAGTTCCCCGCCTTCGCCGAGGGCACCCGCGCCATTGCCAAGGCCCTGGCCGAGACCGACGCCATCACCATCGTGGGCGGCGGCGACTCCGCGGCCGCCGTGGCCCAGCTGGGCTATGCCGACAAGATGACCCACATCTCTACCGGCGGCGGCGCCTCCCTGGAGTTCCTGGAGGGCAAGGAGCTGCCCGGCGTGGCGTGCCTGCTGGATAAATAAAACTTTGGTGCCGGGCAGCTCCTTCGTCGGGGTCCCCGCGCGAGCCCAGCGGCCCTGCCGCGGGTCGCGTGGGGAGAGGAGGCACAGCGAAAGGAGCGAGCTTTCCCGCCTGCGGGGAAGCGAGGGATCTGGAGCTTGTGCCGACGAGCCCGGCGTGGCGTGCCTGTTGGACAAGTAAAAGCCTTTGTGCCGGGCAGCCCCTTCGTCGGGGCAGCCCGCTGGACAAGAAAAAGGCTTTCATGCCCGGCCGGCAAAGGGGCCGGCCGGTAAAATAAAATACAGAAGTGATGAAAGGGGTTCGTTCTACCCATGAACAGGAGATACCGTAAGACGATTATCGCTGGAAACTGGAAGATGAACAAGACGTTGAGCGAAACCAAGGCCTTTGCTGAGGAGCTCAAGCCCCTGCTGGGCCGCCCCAACTGGTGCGAGGTGGTCCTGTGTGTGCCCTATGTGAACATCCAGGCCGCCGTGCGTCTGTTTAAGGAGTGCCGCGTCTCCATCGGCGCGGAGAACTGCCACTACGAGTCCCACGGAGCCTATACCGGCGAGGTCGCCCCTGAGATGCTCAAGGAGCTGGGGGTCAAGTATGTGGTCATCGGCCACTCCGAGCGCCGCCAGTACTACAACGAGACCGACTTTACCGTCAACAAGAAGGTCCACGCCGCCCTGGAGGCCGGCCTGTACCCCATCGTCTGTGTGGGCGAGAGCCTGGAGCAGCGGGAGCTGGGGGTCACCATGGACCTCATCTCCTACCAGGTGAAGGCCGCCCTGTCCGGCGTGCCCGCCGAGAAGATGCGCCACGTGGTCATCGCCTATGAGCCCATCTGGGCCATCGGCACCGGCAAGACCGCCACCGCCGAGCAGGCCGGCGAGGTCTGCCAGGCCATCCGCACTGTGATCCGCAAGCTGTACGGCGCCCGGGTGGCCCGCAGCGTTACCATCCAGTACGGCGGCTCCATGAACGCCAAAAACGCCGCCGAGCTGCTCGCCCAGCCCGACGTGGACGGCGGCCTGATCGGCGGGGCGTCCCTGAAGGCCCCCGATTTCGTGGAGATCGTCAACGCCGCCAACCAGGAGTGAGAAGCGCGGAGCCGTCGTGAGCGCGTCCTCGCAAAGTCCGCTGCGCTTCGTTTCCGCTTTTGCGAAAACTTCGCTCGCTCCCTTGCTCGTCCTTTCCCCACAAGACCCGCTTACGCTGGGCTCTTGCGGGGTCCCCAAAAGGGACCGGAGCGAGGGCGAGAACCCAGCCCCGCAAGGCGGGGCGGTTCGAACCCGAGACGGAGGGAAGCCGGGCGTCGCGAACAGGCGCAGCGTGACAGCGTCGCCGCAAGCTCCAGATCGTTCGCTTCGCCGCAGGCGGCAAAGCTCATTCCTTCTGCTGCGGCTCCTTTTCCCCACCGAACCCGCGGCTGCCGCCGCTGGGCTTCGGCGGGGACCCCGGAGGGCGGCATCCCTGACGCGCCGCCGCATTTGTAGGGGCGGACTGCGTTTAACCGCCCTGTGTGTATGAGAAGTTTAGATTCGAGGTTATTATGAGCAAGACACCGACTACCCTGATTATTATGGACGGCTTCGGCCTGTCGGACGAGCGGAAGGGCAACGCCATCGCCGCCGCCAGCAAGCCGAACCTGGACAAGATTTTTGCCCAAAACCCCGGCTGCAGGCTGTCCGCCTCCGGGCTGGACGTGGGCCTGCCCGAGGGGCAGATGGGCAACTCCGAGGTGGGCCACACCAACATCGGCGCCGGCCGGGTGGTGTTCCAGGACCTGCCCCGCATCAGCCGGGCCATCGAGGACGGCAGCTTTTTTGACAACGACGCCTATGTGGAGGCCATGGACGACTGCAAGGAGCGGGACGGCGCCCTCCACCTGATGGGCCTGCTGTCCGACGGCGGGGTCCACAGCCACATCACCCACCTGTTCGCCCTGCTGGAGATGGCCAAGCGCCGCGGCCTGAGCCGGGTGTATGTCCACTGCTTCCTGGACGGCCGCGACGTGCCCCCCGCCTCCGGCAAGGGCTACGTGGAGCAGCTGGCGGCCAAGTGCGGGGAGATCGGCGTGGGACAGATCGCCACCGTCATGGGCCGCTACTACGCCATGGACCGGGACAAGCGCTGGGACCGGGTGCAGCGGGCCTACGACGCCATGACCCGGGGCGAGGGCGTGCAGAACCCCGACCCGGCGGACGGCGTGCAGAAGTCCTATGACGCCGGCGTCACCGACGAGTTTGTGGAGCCCATCGTGTGCACCAGGGACGGCAGGGTGAAGGAGGGCGACTCCATCATCTTCCTCAACTTCCGCCCTGACCGGGCCCGGGAGATCACCCGCTGCTTTGTGGATCCCGCCTTCACCGACGTGGAGCGGAAGCGCGGCTACTTCCCCGTCACCTATGTGTGCACCACCGAGTACGACGCCACCATGCCCAACGTGCTCATCGCCTTCCCCCACCGGGAGCTGGTGAACATTTTTGGCGAGTATATCGCCCGGCAGGGCTACACCCAGCTGCGCATCGCCGAGACCGAGAAGTACGCCCACGTGACCTTCTTCTTCAACGGCGGGGCCGAGCAGGTGTTCCCCGGTGAGGACCGCTGCCTGATCCCCTCCCCCAAGGTGGCCACCTACGACCTCCAGCCGGAGATGAGCGCGCCGGAGGTCACGGAGGAGGCCGTCAAGCGCATTGAGAGCGGCAGCTACGACGTGATCATCCTCAACTTCGCCAACTGCGACATGGTGGGCCACACCGGCGTGTTTGACGCCGCCGTCAAGGCCGTGGAGGCCGTGGACGACGGCGTGGGCAAGGTGGTGGAGGCCACCTCCCGCATGGGCGGCGTGACCCTGATCACCGCCGACCACGGCAATGCCGAGCGGATGCTGGACGCCGACGGCGTCACCCCCTACACCGCCCACACCACCAACCTGGTGCCCTTCTACATCGTGGGCGCCGACGTGAAGCTGCGGGACGGCCGCCTGGCCGACATCGCCCCCACCATGCTGGATCTGATGGGCCTTGAGAAACCGGCCGAGATGGATGGGGAGACCTTGATCCTGAATGGATAATTGAAAATTGAGAATTGACAATTTGTGTGCTGGCCGGCGCCGTTGCATGGACTTCGTTTTATCTGCCCATGTTCCGATGTGGGAGAATGATCAGTTATCCATTATCAATTCTCAATTCCTCCAAGCGGTATCCGGCGGGAGTCTGCTCCCGCCCTACCATATAAAGACCCCTGGCGGGCGAGGCCCGTCCCCCACACAATCCTACCCCTGCCGGGCGGGGCCTGCCCCCGCCGCAAGACGAAAGGAGTTTTTCCCATGAAGCAGATTATCGAGATTGTTGACGTCCTGGGCCGTGAGATCCTGGACAGCCGCGGCAACCCCACCGTGGAGGTGGAGGTCTACCTGGAGGACGGCACCGTCGGCCGCGCCGCCGTGCCCTCCGGCGCCTCCACCGGCATCTATGAGGCCTGCGAGCTCCGCGACGGCGACAAGAGCCGTTACCTGGGCAAGGGCGTGCTCACCGCCGTGAAGAACGTGAACACCGAGATCGCCGAGTGCCTGGTGGGCATGAACGTGCTGGATCAGACCGCCATCGACAAGGCCCTCATCGAGCTGGACGGCACCCCCAACAAGACCAAGCTGGGCGCCAACGCCATCCTGGGCGCCTCCCTGGCCTGCGCCAAGGCGGCCGCCGAGAGCCTGGGCACCTCCCTGTACAGCTATATCGGCGGCGTCAACGCCAAGGTGCTGCCCGTGCCCATGATGAACATCCTCAACGGCGGCGCCCACGCCACCA